>CAYTGC010000631.1:0-2986 GCA_964437195.1 uncultured Myxococcales bacterium | reverse complement strand
TTGGCTTGGCCAAAGTCGCAGAAGACCAAACCAGCGTTCCACTTCCACCGAATCGTGGCAAGGAAGCGACAGACAGAGAGGCGCTGGCCCAGACGCTACCGCCACTTGATCGTGAAGACGGAACCGCGATCGACAACGGCAGAAGTGCGATCCTGCAGGAAGCAGAGTCCGCCCCCCCGCAGCGTCCGGTCCGCGAGCAGACAGATCTCACCGCCGATGGCGCCGTCGTTGGAACACCTCTGTACATGGCACCAGAGCTGATTCGCGGTGAGGATGCGACAACGCAGAGTGATGTGTACGGTCTCGGTGCGCTCCTGTTCCAGCTTTGTTCGGGGCAACCTCCCTATTCTGCGCTGAGTCTTACAGAGCTACGCAGTCAACAAGATCACGGTGTTCGCAAGAGACTTTCCGATCTGGCACCCCTTGCCGATTCACGGTTCACCGCAGTGATCGAGCGCTGCTTGCACGTAGATCCAGCGCAGCGCTACGCGAGTGCGAGCGAGCTTGCGGCGGAGCTGGATCTGCTTACCGCACAGGTCGGTGGCGCGTCCGATGAGTTTGGCAACCCCTATCGTGGCCTTCGCGTCTTTGAACGAGAGAACAGCGATGTGTTCATGGGACGAAGGACAGAGTGTTACGAAGTCCTGGAGCGACTCCGGTTGAGTCGCTGCGTTGTGGTGGCCGGTGACTCTGGCGTCGGAAAATCCTCCCTCTGTCGAGCGGGTGTGTTGGGTAGGATTGCCACCGGAGGTCTTCGCGATGCAAGACTGTATCGTGATGCCACCATCGTTCCGGGCCGACATCCCGTGCAGTCACTTCTGCTGCAAGTGGGGAAGATCCTTGGCCAGACGAGCGAGTCGCTCCGAGAGGTCTTCTCTCGCTCCCCAACCGAGCTCGTACGGATGCTTGCCCAGTACGCCGCAGAGTCGCGCGGAGTCCTGCTGTTTTTCGACCAGCTTGAAGAACTCCTCACCCAAAGCAATCGCGACGAAGTTTCTCTGCTCGGTGAGTTTCTGCTGGCGTACCGACAAGCACATCCTGGTCTGCAACTGCTTGCTACTGTCCGGGCCGACTTCCTCACCCGCTTGGCTGCGCTCCCTTTTATCGGACGCGCGCTCGCTTCGAATCTGTATGTGCTGGGTCCGCTTAGCAGAGTCGCTCTTCGGGAAGCCATCGCGTCCCCTTGTCTTCAGCGCGGCTACGAGTTCGAAAGCGAGGAATTGATCGAGGAACTTGTGGACTCTGCAGCCCGCGCCGATGGCAGTCTCCCCCTCCTCCAGTTCGCGCTCGCCGAGCTGTGGGAAGCGCGAGATACAAAGCGTAGACAGATTACCAGATCAGCGCTGGCAGCCATTGGTGGCGTAACCGGTGCGCTGGCTCGGCACGGCGATCGCACGATTGCTGCGCTTCTTCCCAAAGAGCGCCTCGCAGCCAGACAGATTCTGGTGCGACTGACGACTCCGCAAGGGCTACATCTTCGACGGGTACGCTCCGAGCTATGCACCTATCTTGGCCCCGATCAGACCGCCCTCGAGGCACTGGTCCAGGCGCGACTCCTTCTTGCCAGTGAGGTAGAACACGAGCCCGCATTTGAGCTGGCTCACGAGTCCCTTGTTTCTGGCTGGTCCACGCTGCAAAAGTGGGTACAGGCAGAGGCAGGACGCATGCAAGTTCAGCAGCGTCTGACAGTGGCAGCGAAGGAGTGGCTGCGTCTTGGGCGCAACTCCGAAGTGCTGTGGAGCACCCCTCTTCTCAAAGAAGCAGCGGAAATAGAGCTTGCGGAGTCTCTGCTTCCCCCTTTAGAACAAGAGTTCCTACAGGATTCCCGCAGACAAGCCACCTGGGCCGTTCGGCGTCGCCGTGGCCTGTTTGTCTTGCTGTTCGCATTGCCGTTTCTGCTCGCGCTGTATGCGCTTCAAGTCAGCAAGACACAGACCCACCAGCAGCTTGCGAAGACGGAGCAGCGGCTCCGCCAGCACGCAGAGATGGCAGCGCTCGGAGCCGAAGCGACCAAGCTCGCCCAACTTCCCGGAATGGAGAATCAGTCGCTGGCCGCGGCCATCCGAGCGGTCGCCCCAAGTCTTTTGAACGCCGAGCTACCTGTAGCATCTGGTCTGGACGGACTGAGTGCGGCTGTAGACATCGGAAGGCGAGTGCGTCCACTCCTGGGTCACTCAGGGCCCGTTGTGTCGATAGACAGCTCTCCAGATGGCATGCAGATCCTGACCGCGTCTGAAGACGGAACGGCGCGCTTGTGGGATGCACGCACGGGTCGCCCCCTGAAGATCCTCAAGGGACATACTGCCGGACTCCGTACCGCACGATTTGCCCCCGATGCGGCGATCATGATCACCACGAGCCGAGATGGGACGGCGCGGCTGTGGAAAAATGCAGCACCGACTCTCACTCTGTCGCATCCAGGCGAGGTCCACTCCGCCGACTTTGATCACGCCCAGCGCTTTGTGTACACATCAAGTCTCGCGGCTCCAGATGATGGAGCAACCACTCGCCTTTGGTCCGCCAGCACGGGCACACTGCTTGCGGAAGTAAACGGCCAGGCCAGCGGTCCCCGCGGACGAGTCTTCTCTCCGAAGGATTCCGAGCTTGTGGTCGCAAAAGGAGACGGCACAGTCCAATTTCTGCTTCTGCCAAGCATGAAGGTGCGGCTGGAAGTGAAGGTTCCAGTGATCACCAAGAACCGGTCCAGGATTCTGCATGCGCATTTTGATCCGACTGGACAGCTCGTGGTTGCAAGATGGAAGGACGGTCATGAAGCCTTCGTCCTGTCTGCGAAGACCGGAAAGACCATCGCCACACTTGGTGCCAGTGACGACTACCTAGACTTTGCCGACTTCTCTCCTGATGGAAAGCGGCTGGCCACTGGTGGAAATGATCCTGTGGTGCGATTGTGGAACATCTCGGAACAGAGGCTTGAGCGCGTGCTCGACGGCCATGCAATCCACGTTCGTGAGGCCGTGTTCTCCGC
>CAYTGC010000630.1:0-2987 GCA_964437195.1 uncultured Myxococcales bacterium | reverse complement strand
GGCGCAATCGGGTCGCAGGGGTGCTGCCGCGATAGTTCGATAATACCGAACAATTTGTCTGATTCCTGACAGATTGTGCGAAAATTTCGGCGTGCTCAAATAGAAGGGCATGCTGGAACTGTCTGAATACCGTGAGCTGATTCGTCTAGATGAGCCGTTCGTCCGTGCTCATCCGCCTGGCGCAGAGCGTGGGGTTGCGCAGCCAGAGTCGCGGCTTGCCGAGCAGCTTGTGGAAGAGCTTGTCGACCGGTTCGGAGCCGAGCAGCGGGCTCTGTCTTGGCTGCGACGGCCCGATCTTTCCCCTCGGCAGCGGCTGTATGCACTCCTTATCTCGCGAGATCCATCCCCTTTTCCGGCGCAGACACTCGACTCGATTGACCGGCTGTGGGCGATAGAGGCGCAGGCGCGCAGAGTGGTTTCCCACACATCGCTGCCCCGTGGGGTATCGCTGTGGAAAGGCGACATCGCAGAGCTTTCTGTCGATGCGATTGTGAATGCGGCCAATGATGCGCTGCTTGGCTGTTTCCGTCCGTTTCATGCCTGTATCGACAATCGGATTCATGCGGTGGCGGGTCCGCGTCTGCGCGCCGACTGTAAGCAGATCATGGACCGACAAGGGCATCTTGAACCGACGGGAAAAGCCAAGATCACACGCGCCTATTTTTTGCCGAGCCAGTTCGTTCTGCACACCGTAGGACCGATTGTGGCTGACGGGTCGACGGTATCGGATTCCCAATGTGAACAGCTCGCGAACTGCTACAAATCTTGTCTCGATCTCGCTGCACAGGTTCCGCAGATTCGCAGCCTCGCACTGTGCTGTATCTCGACCGGAGCGTTCGGATTCCCACAGGCTCTCGCCGCAGACATAGCGATTCACACCGTCGAGAAATGGCAGAAGCAGAGTCCGACCCGATTCGAACGGATTGTCTTTAACGTGTTTACGGAAATGGATCACGCGCTGTATGCCGGCAAGCTGGCCCAGCGGTCTGTATCTGTATAGGAGTCCATCATGATCAAGTTATCTTCTCCGCAGATCCAACAGGCAGTGTCCTACTTCGAGCAAGCCGAAGCGATCTGGATTGGTGCAGGAGCGGGCCTGTCTGTGGCCGCTGGCGTTGATTTTACCGACGAAAAAGCCTTTGCCAGGGACTACCCAGGAATGCTCCAGTATGGATTCCGCTGCAAGCTCGACATGATGGGAGTCTGGGACTTGCCGCAAGAGCTGACGTGGGGATACTACCTTCCACATGTGAAGGAAGTTCGCTTTGGGGATGTGCGTCCTTCTGTCTACAAGCAGCTTCTGCGACTTGCTGAGCAGTGCGGGAACTACTTTGTGAAGACGACCAACGCCGACGGGCTTTTCGAAAGAAACGGCTTTCCCAAGGATCGGATTTTCACGCCACAGGGGGACTACTGTCGCTACCAATGTCTGACTCCGTGCACACAAGAGACTTGGTCCACAGAGTCTCTGTTTGCGGAGTTTTTGCCTCGGATTGATCGGCGCACGCAGCAGCTTCCCAAGGGTGTGCATCCGAAGTGTCCGCGCTGTGGTGGGCCGACCTTCCTCAATGTGCGCGGCGGTGACTGGTTCGTCGAAAAACCGTATGAAGCGGAGTCGGAAAGATACAGTGAGTGGTTGCGAAGCAATGTGGGCAAGCGACTGTTGGTTGTGGATCTGGGATCGGGCTTTAACACACCGATGTGGATTCGCTGGCCCGCGGAAAAGCTGGTGGCAGATCATCCGAAAGCGCGGCTTTTGCGCGTCAACTTGCATCATTCCGATGTTCCGGCAGCCATCGAAGACCGCTCTGCTTGTTTTGCAGTCGGCGCTGATTGGGTGATCGATGCGGTCCTGCGCGAACGACTCCTGCGAGCGCGATCCGAACGCCCGGCAGTCTGATAGTCTCGGCCTGTGTCGGAATCGGAACGAGCGGACAGCGTAGGAAAAGAAGAACTCGAAAAGATCCTTGCGGACGCGAGCTTGCCGCCTGCAATTGCCTCTGCGCTGCGCGCCAATCTGCAGCTAGAGCGGATCGAGCTAGATGCCGAAGGTGGCTTTTGGCACAAGGGCGAGCCCTTTCAAAATGAAAAGCTGATGGCGCTTTTTCATCGCTCAATCCATCGCACACCGGGCGGTACGTATCTGATCTCGATTCCGCCGTATTCCTATCCGATTGTGGTGGCCGAGGCGCCGCGTCAGGTTCGTCATGTCCGCTTGGTCGGCGATGCAGTGATGCTGCTGCTTAGCGATGGGACTGAGCAGCAGCTCGCGGAAGAGTCGCTGTGCTACGTCCCCGGTCGGGGGCTGTACTGCCTGGTCGATGCGCCGGATGGTCAAAGGTGGTCGGCTCGGTTTCTTCGTCCCGCGTACTACGAGCTGCTTGCACATCTTGAGGAAGAGCAGGACGACCGCTTCGTCCTCGTGTTGCCGCGCGGGCGCTTGCCCATCAAGGTGGCTGACAAACCACCGCTCTGACCCACTTCAATCAATGCCCGGTGTCGTTTCTCGACGTGGGTTCGGTCTACGCCACCAATACATGAGCTTGGTATCTGTCAAGTTTCTTGCCCGAAAACCGCATTTGCAGCTTGTCCGGGTAGTTTGATGCGTGGTAGTCACCCACAAGTCCGACATCGGATTACCTGACAAACCATCAAGGAGTACAAATGCGTTCGTTTTCGGCAATGTTCCTCGTTCTGGCGACGGCAGCGACGGGCTGCACGCACTTTCATACCAACATGCTCTCGGAGTCGATCAAAGCTTTCACTTCGAAGGCGAAGCCGGCAAACCAAAAGGTGTGGGTCGCTTCGGTCGCGGACAGCAATGCGTGTGACAGCGGCTGCCAGCTTCCCGGCTCGTGCGGCAAGTCGTCGAGCCCGCTCGGCGGTGGCAAGGGTCTGTTTGGTGGCATGGGCGGCGGCGGCGGCGACAAGCTCGCCTACGAAGTCATCACCAACTACCTGACCCAGAACCAGACGATGAAGGTCGT
>CAYTGC010000629.1:0-2990 GCA_964437195.1 uncultured Myxococcales bacterium | reverse complement strand
TAGCGCACAAGGCCAGCCTTCACTGCCGACAGCATCGGAACGTGACCAGGCAGCACGCCAAACTCTCCAAGGAGACCTGGCAGCGACACCTCGTCCACCTCTTCTGCGAGGGTCTTGCCCTCGGGGGTCACCACATGCAGCGCGATCATGGCTTACTTGGCCTCGGCGAGAAGCTTCTTGTTCTTTTCAACCGCTTCTTCAATCGAGCCGACCATGTAGAACGCCTGCTCGGACAGGTGATCGTACTCACCGTCGACGATTCCACGGAAGCTGCGGATGGTGTCAGACAGCGGAACCAGCTTGCCGGGGATGTTGGTGAACTGCTCGGCGACGTGGAACGGCTGCGACAGGAACTTCTGGATCTTGCGAGCACGGGCGACGGTCTGCTTGTCCTCTTCGGACAGCTCGTCCATACCGAGAATCGCGATGATGTCCTGCAGTTCCTTATAGCGCTGAAGCACGCGCTGCACGTCACGGGCGCAGCGGTAGTGCTCTTCACCAACGACGTGCGGCTGAAGCAGCGTCGAGGTCGAGTCGAGCGGGTCGACTGCCGGGTAGATGCCAAGCTCCGAGATCGCACGCGACAGAACGGTGGTCGCATCGAGGTGGGCAAAGGCGGTCGCCGGGGCCGGGTCGGTGAGGTCGTCTGCCGGAACGTAGATGGCTTGGACCGACGTAATCGAGCCCTTGTCCGTCGAGGTGATCCGCTCCTGAAGGGCGCCCATCTCGGTCGACAGCGTCGGCTGGTAACCGACTGCGCTGGGGATACGGCCAAGGAGCGCCGACACTTCCGAGCCCGCCTGGGTGAAGCGGAAGATGTTGTCGACGAAGAACAGCACGTCACGGCCTTCGACGTCGCGGAAGTACTCTGCAACCGTCAGACCGGTGAGGGCGACGCGGGCGCGGGCTCCCGGCGGCTCGTTCATCTGGCCGTAGATGAGCGCGACCTTGCTCTTGGGCAGGTCGTTTTCGACGATGATGCCGCCTTCGATGAACTCGCGGTACAGGTCGTTGCCTTCGCGGGTACGCTCGCCGACGCCAGCGAACACCGAGAAGCCGCCCTTGGCCTTGGCGACGTTGTGGATAAGCTCCATGAGGAGAACGGTCTTGCCGACGCCAGCGCCGCCGAACAGACCGATCTTGCCACCACGACGATACGGCGCGAGAAGGTCGATGACCTTGATGCCGGTCTCGAGGACTTCAACCTTGGTGCTCTGCTCGGTGAACTTGGGCGGAGCCTGGTGAATCGCGCGGGTCTTGGATGCTTGGACCGGGCCGCGCTCGTCGACAGGAGCGCCGACGACGTTGAGGATTCGGCCCAGCACCTCGGGACCGACCGGAACGGTGATCGGCGAGCCGGTGTTCTTGACCACCTGGCCACGGGTGAGTCCGTCGGTCGAGTCCATCGCGATGCAGCGAACGGTGTGCTCACCGAGGTGCTGCGCCACTTCGATCGTCAGGTTGTCGCTTTTGCTGTCGATGCCCGCATTGGAAACGAGCAGCGCGGTGTTGATCTCCGGCAGGACACCTTGGAACTCCACGTCGACGACGGGGCCGATGACCTGGGTGATGCGTCCAGTGCTTTGAGCTTGGGTCGTATTCATCGCAAACTATCCCTTTAGCGCCTCGGCGCCACCGACGATTTCCATCAGCTCCTTGGTGATGGCCGCCTGGCGGGCGCGGTTATATTGCAGCGTCAGTCGACCGATCATTTCCTTGGCGTTGCGTGAGGCGTTGTCCATCGCGCTCATGCGGGCGCCCATCTCCGAAGCGATTGCCTCGAGGAAGATGCGGCAAAGCTCAGTCTCCAAAAAGAGCGGCAGCAGGTGCCTTAGCACCGCCTCGCGACTCGGCTCATAGAGGAAGTCCACGAGCTGCTTGGGCTCGTCGTCCACATCCTCGTCCCTTGTGCGGACCGACTCGCGCACCTTGAGAGGCAGAAGCCGCTCCAGACGCACGACCTGGCTCGCCGCCGACTTGAACTCGTTGTAGAGCACGTAGATCGCGTCCACTTCGTCGCCCATGAGCGCGTCGGTCAGCTGCGAGGACAGCTCACGCGCCCGGGCAGCGGCAGACTTCGGATCGACGCCGAGGTGCTCGCTAGCGACCTTGTGTGGGCGACGCCGGAAGTAGTCACGGCCCTTCTTGCCAACGACGATCAGGTCAAGGCTGTGGCCTTCCTGAAGCTTGATTTCGGTCGCGAACTTTTCAGCCCGACGGAAGATGCTGCTGTTGTAGGCACCGGCCAGACCACGATCCGCCGACACCACCACGAGCCGCACCCGCTTGTCGGTTCCACCAACGAGGATGCGATGCAGAAGCTCTAGCGACGGACCGCTGTCTTCCTGGGCCTCTCCGGCAGTCTCGCCGCCTTGGGGTTCGGCCAAAAGCCGCGCCGCCAGCTCGTCGGCAATGTCGGACAGGTGACTCGCATAAGGCCGAATCGCTTTCACCGCATCCTGGGCACGGCGCAGCTTTGCCGTCGCCACCATCTTCATCGCCTTGGTGATCTTCTGGGTGTTCTTCACCGAGGCGATGCGCTTGCGGATTGATTTCAGCGACGGCATGGACTAGCTCGCCTTCTTTTGGGCCGCAGGCTTGTCCGAGAAGCGCTCACCAAACTCCTTGAGGAGCTTGTCCATCTGCTCTGAGAGGTCCTTAAACGCCTTCTTGTCGCGGCACTTCTTGTCCAGCTCGTCCCACAGGCCGGGCTTACCGTCGACGAAGGCATAGAGCTCACGCTCGTAGCGCAGCACTTCGCTGACCGGCACCTTGTCGAGGAAGCCCTTGGTTCCGGCGTAGATCGACAGGACCTGCTTGGCGATGGCGAGCGGCTGGTACTGACCCTGCTTCAGAAGCTCGACCATGCGCGCGCCACGGTTTAGTGCGTCCTGGCTGGCCTTGTCGAGGTCGGAGCCGAACTGGGCGAACGCTGCCAGCTCGCGGTACTGCGCCATCTGGAGACGGAGCGTACCGGCAATCGCCTTCAT
>CAYTGC010000628.1:0-2991 GCA_964437195.1 uncultured Myxococcales bacterium | reverse complement strand
ACACAGAATCCAGTGCGGATCCGATGCTGCCGCCTTCGTTGTAGGCAAATATTCCTACGCTGACTTTCATTCCTTCACCTCGTCTCATGGAGCGATGAGCTAGCTACTACCTGGCGGCACAACGTGAACAATGGGTACTCATCCCCATCGTAACCTACGGTGGTGTTCTTGGGAAGATAGTTTCTGATTGCGGAAGAACTCTGACCCAGCCTCCAAGTCCAACCATTCGGTTCGCTGGCTTCACGGTGGCTTTGGCGATGTTTTTTCGTTCGACGGACTCTCTTCAGGCCCTCCCATCCATTCCGGTGGGCGTCCTATGGGCAAGAAGCAAGGGAGAGAAAGAAGCCGTGACCTGAGCAACTACCCAACCACGCCGCATCGGTTCGGGCCGAACACGCCGCAGACTTGACCTGTCGGGCAGGTACCACAGTTGATGGTTCCACCGCAGCCATCGCCAACGATGCCGCAGTTGTAGCCGTTCACGGTGCAGGCCTGCTCGAAGGTTAGAGGCGGGCATCCGATCAGCTTGCAGGTACCCGCGACGCAGCCTTGGCCGATTGGGCAGCTGCCGCAAGCCAGGGTGCCGCCGCAACCATCACCCGTCGAACCACACATCAGACCAAGCTGGGAGCAGGTCTTGGCCGTGCAGGTACCCGTACCGCACTTGCCAGCGCCGCCACCACCGCAGACCTCTGGTGCGGTACAAGTCCTGCAGTTCAGAACTCTCCCGCAGCCATCGCCGTACGAGCCGCAGGTGTAGCCGAGCTGCGCGCAGGTCAGCGGAGTGCAGCCCCCGCCGCAGACACCCGGAACGCCGCCGCCACCGCAGATATTCGGAGACGTGCCCGTCAGCGGCTTTCCGGCGCCAAGATTGCACTCACCAGGGACTGGTCGATGATCGCGCTCTGGTCTGGCGGTGGAGTCTGGTTCACCTTCCAGATCGCCGTGGCGTCCCACACGCTGTTAAGGATCGGTGGTGCCATCTGGTTCTGGCCGCGCAAATACGAATAGCCGAAGTGTGTCGCGTAGATTCGCCCCCCCGCGGCAGTGTAGTTGAGTAGGTTGTTGTAGTAAGCCGATTTGTCGAGAGCCGACCCCTCGCAGTCGAGGATGATGAGGTCGTACTTCTTCATCGTCGTCACGTCTCCAAGTAGCATCGCCGCTGCCGGAGTCGAGGTACTGAGGGTCGCGCCGTTGGCTCGGTAGAAGTGGACGCGGCCTGTGCCAGTCGGGTCTGTGAACTCCGTGGTGTCGATGCCGATCTTCGGCAAGACGCACTCCATCGGGTCCATCGAGCTGGTAACCACGGCGATCGCCGGTATGTCGCCCTCGGTCGTGTTGCGCGGCAGGCGGGTCTGGGAAGTCGCCACCGCAGTTGTGGAGCAGCAAGCCACCGCTGGTAGCGTGATCTGGCGTCGCCAACGTCCGCGCTGAACCACCAGTGGAATCGGCACACCACAGGGCACGTTGGTTAGCGTGAACTTGCCGTCGATGCCAGTATAAGTGCTGACCAAGGGCGAGCCCGTCGCATCCGAACCACAGAGACTACATGTGACCCCGGAAGCAAACGGCAAGACCGTTCCGTTGGGAACATAGACAAACGCGTTCGGGATCGGATCCGGCGTTCCCCAGGTCGCCGTGTTGTCATGACCCGGTGCCGTCACCGTACCCGTTAACGTCGTCGCTCCTCCGTCGCAAGTCACTTTCTGTGCAGCCGTACAAAGGGCTGCGTCCACAGACACCCAAGAGGCGCTCTGGCACCGTCCGCAGAGACACAGACAGAGAAGTGACATAAGAACCCCTGCCGAGACTCACTAAACTGCTCCAGACCGGGCCGCGGACGCTTGCGCACCGGGAACGCAAACTCGGTCGAGTCATGAATCACACAGACGGTGCGGAGACTCTGTGCGCGCGCCACAGTATGCGCCACGTGACCCCGCAGAATCCGTCCCAGACTCAGTCTGTCATTGCCCAGGAATCGATACACCGCTTCCAAGTCCGCCTCGCGCGGAAAGAGCTGCGGCAGCGACGCCGCCGGACGCTTGCACATCGTCTCCACAATCTGCTGCATCCGTCGCTCAAGCCGACCATCCCCCAGGGCACAAGCCGCCTCCTGTCCCACCTTCTCCGCATCCAATCGATACACCGGCGCCGCCTTCTTCTTCGTCATCCCCACGCCCTATGCATCCCCCAGGCCATCCCACCTCAACGAGGCTGGATGTGATGGATCATGAGGCATGCAGGTGGTGTACGGGGTGCACGTTTGTTTGCCACAGCGACCAGCCACGCCGCCACCACCGCAGGTTTCACCGGCGACGGTACAGGTTCCGCAGTTAAGGGTTCCGCCGCAGCCGTCGCCGCTCATTCCGCCGTTGGCACCTTGCGCGACGCATGTGGTCGGCGTGCATCCACCACACTGGAACAAAACGCCGCCGCCACCGCAGGTCTGCGGTGCAGTACAGGAGCCGCAGTCGATCACGCCGCCTTGCCCATCACTCATAAGACCGCAGTTGGCATTCGCAGCAGCGCAGATTGCGACCCTGGTATCCAGGCTCATGTCGGTCGCATCTAGCTCGGCACTCCCGTCTGGGTCGCCGCTCACGCTATTCCCAGAGCCGCCGCCGCCATAGCCTGCAACCACGCCAAAAAGCAGGAATAGTCCTGATAGGACTGGCCATGCGACGCTCAGCTTCTTCATCGCGCCCCCCCCTTTGTTGTCGACCTGCTGAGCATGATGGGTCTGGTCGCGTTCTGGCAAGCACCAGGTCGATTTGCGACGCCACGGAGCGTGAAGGAGGGGGAAGGTTCTGCGCGAGGACCAGACGGAATCGGCGCGCAGTGTCATTGACACGTGAACTGGGTGCGTGTCATCACTCCTCCAGATGGAGGAAATCATGCCAACGTCCCGCTCGTTCCTTCCCTTTTTGCGTCGACTGCAAAGCTTCTCGACGGCGTTCGGTCAGACCTTCCGGATCCTATGTCTGGCATCCG
>CAYTGC010000627.1:0-2993 GCA_964437195.1 uncultured Myxococcales bacterium | reverse complement strand
CGGGTGATTGTGCTCGATTACAAGGGCAACGTGCTCGCGACTTCGCCGACGCCGACGCAAGAACAGAACACCTCGGGACAAAACTGGAGCGCACCTTCGATCGTCGATGTCGACGGAGTGGCGCCGCCTGAGATCATTGCCGGGGCGCAGGTTTCGCGTTTTGTGAAGGGCACACCATCGCGGATCGAGGTGCTGTGGACCAAGCCAAACCGCACGCCCTACTGGGGAACACTGCCGGTCGCCGCTGACCTAGACGGCGATGGCCGTCCCGAGGTGATTTCCAGCGACAAGATCTATGACGGAGTCACCGGCGCGGACAAGACGCCACCGGCCCTGGCGACCAAGCCGTTCTATGCGGCGGTCGCTGACTTTAACGGCGACCGCAAGCCCGATCTGCTGCTGGTCATGTCCGATCGCGGCAGCCAGATGGTCAGCGTGTACGACTACACGGCGCAAAAGACGATCTTTGGGCCGTATCGCGTTGCCGAAGGAGGGTGGGGCGGTCCGGCGGTGATTGCCGACTTTGACGGCGACAAAGTCCCCGACTTCGGCTTGGCGTCCGCCAGTCGCTACTACACCTATGCGATGAAGTGCGCCGCCACCCCGAAGCCCGCCGACTGCACCGGCACCGATCCGGGGGTTCTGTGGTCCAAGCAGACCAAGGATGCCTCGTCCGGCGGCACAGGATCGTCGGTGTTCGACTTCAATGGCGATGGCACCGCCGAGGTTGTCTATCGCGACGAGTGCTGGCTGCGCGTCTACAACGGCAAAGACGGCAAGACCCTGTTTGCGATCAACGTCACCAGCAACACCTGCCTGGAGCTGCCGGTCATTGCCGACGTTGACAACGATGGTCACGCCGACATCGTGGTCACCAGCGACTCCTACGGGGCTTGCGGGGCCAGCAACTCGCCCGAACCCGAGACCGGCGCGCCGTGGATGGGGCTGACCCAAGGCATGTTCATCCTGCGCGATCCGATGAATCGCTGGATGCCGTCGCGGCCCATCTGGAACCAGCACGCCTATCACATCACCAACGTAAATGACGACCTGTCGGTGCCCACCAAAGAGCCGGACAACTGGCTCAGCTACAACAACTACCGACAGAACGTCCAGGGCGGGGCGACGGGAACCGGCTCACTTCCTGATCCGACGGGTCGCACGGTCCCGGCGCTCGACTCGACCGACTGTAGCAAGCTGTGGCGACTGCGCGGCGAGGTCTGCAACCGTGGCGCGTCCCCGTCCCCAGCACCAATCTACGCCAGCTTCTATGAAGGACACCCCGATAGCGGCGGCAAGCTGATCTGCACCGCTCAGACCACGATGCCGACTGCGCCCGGTGCGTGCCAGCCCGTCACCTGCGACTTCCCGAATCCGCCCGCCCGCGCCATCGACCTGTATCTGCGGGTTGGCGATGATGGAAAAGGCAGCCGACTCGGTGGACAGTGCAAAAACGGAAACGATCTTGCCCACCAGCCCGGCTCCACCTGCAGCGGCATCCCCGGATAGCGTCCCAGATCACTTCTTGTGGCACTTCGCACCCTTGAAGTGTTGCCAACTAGCCTTTCGTACGCCACTTCCGATTCTTGAAGCGCCGTGCGGAGTGCTTTGCGCATGACTTCGGATTGTTGAAGTTGTGCACAAGTCGCTTTGCGCATGATTTCAAGAACTAGAAACCAGTTGGTAGGGCGCCTTGTGCAGCCCTTCACAACCTGGAAGTGCTGCCACAAGCGCTCTGGCCAGGCGTCCCAGATCTTGAAGCCAGTTTTTTCCCACTTCGCGCAGAATTTCGCGGACTTGCCCTCCGTTTGGGAGGGCTGCAAAAATTTTTTTCTCGACGGAAAATCCGGCGTTCGATTGGCGAGATCTGGTGGACCTCTGCTAACCACCTGTCATGGCAATCCAAAGCGAACGAACCGGAGTTGAAGAGCTGGTCCGCGATGCCCTGTATCACTACGCAGCGGTTTCGTCGGACCCCAACACCCAACCCCTTGCCGCCGCCATCAAGGCGTCGCTCGACAAGCTGCGCAAGGCGCGCGGCGGACTGGAACAAAAGAGCGAGGCGCAGCTTCTGGCTGAATCCGTCGTCGATCGGGCCGAGTACGAAGTGGATCTGCTGGTGCGGCAGTGCGAGCTGGAAGCACTGGCCGACGTGAGCAAAAACCGCCAAGATTCCCGCTACCGCGCCGCCTTTCCCGATGGGTTGACTGCGCTGATCAGCAAGTGGGGCGGTGAGCAAGCCCGGGCGATCCGGGTCTTTCGGAAACAGCTCGACGAGCACTTTGCGCCGCTTGCGAAAAAGTATGGCAAGGACCTCGACCAAAAGGCGCAGGCCACCGAGGATGCAGAGCGCAAGTACATCGACGCGCAGACCGATCTGGGCCAAGCAACCAGGCAGCTTGCCCAGGCCAAGCTCGACCTCGTGCAGACCCTGCGCAGGAGCGAGGCAGCGCTGCTGGGGATGTTCCCTGGTCAGAAAGCCAAAGTGCGGACGTACTTCCGGCAGAAGCGCCGACAAGCGGCGGCTGATGCTTCGCGGCCCAGTCCCAGCCCCAGTTAGGCCCCGGGCGGTGCAGTCGGTCTCGTTACAAGGCCGAAACGGTGACTTGCTCGCGGTCGGCGGCGGCTTCAGCGGCTTCGATGCTGGTCAGCGGCGTCTGCTCGTTTTCAAGCCGGTCCTTGTCGAGTGCAAACAAGCGCAGGAGCGCCCTGGGCGGACGGAGATCAAGATCCGGCGTCTGCAAAAACACCCGGCTCAGGTTTTCGACGTAGGCCGTCGACAGCTCGGCAAAGCTGATGTGATCAAACGCCAGGGCCACACGCCGACTGGCCCACGACGACAGGATCAGCGCCGCAAACACCGAATAATACGTGGCGCGCAGCCGCACCTGGGTTGACAGCGACGGGTCGTGACGGATCACCTCGCGCACAAAGTGAACATTGAGAGGAACGTGAAACGACTCGTCGCGGGTCAGGATGGTCAGCATCGCCCG
>CAYTGC010000626.1:0-2996 GCA_964437195.1 uncultured Myxococcales bacterium | reverse complement strand
GGGTTGTAGGTCTGGATCAGCACCCGACCAGGGCGAGAAGCTCGACCGGCCCGACCTGCCACCTGAGACAGAAGCTGATAGGTCCGCTCGGCGGCGCGAAAGTCTGGCAGGCCCATCCCCGTGT
This sequence comes from uncultured Myxococcales bacterium, assembly GCA_964437195.1. Taxonomy (GTDB): domain Bacteria; phylum Myxococcota_A; class Polyangia; order Palsa-1104; family JAEUJZ01; genus JAEUKA01. The sequence continues at coordinate 2,872 of CAYTGC010000626.1, read as the reverse complement.
CGGCGAGCACCACCCCGACCAGCGTGACCCCGGGAAAGTCGTGTCCCTTGGCCAGCATCTGCGTTCCGATCAGGATGTCCAGCTCGTGCCGGTGCATCGCTGAAAGAACCCGTGTCAGGCTGCCCGCGGTATCGCGATCGAGTCGCTCAATCCTCGCCTCTGGAAACCGGGACTGGAGCTGCTCGAGCAGCTTTTCCGTCCCCAGGCCGAGCGGCAAAAGCGACTTCTGCTGACACAGCGGACAGTCCTTGGGCAGCGGCTCGCGGTGATCGCAGTAGTGACAGACCAGGCTCTGCCGTCCTTTGTGCATCGTCAGCGTCACCGCACAGTTTGGACACTCGATGCGGTGGCCGCAGCTTTGGCACAAGAGGAACGCCGCATAACCACGCCGATTTAGGAGCAGGATCGCCTGCTCACCCGCCTCGATGGTGGTGCGCAGCGCTTCGAGAAGGGGCGCGGTCAGAAGGGCCGACTCGACAGCCTTTACATGCTGCTTGAGATCGATCACCTCGACCTTGGGCAGAGCAATTCCCGTCGCTCGTTTGTGTAGCACCAGGCGGGTTAGCTTGCCTCGGCGAGATAGTTCCAGCGCTTCGAGTGAAGGCGTCGCCGATCCGAGTACCGCAATCGCCCCGGCCTGCGCCGCTCGCCACAGCGCCACGTCGCGTCCGTGATAGTGCACTCCGTCGTGTTGCTTAAAAGACGAGTCGTGCTCTTCATCGACGATGATGACGCCCAGGTGGCCAAGCGGTGCAAACACCGCCGAGCGTGGCCCAAGTGCAATCGAGACCTCGGCCCGCAAGATCTTGCGCCAAGCGCTCGCCCGCTCGGTGGGCGACAACGCCGAGTGCAACACCGCCACTTGCCCGGGGAAACGCGACGAAAACCGCGCCGAAAGCTGCGGTGTCAGGGCAATCTCGGGTACCAGCACCAGTGCCGTCTGGCCGCGCTGCCGCGCCTCAGCGATGAGCTGCAAATAAATCTCGGTCTTGCCCGACCCGGTGACGCCGTGGAGCAAAAAGCCTTGGTAGCCACTGCGCCTTGGCTTTGCATGCTCTGCCGTCCTCAAGGCCAGAAGCAGCGTCGATAGTGCCGCCTGCTGCTCTTCGGTCAGGACAAGCCCGGTTGGCGCGCTGGGCAGCGTGTGCGGATCGACCTTGGCCTTGGGTTCTTTGCTGCTGCCGACCTTTACATCGGCGTGAATCTCGACGAGATGCTGTTTGTGTAGCTCTCCGAGCCGGACGCGAGCATCGGCTTTGGCTCTGCCGATGAGCTTGTCGCTTTGCAGCACCGTATCGACGTTCACGAACGACTGCGGACTGCGCCTTCGTCCAAGGACGACAAGCAGATCAATCGTCAGCGGGTCCAGGTCCGCGACCTCGGGCGGCAAGAGCACGCCATCGAGCTTTTGGGCCAGTACAAGACCCGCTTCCGTCAGCTTGACCCGATCGACGAGCTGCGCATGCTCACTCGGGGGCAGAAGCAGCCGAAGCGCTTCACCGAGCGGTGACAAGTAGTAGTCGGCGACAAACTTGGCCATCCCGAGCAGATCAGCGGGAAGCTTTGCACCCGATAGCCGCAGATGCAGGTTGCGCAGGGCGGTTTTGGCAAAGCCGCTTGCCGCCAGCGTCTGCTCCGCCACCGGACCTTCCATCGCATCAAGGACGATCCCTTCGACGCGCGGCTGTCCCCCGAGCGGCACCAGCACCCGCTCGCCCGGCGCTGGCGCTACGGTCATGTCGTCAGGGACTCGATACAGATACGGGCCAGGGGCTGGAGACATCACCGCCACCGAGCACAGCCGCAGCGCCTCATCGGCAAACAGTGACTCGGACTGTGAGGGCGACGTCTCTGGGTGGCCAGCTTGGCTCATACGTAGTCGAGTACCATGGTTTCGTAGTGGCGAAACACGCGCCAGCCGATCAGCACCGCCAGGATCGTTGGCACGACAATCCCAGCCCAGCCGAGCAGCGTCGGAAACTCACCACGCATGATCGCCATCCGCATGGCCGTCATGATGCCTGCCAGCGGATTGCACTGCAGGATGGTGCGAAACGGGAACGGAATCACGTCGATCGGGTAAAACACCGGCGTCGCCCAGTACAAAAGCAGAAGGCCCGTGCTGACCAGATACGCGACATCGCGGTAGATGACGTTTAGCACCGACGTCGCCAGCACGATTCCCGCCATCAGCATCACCGACAGAATCAGCAGCAGCGGCAAGAGCAAAAGCGCGGGCGACAGCTTGAACGCGCCGGGGAAGATCGGGACAAACGCGATGAGCACCAGGCATTCCATCGCGAAGTTGATTCCGTAGCTGAGGATGCTGGCAATCGGCAGAAGCGGTCGTGCGAACACCGTGCGCTTGATGATGTCGGCGTTGTGGACAAACACACCCGTCGCGCTGTTTAAGCTGGTCGAAAACCACTGCCACATGAGCAGTCCGATCAGCAAAAAGATCGGAAAGTAGCGCTCCGCCGAGCGAAAAAGCTGCGTGAAGATCACGCTGATGATTCCCATCATCACCAGCGGATTGAGCAGCGACCACACGATGCCGAGCGCCTGGGCGCGATACCGAGCGCGAAACTCGGTCCGTACCAGCACCCACAGCACTTGCAGCAGGCTCTGCCGACTGACCAGGGCGGCGGGCTCATCGGGGGCTTCGACCGTGGCCACCTCGTGGGTGTCGGCCTCGCCGTTTTTCTTGGCGTCCAGCGGTCCGTGGTAGACGCCGCGGCTGTGCCGGTGGGTAAAGTCCTCGGGCAGTGGCCGAAGCCGCCTTTTCTCAAGCGGAATGACAGGAGGAACGTCGTTCACGGCGCAAATCCTTCGTTTCGTAAGCAGTAAGCCAAAGAGGCGGCAGTTTACGACG
>CAYTGC010000625.1:0-2997 GCA_964437195.1 uncultured Myxococcales bacterium | reverse complement strand
GGCCGATTGCTCTTGCGCAGCTCGTCATCGAGGGCGGCCAGGCAGCCGACAGTCTTGGCTTGCTTCTGCGGCTGGCTGCGGTCAAACAAAAGCGGTAGCAGCCAGCACTCCGTCGAGTGAACGGCGATGGCAAACAGCAGGCGGTCGCCGTGCTCGCGCAGGACGCTCTCGTCGACGAGGGAGCGGAGCTTATCCACCGTGGCTGCCACAAGGTCCAGCGGTGTTAGCTCTTTGCCGTCGCGCTGCTTGGGGACGCCGTACTCTTCCGACACGTCGGTGTCGATGTGAATCACCAGATAGCGGTTGAGCTGCAGCGCCTGCCGGTATTTGCCCTGCTGGAGATACTTCAGCACTTGATCCCAGCCGCCGGGCGTCGGCGTGCGATGACGACTCGTTTGGTCGAGCAGGGGCTGCTCGAAGTTCACAAACGGCTCGTCGTCGGACTGCTCAAACAGCCCGAGCAGGATCTGCTTTATCACCAGTTGGTCGGTGTATCCCTCGGCGACAATCGCGAAGTCCCCTGTCATCGGCGCACCACTTCGCTAAAAGTTCTGCGGCAGTCCGCCGAGAATGCCGCGCAGAAAAGCTTCCGATAGCTTGACCGGCGGCTCGTCGCCCAGCGGCTCGGGCGGAGTGATGCGACGGACCTTGGTGTGTCCTTGGCTGTTGCGGTGGACCACAAGCAGTCGCTGCTCCTCATCATGCAGGTCTAGTCCGTCGAGAATCGCCGGATTGTGGGTCGTCAGGATCACTTGCTTGTCGTACTTTTTCGCCAAAAGGACCAGACGCCGCAGAAGCTCGCTGCACAGCTTGGGATTGAGCGAGGCGTCAATGTTGTCGATGGCAAACAGCTTCGGCGTGGACTTGCTGACGAACAGGGCGAAGTAGAACAGCAGAAACAGAAAGCCTTCATTGGCGCTGCGTTGGTCCAGCAGTGCAAGCTCGTCAGCGCGGTCCACTGCAAGGTAGCGGTCAGAGATCTGCAATGTCGTCTCATACGGGGCAAGGCTTGGGGCGATGCGCAGGTCGTCGAACCAGTCGAGCAGGCGCAGGTTCTCGCGCAGATCCTGCCAGCGGTCTTGGTGCTCCGGTCGGCTCAGCGTCTTGAGCAGCTTGAACAGCCCCTCGCCCTTGACCCCCAGCGGCTGAATCTGCCCCTCCCGCTCAAACGTCCGCAGCGAGCTATTTTCCGGCGCATAGACGATGAACTCGGCGAGCGCACCCGCGAACAGCGCTCGCCAGGACGGATCGACCGTCTTTGTCACCAATACGCGGGCTAGCGTATCGAGAACTTGCTTCCGATGCTCGTTCTGTTCCAGGGGCTCCTGCGCGGCAACCATCGCCGAGGCCGCCATCTGGAGCGCTACTTCGTGCGATAGCTGTTTTTTGGCGAGCAACGTGTCGATCATTGTGCGTACCAAGCTGACGGCCGGGTTTTCGTCTGTCTCGACGAGATGCCCTTGGGATGCCTGTGTGCCTGAATTACCGAATGCGGTATGTCGAAGCCACCAACCTGCGTTTGGGTCTTGCTCGTACCGCAGTCGGAACGTCAAGGCGACGGGCCTGTCTGAGCGGACCTCCAACTCAATGACTTCGTCGCGGGAGCCGGGGAAGGCGGCGCGCATGAACTGGGGCTCGGCGACCCGGATGCCGCGGCTGACCAAAAACTCTGGGTCAAGCTTGTCCTGCGAGGCTGCCGTCGCCAGCGCGATGGCTTCGAGGATATTGCTCTTTCCCGAGCCGTTTTCGCCGATCAGCACCGTGACGCGGCCCAGCGGAAGCTGGAGTCGCTGAATCGACTTGAAGTTCTGGATGCGCGCCTCGGTGAGCATGTGGAGCGCAATCTATCACGGGAACTTTTTTTAAAAAAAACAGCGGAAACCGGTGGCGGGGTGGGGGGATGTGGGTCACGCTTCCAAGGTCTTCGGTGTCGCACGGTGTGACGCCTCGGGGACAAGTGACCCGCATATCGGAGGATGTTGAGATGGCAGCCAGTTATTTTCCGCGCAGTGATTCGGGGCTTCTTTTGTGGCTCCAGAACTTCCAGACCGCACTGCCGCTGCAGGCCAAGGCGCTCGGGGTTGCGCCAGCCGAGTACAAGGACGCGGTAGACCAGGCCAAAGCGCTGGCGACTGCGATTCTGGCCGACGAGCAAAAGTACGCCGAGTGGCAGGCCGCGGTGGCCAAGACGGCAGAGCTTCGGGTGGACGCACTCGCCGAGATCCAGCGCATCATCGACCGGATGAAGACGGCAACCGGCTACAGCGAGGAGACGGGCAAGACGCTGATGGCGGTGCCGTCGCGGGCGGCGGCGACCAACATTGAAAACCACAAGCCACAGCTTCGTGCGCAGGTCTACGGCGGCAAGGTGCGGATTCACTGGACCCGCGGCGCACTCGACGGAATCAACGTCTACAGCCGCAAGCCCGGCGAGCCGTGGACGCTGCTTGGCACCGATACCCGGCCTCCTTATGACGACGCCCGGCCCGTCACTGCGTCCGCCGAGGTCCGCGAATACCGCGCCATCGGCATCTCCCACGACCAAGAAGTCGGCCTGCCAAGCGACGTGGTCAGCGTGACCGTGCCCAGCTAGCCCAGCAAGTGACGCCGCCGCCTCCTGTGACTATTTTGAATACAGGAGGTGCGCATGCGGTACGTCGGTTCTTGGCTTTTGGCTGCAGTGTTGCTCGTTGGTGGTTGCTCGTGTGGGGGTCCTGCGGGGGGCGTCTGTAGCTACGGCGGCTCGTCTCATCCCATCGGCAGCTCGTTTCCGGCCAGCGATGGCTGCAACACCTGCACCTGTCTTGCGGGCGGCTCGGTTGCCTGTACCGAAAAGGCCTGCATGGTCTATCCCGACCTTGGCGGCGGCCCCCCCGGCCCGCTGCCCGACTTGGCGACCAGCGACGCGGGCAGCGATGTCGTGATGTGCGCCACCGCGCCGATCGTCTTCCCCAGCTTCGACAAGACGTGCAGCGACTCGAGCCAGTGCAGCTTTGG
>CAYTGC010000624.1:0-2997 GCA_964437195.1 uncultured Myxococcales bacterium | reverse complement strand
TGGGTCTGCGATGGCCGGTCCCCGTTCGCAAGCAGTCCGAGCACATGGCCGACTATGAACAGGCGCTGTCACGGCTGACTGCTCTCGGTGTGCTGTATCCATGCTTTTGTACCCGAGCCGAGATCGCCGCAGAGCTTGCCGCCGCCCAAAGCGCCCCCCAAGAGGGACCGACCGACATTCCGCCGCGGTATCCAGGTCGATGTCGAAGCATCCCCCCTGCGCAAGCGGCGGCCCACATGGGTCAAGGTCACAGCTATGCGCTGCGTCTGTCGACGGAAAAAGCGGAAGCACTCCTGCGACAGAGAGGCGAGTGGCCGCTGTACTTCGCCGACGAACATCACGGAACCATTCAGGTTGATCCGCTGCTGCTCGGTGATGTGGTGCTCGCTCGCAAGGAGACGCCGACAAGCTACCACTTGTCCGTGGTCGTGGATGATGCGCTTCAGCAAGTGACGCTGGTGACAAGGGGCGAGGATCTCCTTTTGTCGACACACGTTCACCGACAGCTCCAAGCGCTGCTCGGTCTGCCCGTGCCTCGCTACGCGCATCATCGTCTGCTGCGCGATCTCGGTGGCGAGCGGCTGGCCAAGCGCCGCGGCTCGGAATCGATTCGTTCGCTGCGCCAGCAAGGGCTGTCGTCCGACGATCTTTGGAGACGTATCGGCTGTGAACCACTGCCTGCTATATAATTTGGTTCAGTGTAAAAGACGCAGATCGCCATGAAGTCACTTGCCCACCTGCCCCGCGTTTTTTCTCGTCGAGGTTTCTTCGCGGCGGTGATCGCGTTGTTCGCCGCGCTCAGCAGCAAAGTGCGCGGCCATTCGCTGCGCCGCCGCAAAGGCGACCCGGCGCCGTCGGGCTGGTTCGGTCACTGCTAGGCCCAGGCTGCCTCGTCTGCCTTCATGCCAGCAGGTCGCGACCAAGCTACAATTTCCCCATGAGCGACATTCTGTCCGTCCGCCCGCTCGGTTTCGAGTGGCCCACCGTCGATCCCTTTCTGTTCTGCGTGCATCACAATGACGCATATCCCGAAGGCAACGATCGGTTGGGACCGGCTGCATCCCTCAACGGACGCGAGCTTGGCCATGATTTTTCGGGCAAAGACGGCTGGCGGATGTACCACGGCGACGTGGTCCCCGGATTCCCTTCACATCCGCACCGTGGCTTCGAAACCGTGACCATTGTCCGTCGTGGCTTTGTCGATCACTCCGATTCCCTTGGCGCCACCGCACGCTACGGTCGCGGAGACGTGCAGTGGCTCACCGCCGGACGCGGAATCCAGCATGCAGAGATGTTTCCTCTCCTCGAACGCAACGCCAAAAATCCGGTCGATCTGTTTCAGATTTGGCTGAACTTGCCAAGCCGAGACAAGATGGTCGAGCCGCATTTTTCCATGCTGTGGGGTCCGACGATTCCTCACCACCATGCAGCAGGGGTTGATGTTCTAATCGTCGCTGGTGCGCTTCTCGGACAGACGCCGCTGGCTCCGCCTCCGCACTCCTTTGCGGCACGCAAAGACAGCGAAGTTGCGATCTGGACCATCAAGCTCGCGCCAGGTGCGACGTGGAACATTCCGCCCGCAGCACCGGGAGTCCGCAGGAGTCTCTATGTCGTTTCAGGTCAGGGGTTGCAACTGTTTGGGAGTCCGCTCACTCCACGTCATGCGATCGAAGTTCGCGCCGACGTCGTCGCGCCCATCCGAAATGGCGAGCAGGAAACCGAGATCCTCCTTCTGCAAGGAAGACCTATTGGCGAACCCGTCGTACAGCACGGACCCTTCGTCATGAACAGCCGCAACGAAATCCAGCAGACGTTTTTGGACTATCAGCGCACCCAGTTTGGGGGTTGGCCGTGGGATAGGCGAGATCCAGTCCATCCGCACAACGCAGGACGCTTCGCCAAACACATCGACGGTCGGATCGAAAAACCGAGCGACACATAGGAATCTGCTTAGGTACTTGTGCGCTGGCTTTCCACCGCGTCGGGTTGGAGCAGCTTCACGTAACGCGCGCCACGGTAATCAATAAAGACACGTCCCAGATCGATTGGCGCTCCGTGCATCGGAATGTAGGTCGCTGAAACCGCAGCAGTTACCGTCGGCTGTCCCAGAAAATCATGCCCAAAGGGACGAACATCTCGCAGCACAATTCGACCGTGGACTCCTAACGGAATGTCTGGCCCAAACGCACCGACATGAAGAGCGACTTTCGGAAGTCCGTTGCGACCCAGTGCATACACGACGCTGTGGGAACCGAGGGCTTCGCCCAAGATCCGCAGCGCATCATCCTGCACGGCTGCCAAAAGCAAGGACGGTGAGCTGTCACTCTCGCTCCTTGGAACGGAAATCAGATACGCGTACTGTGGGAGTCTGTCTCCCGAGTGAAGCGAGATGCTACCGATGCTATCAATCGCCAGTCGTTCTCCGTTTAACTCAACAAAGCCGCGGTAGCGAACGCGCGGAAAATCGGTCGCGATAAGATGCGCAAACCGCAGCCCAAGCTGGCCGATTCCTACGCCATATTCGAGCGGTTGCAACGACAGGGAAAAGCGAACAGAGTGGATGGCGCTGCTCGTGTTTCCGCTGAAATACGACCCGGCGACTGCGTGTCCACTGCGAGACAGTAGTGGTCTTGAGATTGCAGTCGATGACGGGAGCATCCCATCCGTCCGAAAGGGAGCCCACTCCGCCTGCGCGGTGATGTGGGAAAGACCATCGATGCCACCATCCTCGCGCTCACGGACAACGCGCAGACCCAGATTTCCGGTGTCTGCACTTCGGATTACGTCGAGTGAAATCACCCTCCCATCTGGTCCGCGAAAGAAGTGATAACTGCACGCATAGGGAGTGTAGTTCGGTGACACGTCAGGAGGAAAGAAGCCCTCGGCAAGCGGCGTCAGTGACTCATGGATGAAGCGGAGGCGGGCGATCAGCTGGTCCATCGTCGATTCTCGCTACGAGGGTAGCGAACCCCAATCCCGACGATGGGTCGTTTTTGC
>CAYTGC010000623.1:0-2999 GCA_964437195.1 uncultured Myxococcales bacterium | reverse complement strand
AGGCAGCCACTTCGAGAGCAGGAAACCGGAAACAAGCTCGGAAATGCGCTTCATCTGACGAAACCTCGCACGACCTTGCGCCCAAGTGGGCAATCTCGCGCCCATCTTATCGAGAGAAGACTCTTTCGGGGGAACCGCAGCCAGCCAAGATGTGCGATAATGAGAAGCTATTCGCAGGACTTGGGAGGGGGATCCTATGCTGCTTCGTGGACGGAGGACGCTTGCGGTAAGCCTTGGCGTGCTGCTTTTGGGCACGCTCCCGGGCTGTCATTTGCGCAGCGCGAGCCAGTCGGATGAATCGGTGCTGCCGCGTGACAGCCGCGATCCAACCCCGGCGTCGCTCCAGGCCTTCTTGAAAGACAAAGACACGCGCGCCACGCCGGGTCTGTTTGTCACCTATGCGTATCGGCAGAAGACCTATCTTCTGGTTCAGAAGAAGCAGCTCGGAAAGCCCTTTTTGATGACCGCGCTGGTGAACCGCGGCGCGGGGCTTATGACAGCAAACTCGCTCGGGCAACTGACGGGGGCGGGACTTTGGGAAGGTGTCGTGACGCTGGAGCGGCATGGCAATCGGCTGTTTCTTATCGAGCACCCGCACCGCTACCTAACGTCCCCGCACATGCGAAAAGCGGTTGAGCAGACGTATTCCCCCACCGTGATCACGTCGCTGCAAATCGTTGCCGAGGAAAAACCGAGTGGGCGGAGCGGAAGGAGCAAAGGCGACGTCGATGTGCTCATCGGCATGGACGATTTTCTGCTTGAAGACATCGTCGCTGCCGGAGTGGCAGGGCGCGAATCCCAGAAGGTGTCGCGCAAGCTGAGCTTCGTCGAGGGAAGCAGTGGCTCAGCCATGAGTACATCGCTGCGGGTGCGACTCGGCTATCCAAGCGGCATCCAGACCGAGCTTGGGCACGAGGTAAACTCGGTGGGAGTTACCTATTCCTTCATCGATCTACCGGAAAAGCCGCTGCTCCGTCGCGAGGCCGATGATCGAATCGGTACTTTTTCGCAGCCCTTCCGTGACTTCGAATCGACCCAGCCGCGCATGTCCACCCACGCGGTGCTGCGCTGGCGTCTGGAGCCCGATCACAGCGAAGGCGGGCTGCTTGTGCCCAAGCGTCCGATTGTCTTTTACCTAGACCCGGTGACGCCCAAGGCCTATCAGCCCTATATCCTCGACGGCATTCGCCAGTGGAATCGCGCATTCGAGGCCGCCGGTTGGAAAGATGCAGTGCGGGCCGATGTCCTGCCCAAGGGAATCTCACTCGATGATCCGCGCGCCGCAGTGATTCACTGGGACGTGGGTGAACACACGCTCAATGGGCGAGGGCAGCCACTTGTCGATCCGCGCTCGGGTGAGATCTTGAGCGCATCGCTGATCATGTCGATGGGGCCGACGCGGACACTGATGAAGCTGCGCAAGACGGTGCTTGCACCATCATTGCTCGGAGACGTCGAGGATCGCGGTGAGTCTGCACTCCGGGCGTCGCTGCGTCTCGATGATGAAGAGCTGAGCGGAGGACTTGGCGCACAGTCGGAAGTCCTTCGCGCCACACTTCTGTCCGCCCAGGCGATTGCTCCGGGGATGCCGCTTCCTGAAGCACTGATTGGCCAGCGGCTGCGGCTTCTGGCCATGCACGAAACCGGACATGCGCTGGGCCTCCGTCACAACTTTCGCGCCAGCACCGTGGTCCCCTCGGGCCAGCTCGGCAGTCCCGAATACCTCAAACAAAAACCGCTGTTGTCGTCGGTCATGGACTACGCGGCCATCAACCTGCCACCCCCGGGGTCAGATGCGGCCAAGCGCGGCTTCGATCCGGACTTTCCTTACTTTCAGCCGACGATTGGTCCGTCTGATGTGCTGAGCATCGCCTTTGCCTATACGCCCGATCCGGGCTATGCGGCGCAGCTTGCAAAGCAGGCCGCTGCGTGGGGATATGTCTTTGGCAGCGATCAGGAAGCGAGCCTGGAAATTGATCCAGCGGTGCAGCGCTGGGATCTGGGCGGCGAGCCGCTGGCCTGGGCCAAAGATCGCTGCGCGCTCTTGCGCAAGCTGTGGCTGGATGCCGTGAGGACACACCTTGTCCCCGGAGAACGGCCCGCAGAGCTGACCGAGATCCTGTCCTCTCTGCTGGCGGACTATGCGAGAGCGGCCGACGCGGTTCCGACCTATATCGGGGGTCGCCACAGCTCGCGGGATCACGTCGGGGATGCGGGGGGAAAGCCTGCGTACCGTCCGGTGGAAAAAGCGAAACAGACGGAAGCGCTGGCGTTCCTTTTGGACGCGGTGCTATCGGAACAAGCCCTGCCCATTTCCGCCGAGCTGGCGCAGCAGCTTGGCGATGACTACCTCGACCCGCGGCGACGCGATTTTCGCAACCAGACCGTGTATCCGCTGTGGCGGCAGGTGCTCGATCAGCGAGTCGGTCTGCTGCATGATCTGCTGTCCCCTGTGCGCTTGCGGCGGATGGTGGACGGCGAGCAGGTGTTTGGCAAAGATGCGGTGCTCACCGTTTCTGAAATGCTCGATCAGATCAGCCAGGTGATCTTTTCCGAGTTCACTGCCGCAAGCCCGCCGCATCTGTCCCCTATGCGACGTGAGCTGCAGCAAAAGTACGTCGAGTCGCTGGGCCAGCTTGTGCTTCAGCGCACCCCCGAGAGCCATCATGCCCGCGCTCAGGCGAGACTCCAGCTTCAAGATCTGCGGCAGAAGCTGGATGCACTGCGGAGCAAGCGCGACAGCCTGGATGTGGACCTGCGCGCCCACATTGCAGAGCTACAAGATACGATTTCTGCGACGGTAAACGGAGCGATGGTGATCCATCCAGGGGGAGACAGTCCGGTCCGTACGCGCGGCGAAGAACACTGAGTCTTCCACCGAACCGCTGGCCCGGTGGGGGAACACTCCCAAGAGAAAATATTTCGTTCGGGAGTCCCTTCGGAATCCCCTGGTGGGGAAAAACTCCCACCCCCCTGATGAGTCCTTTCCCACTTTACGC
>CAYTGC010000622.1:0-2999 GCA_964437195.1 uncultured Myxococcales bacterium | reverse complement strand
TTTATTACGACGCCCCTTGAGCGGGCGATTGCGGCGGCAGATGGCATTGACTACATCGAGTCGCAGAGCGCCCAGAGCCTATCGACCATCAACGTGCGGCTCAAGCTCAACACGAGCGCCGCAGCAGCGCTTGCGGACATCAGCACCCGCGTCAATCAGATCCGGGCGGACCTACCACCGGAAGCGGAAGTACCGACGATTGCCATCGAGACTTCGGATTCCATGATTGCGTCGATGTACCTGAGCTTTGGCTCGACGATCTTGGAACCGAACCAGCTTACGGACTATCTCATCCGCGTGGTGCAACCGCGGCTGTCGGCCCTTGCGGGCGTGCAGAAGGCGGACATTCTGGGCGGGCGGACGTTTGCGATTCGGGCGTGGCTCAAGCCGGATCGGATGGCGGCGCTGAACGTAAGTCCATCTCAGGTTCGGCAGGCGCTGGCGGCGAACAACTATCTATCGGCTGTGGGGCAGACCAAAGGGGCGCTTATCCAGCTGAACCTGACGGCGGCAACCGACCTGCGTTCGGTCGAGGACTTTCGCCGTCTGGTGATTCGTCAGCAGGGCGGGACGCTGCTGCGGCTGTCCGATGTGGCCGACGTGGTGCTGGGCGCAGATTCCTACGAGCAGGACGTGCGTTTTTCGGGCAAACAGGCGCTGTTTATGGGGGTGTGGGTGCTGCCCAATGCGAATGCACTCGACGTGATAAAGCGGGTCCGGGCAGAAATTGCGTCCATCCAGCGCGAACTACCAACGGGCGTGACGGCAGAAGTGGCGTTCGATGCAACCAAGTACATCACCAGCGCCATCTCCGAGGTGCAAAAGACGCTGTTTGAAACGGTGTTGATCGTGATCGTGGTGATCTTTCTGTTCCTTGGTTCGCTGCGGACGGTGCTGGTTCCGCTGGTCGCGATTCCCGTGTCGCTGGTGGGCGCCGTGTTCCTGATGCAGGCGTTCGGTTTTACGCTCAACCTGCTGACGCTGTTGGCGGTGGTGCTGGCGGTGGGACTGGTGGTGGATGACGCGATTGTGGTGGTCGAAAACGTCGAGCGGCACATTCGCGAGGGCAAAACACCAACGGAAGCCGCTCTGCTGGGGGCGCGTGAGCTGGTCGGTCCGATTGTGGCGATGACAATTACGCTCGGTGCGGTTTATGCGCCGATTGGCTTTCAGGGGGGACTGACGGGCGCGCTGTTTCGCGAGTTTGCTTTTACACTGGCGGGCGCGGTGCTGATCTCGGGGGTCGTGGCGCTGACACTGTCGCCGATGATGTCCTCGCGACTGCTCAAGGCAAACCACGAACCGGGGCTTTTGGCGCGGCTTATCGACCGAGGGTTTGCGCGGCTTATGCACGGCTACGAGCAGCTTCTTTTTGCAACGCTGCGGGCTCGGCGGGCGGTGTACTTGGTGTGGATCGTACTTACGCTCATGCTCGTGCCGATGTATCTGTTTTCCCCAAGCGAGCTTGCGCCAAACGAGGATCAAGGGGTGGTGTTTGGGGCACTCGATGTCCCGCCGAACGCGACGCTGGAGCAGCTTACGCCGTACACCGAACAGATGGAGCGCTACTTCGAGGAAACCAAGGAGTTTGATCACAGCTTTCAGATCACGTTCCCATCAGGAGGCTTTGGCGGCGTGATCGTGCAGCCGTGGGACAAGCGCAAGCGCAACATCTTTGCGATTCAAGGCGAGCTGTTTGGCAAGACGTCGCAGATTACGGGAATCCAGGCGCCGATGTTTCTGCCGTCGGCGCTTCCGAGCGCGGGAACATTCCCGGTCGAGCTGGTGCTGGCATCGACCGCGGGGCATGAAGAGCTGCTTCGGATTGCGGATCGCCTGGTGCAGGAAGCGACCAAGAGCGGGCTGTTTGCGTTCCCTCCGATGCTCGATGTGCGCATCGATCAGGCCAAGACCGAGATTGTGATCGACCGCGACAAAGTGGCATCGATGGGGCTTAGCATGCAGCAGGTCGGCGCGGACTTGTCAGCCATGCTGAGCGGCAACTTTGTGAATCGCTTCAACATCGATGGCCGCAGCTACAAGGTCATTCCGCAGATCGAGCGGGCCGCAAGGCTGACGGCGGATCAGCTCAAAGAGATTCACATCGCCGGACCGGCAGGACAGGTGATCCCACTTTCGGCGGTGGCGTCGCTAAAACACAGTGTCGAGCCGCGGACGCTCAATCGCTTTCAGCAGCTCAACGCTGTGAAGATCTCGGGGCTGGCCCCGCGGTCGTTGGAGCAGGGCCTGCGCTTTTTGGAAGATGCGGCAGCGCAGATACTTCCTCCCGGCTATCGCATCGACTACACCGGAGAGTCACGGCAGCTGCGAGAGGAGGGCGGCAAGTTCTTGCCCGCGATGGCGCTCGCGCTGATCCTGATCTTTTTGGTGCTGGCGGCGCAGTTTAACTCGTTCCGCGATCCGTTTGTGATCCTGGCTGGCTCGGTGCCGCTGGCGCTGTTTGGTGCGCTGTCGTTTACATTCCTAAAGTTTGCCGGGCCTCCGGGAACGGCGTTTCCGCTTACAGAGGGATGGACGACAACGCTGAACATCTACTCGCAGGTCGGTCTGGTGACGCTCGTCGGACTGATCGCGAAAAATGGCATCCTGATTGTCGAGTTTGCAAACGTGCGCAAAGAGGAAGGACTGAGCAAGCTCGCCGCCGTACAGCAGGCCGCCGTGACCCGACTGCGTCCCATCTTGATGACCACGGTGGCAACCGTGATTGGCCACTTCCCGCTGACGCTGGTAACCGGAGCAGGGGCGGTGGCGCGGAACTCGATTGGGATTGTACTTGTGGGTGGAATGACGATTGGGACGCTCTTTACGCTCTTTATCGTGCCATCCCTGTATGTCCTGCTGGCAAAAGACTGACGCTTGCTGCGCGCCGTCGATGCAACGCCGGATGATCAGGCTGCGCTCGAATGATTGCACAACGATGCGCGCCACGCTCTCTCCTGCTGCGCCGAAATCGATCCGGATCACTTGGGAATGGACGA
>CAYTGC010000621.1:0-3002 GCA_964437195.1 uncultured Myxococcales bacterium | reverse complement strand
TGACGTTCGAGGAGATCGGCATCGACATGATTCTCGTCGACGAAGCCCAGAACTTTAAGAACATCTGGGCCGTCGGTCAGCTTGAGGCAGGCAATCCCAAGTACCTCGGCGCGATTCAGAGCGGCAGCGATCGTGGCTATCACCTCGCGGCGTATCGTCACAACCTGTCGCAGCGCACCGGCTCGCCAGGCGGCACCTACCTGCTCAGCGCGACGCCCGCGAAAAACTCCCCGATTGAGTATTTCACCCTGATCAACCTCGTCAGCGAGAGGGCGTGGGCCGACATGGGGATTCCCACCGTCGAAGCCTACATCGATCGCTATCTGTACCTGGAACGACGAGAGGTCGTGCAGGCGGACATGACGATGAAGGAGCAGTCGGTGGTGGCGGGCTTTCGCAACCTGCTCGAGCTGCGCGACGTGATCTTCCGCTACTCGGAGTTTAAGACCGCGCAAGAGGTCGGGCTGCAAATCCCCGAGAGCAAGACCGAGACGATGCTCGTCGACATGGACGAGGAGCAAGCGCGGGTCTACTACCGACTGGCCGGGCGCTACACCGCGACGCTCAAGCAGATGGGACATGCGGAAGGCGGCAAAAAGCTGAGCACGCTGCGGAATCGGGCGCTGTCGCTTCTGACGCGGCTTCAGCTTGTGACGGTGCATCCCGCGCTGGCGGAAGGCCCCGACCTGCCCGAACTGACCGAGTTTCAGCGCGTGCCGATGAACCACCCGGACTTGCCGAGCGAGGAGAAAACGCGACGGCTGGCACTGCTCGAAATGGCGGGCGTGGACAAAGCCAAGCTGACGATGCAGACCGTCGACGCAGCCTATGCGGCAGCCCTGGATGGCAATCCCGAAGTGGTCGCGGAGTGGGATCGGCAAACCGAAGACCTGCAAGAGATTGCGAAAAAGAAGTGGGCCAAGAAGCGCAAGCTCAAAACGCAGTGGTCTTATGCGAATGCTGTACACGTTAGACGCATTAACTCGCCCAAGCTCGATAAGTGCGTTGAGCTGATGCTGAAAAACATCGGCTGCGGGCAGATTGTCTTTTGTGACAACGTGGCCGTACATCGCTGGCTCGTCGAGCTGCTCGTGCGTAGCGGCGTGCCCAAAGCGCGCATCGCGGTCATCAACGGCGAGGTGGTCAAAGATGCCGCCAAGCGGCTCACCATCTCGGACAAGTTCAACGGCGTACCGGCGGTCATCGCGCCCGATGGAACGATCGAAGTCGAGGAGATCGAGCCCGAATACGACATCGTGATTGCCAACCAAGCGGCGTATGAAGGCATCGACCTGCATCGTCGGACTTGCATCGTCTATCACCTCGATTTGCCGTGGGAGCCGAACACGCTACGGCAGCGCAATGGTCGCGCGGTTCGTCAAGGCAACCTGCAAAGCAATGTCGATATCAAGTTCATTTTGGCGCGCAAATCACTCGATGTGGTTCGATTTGAATATATCTTGGGCAAGCTGCGCTGGATGTCGGACATCATCGAGTCCGCCGACAACAACCTGGCCAATCCCGCCGCCGACAACGAACTCGACAGCGAGCAGATGGTGCTGTTTTTGGCGCAGGACGAGGAGAGCGCCAAGGAGTCGATTCGCGAGCTGCGCGAGCAGCAGGAACGCCGTCGGCGTGAGGCGATGGTCAAGCGCTGCTGGGAGGACGTGACCTCGCTGTGGAGTCGGGAAAACGCCATCAAGCGAACCGACGACGGCGAAAAGCGGCTCATTTTGCAGGAGGAGCAGCGGCAGCTTCTCAGTCGGCTGAGCAAGGTGCCCGACACCGTGTGGCCGTATGCCTGGCTGCTGTTTCACCTGCCGCGTGGCGTCGAGATTACGATCGACCACGACTACGAAAGTCGCAGCATTCCGATCCTGCCCGACTGGACGATGGGCGGACGAATCGAGCTGGGCCGGGTGAGTGGCACCGCCTACGGCTGGCGGGCTTTCGGGTCGGCGACGTGGAACCTGCGCGACCAGCAGAACCCAGGCCCGACGGACCACGATCTGCTTCCGATTCTGAGCGAAGGCTACCTGCCGTCGGAACAGAAAGCAGAGCCGGTCTATCCCGACGAGGATCTGAAGGGCCAGATTTTCGCGATCTTGGACAAGATTCGCGTCACCGGCACTTGGGAACAGCTTGGCCTGCGCTGGGCGTCGACGCAGTACAAACGGCGGCTTCGGCAGTCGTTTTGGCCCGAGATCGTGCAGACGGTGCGCGACGCGGTGCTGGATTTCTTGGTGCCGATTCGCGTCGGGACTCGCTTCGAGCTGGTGGAATCGAATGACCCACGGGTCACGACGGAAACGCTCGCGGACTTTGACCGGGACACGTACACGGCCTTTTTCCGCTTCGCGAGCACCGAGCGGACGGACTTGCAATACACCGCCACGTCGCTGACGACCGAGCAGTGGTGGGGCGTGCGCTTTCCGCGCGGGCACCTGAAGCCGCTGACGGTGAGCTACATCTCGTCGCGGCAGGCCAGGCGGGTCAGCGTCAAACCGCTCGAGGCGACCACCGATCTCGCCATCGTCGCCGATGAGCTGGCGGGCAAGCCGTTTCTGATCATCCACTTGCCGTCGGGGGCGGAGCTGCGGGCGTTTGCGACCGAGCCGCTCGCTCGACTGGCGCTCGCCGAGCTGCGCCATCGGCAGGACTGGAGCGCCGAGACGGCCCCATACGAGATGACGGACAAGACGCAAGCGCTGCTCGACTTTTTGAGCCTGCGCTCGGAAGTACCGAGCCAGGAAGACCTGAATCCATATCGAGAGTGACGACGAAAAGCGAGGGGGGAACGCAATGGCAACCAAACGAGAGAGTCCGGTCATGGAGAAAATGCTCCGTGAACTCAATGAGAGCGCGACGGCACTGGCGCAGATCAAGCAAGACCTGGGCAAGCCTCGGTCACGCAAAGAGCAGGCGAAGGAAATGCTGTCGACCGCCGAGAAGCGGGCCAAGGACCACACGACGAAGACGCATCGCGTGTCGGTGGACCTCGG
>CAYTGC010000620.1:0-3007 GCA_964437195.1 uncultured Myxococcales bacterium | reverse complement strand
TCGTCGAAGCCGTTGTAGGTCTCCGGCTCGTTCGGGCACTTGTCGTCCTTGTCGGGAATGCGGTCTTTGTCGTTGTCGGGTTCGGGGCAGCCGTCGGTGTCCTCAAATCCGTCTTTGTCTTCGGCCTCGTAAGGGCACTTGTCCAGTGCGTCGGGGATGCCGTCTTTGTCGCTGTCCTCGCCGTCTGGGCAGCCGTCCTTGTCGTCGATGCCGTTGACCGTCTCAGCTTCGTTCGGGCACTTGTCTAGGTGATCGGGAATGCCGTCGCCGTCATTGTCTAGCTCGGGGCAGCCGTCATCGTCCATCCAGCCGTCGCGATCTTCGGGGTCATCCGGGCACTTGTCTTTGCTGTCGGGAATGCCGTCGCCATCACGATCCGAGTCAGTTGGGCAGCCCTTGTTGTCCCAGGTGCCGGGTACGTTCGGGCACTGGTCGCGGCTGTCGGGAATGCCATCGTTGTCGTTGTCGAGCTCTGGGCAGCCGTCTTCATCTTGGAAGCCGTCGAGATCTTCGGGCTCGTCTGGGCACTGGTCGAGGTTGTCGCGGATGCCGTCGCCATCGCGGTCGCCAATGCGGGGCTCGTAGACGAAGCCAAGGAATGCGCGGGCCTTCGGACTGCCGGTCTGTTCGCCACCGTTGCCATAGACACCGGCGCCCGCGCCAGCGAGGAAGAAAGAGTTTCTCGCCAAGTAGAGCTTCAGCGCCGCCACGGCTTCAACAGGCAGAGCCTTGTCATTGCCGCTGACGTCGGCGTAGCCATACGCCTCGACGAGGATATCGAAGCGATTTTGCACGACGCCAAACGCTGCCGATGCGCCGAACGTGACCTGTGTGCCAACCGAACGACTGAGCCCGGTGCCGCCAAACGTCGTGCCGGGGTTACACTCGCCCGTCGCCATGGTGGCGTCCGACGGATAGCAAGTCTGGGTGTTTCCGACTGCGATGCTCTTGCCGATATCGGTGAACGTGGTCGAACCGAAGCGAACCAACGCGCCGACGTTGATGGCGGTTCGAATCCGGCGAGACGAGCCCCACTCTCGCTCGACGACCAGCTGCGGCCTCAGTGTGACGTTGTCTTCACCAAGGAAGGTCTTGTAGCCATCGTCACCGGACCACTTCGAGATGGGGAAGTACACCGACAGAAGCGCCGCCAGGCCGACCGGGAAGCTCGAAGGATCAAGGATGCGGATCTTGCTGTGAAGCCCGATGTCCGACAGCATCACCTTGGTGAAGCGGAGCTGGTCGCTCGAAGCGCCCTGGTTGAAGCCGCCGCAGTTGTCGCCGTTTGCGTCACACTGCTGTCGCCTGCCGATCGCGAGACCGAGCGGCAGACCGATGCCAAGCTCGACCCACTTGAACAGACCGATCGCAAACTGAAGCTGCGGTGTGACAAGGTGCTCGACGGCAAACGTACGGGTGTTGGCCACTGTCGGGGTGCTTGGGTCGCCGCCGTAGGTTCCGCCCGCATTTTGCTGAAGATAGAGCGGCTGGAAGGCCCAGGTGCCCTGGAGGCCGAGAGAAAAATCGAGGTGTCCGAGCAGCTTCGACGAGTTGACCGTCACGTAGCCGCGCGAGTCGATCGCCGGCCTGTATAGCTGCATGTCGAACGTCGGATTTCGAAAGTTGTCTCGGTTCTGGGCCTGCGCAGGCTGCTCCGCGAGCGCGAGACTGAGTCCTGCGGCACAGAACCAATGAAATCGACGAGTGATCGCCACGATGCTGCCCCCCTTTGGCGCACCCTCTGTGGATAGAGGTGAGTTGACTAGTGATTTTACAAAAATTGCCAAATCGAATCGCAGAAAACGCCGGGTCCCCTTGTCGAAAATCCGAACCATCCGAGGCGCGTCGCCAGCCCGATTCGGTTTTCTCGTCAGAAAGACCGGTGTCTGGTCGCAGTGTGGGTGCAAGTGGGCAGACGAGCGCCCCAAAAAATGCTTGGATCGAATGGGCGGGCACTCGCGTTTGGGGACGCGGAGGGATCGATGTGGAAAGTTGCGTATGGCTTGCTGCTGCTGGGAAGTCTGGACCAAGGCATCTTTGCGGACCTGGCGGCGCGGGTTTCCATCCATGCACCAAGCTGGCAGCTGCCCGAGGGCCGCGTCGCGGTGCGGATTGACGATCAACATCGGATTTTGACCCTGTGGCAGGGATCTATCGCCCTTGTGGCGTATCCGATCATTGCGACGCCGACGGCGCTCGCGAGCCTGCCGAAGACGCCGAGTCGCGAAGAAGTCTTGCTGCTTCTCGGCAAAGAGGACAGCGAGGAAGCGAAGACACACCTTGGTGGGAATTTTCAGGTCGTTTGGGGTGCACCACCGAAGCACGAAGATCGCGATGGCGACGGCATTGTGAATTCACTCGATGTGCTGATCGGAGCCAAGAAGCTGTGTGAAAACAAAGCTTCCTATGCATCGGTGTACCGCCAGCTTCGCTATCCAGGGGGCGACGTGCCCCGCACCGAGGGGGTTTGTACCGACACGCTGGTCCGGGCGCTCCGCAATGCTGGCTGGGATCTTCAGAGCGGCATCCATGAAGACGCGCTGCGCAAGCCGAGGCTCTATCCGCTCGAAAAAGCGCCCGATGCCAACATCGATCACCGACGGATTCGCATGATGCTGCCCTATTTTCGGCAGTTCTTCATCGAAGTGAAAAAAGACGAGCCGTATCTTCCCGGTGACCTGGTGCTGTTTGACACGTTTCCTAGCAAAGCCGGTCCCGATCATGCGGGGATTGTGTCGGACCGCTTGGGGCCGTCGGGCTTGCCGCTCGTCGTCAACAACTGGACCGATGGCTTTGTCGAAGGGGAGATGGACCTCCTCCAGCTCGTGCCCATCACCCATCGCTTCCGTGTGCCGATGAGCCCGCGACCCGGCCCCTGACCGGCTCGGATCTTGGCCGACTCGTCGGCTGCGTTCTTGACACCGCCGGCTTGCGTTGCCTACGCTCCGGTCCTGCTCGCCGGGACCGTGCGAAAACATGCACTCGCTGTGGCTGGCCATATTCTCGA
>CAYTGC010000619.1:0-3013 GCA_964437195.1 uncultured Myxococcales bacterium | reverse complement strand
TCGATCTTGTGCAGGTTGTAGTGCCACAGATCTCCTTCCGGAGCCGCCATGCCGCGCTTGTACGTTCGCAACATCACCGACTTCTCATCGTGCGGCAGCGAGGCGATGTTGTCCTTAAACGCTTGCGTATAGCGAAAGAAGCCCTCTGCGTTCGAGGTGTAGACAACACGGACTGGGAGATTGAGCGCTCGCGCAGTATCCCCAATGCTCCTGAGCGCAACGGTTCCGTTGAGGTCTCCCTGAACCGCCATCACGCGTCCGGCTTGCACGAGCGATCGAATATAGGAATACGCGACCGGATCTCCCAGCCACGTCGGCTTCCGCTGTCCCACTCGCACGTTGGCAACCTGATGCAGATAGATTGCGAGCCGCTGTCGATAGCGGTGATACACCTTGGTGAGTCGCGTCGCTTCTTCCGGCGTTGCCGCCACTTTTTGGAGCAGCGCAACGGCCTTGCTGGCTCCTGCTTCGGTGTAATAGGAACGCAGTTCCTCGGCGGTTGGGGATGCACCGATGATGTGGTGATAGATCCGGTGCGTATCGACCACATCCGCGTCGTAGTCCATCGTGATGAGAAGCTGCGATCGCGCCGCTGCTGCCATCGTGTAGTTCTGGTCGGTCGCGACACCAACGAACACTCCGCCCAGCTCATGTAGCTTGGGAAACACGACGTCGTGGCGCCACTCGTTCGACATCACAAAGCGGGCCCAAGTCGGGTCGGGAAGCTTCTCGCTCTTCGTTGCTTGCACGGTCTTTCGTTGTTCATCAGTGAGCGGAGGCGGTGGTGCTGCTTCCGACAGCGTGGGAGGCTGCCACTTCGGGGGCGGTCCTTCCATCACGGGCCGATAGTTCCCTTCCAGAGCCCAAGGCGCCGTCACCACAAACGCCTGGTTCTGTTGGGAAGCAGGGGGCGCGGCGGCCACGACTCCCATGGAGGGAGCGAGGGACAGCGCCAAGGTCAGCAAAGCACGGTGTACAAGACGGGGGGAGGAGATATGTGTACGCATGTTCGCATTCCGATCGTACCACTTCAAAAACGGAGCGGTAAAGAGCGGCGAAGAATTTTCTTCATGCCAAGCGCGATCAAAAATGGTGGTCTTCCGGGGCTGTGAATAGGGTGGCTATTGTTGCAAACTGGGAACCTTACTTCCCGTCGGAAATTGAGAAGATCTGTTCGCCTTCTACGTGGTCAAAATAGGTCAGGAAAATGAATCCCCTACTTGTGCGACAAAGGCGCAAAAAGACATCAATTGGGAGTCTCTCTGCTCATTCCCAACCACAGCCCTCTTCATGTACGCCCTGTACGGAAGATGTATGGAAAAGGGCTTTGACAATGGCGTCGGCTTTAGGATGATTGGCCCGCGAAAGTCATGTCAAACAAGCTTGCGCTCATTTATCCACCGACGTGCGATCCGACGGCTCCCTACTTGGCGGTGCCGATGCTCACCGGCTTTCTGCGTGGCCACGGACGAGAAGTCCTGCCGATCGACGCCAACATCGAAGCCTGGGATGGACTGCTTTCTCCGTCGCGGCTCACCAGCGTTGCAGAAAGACTGGAGCGTGCGCTGGCGGTGCTTGAAAAAAAGTCCGCGCTGACGCACAGCGATCAGCTTCGCTATGGTGCGCTGTGGCGGGCAAGAGGCGACGCACACGCTGCACCGATAGGAATCGCCGAAGCCAAGGAGATCCTGCGCGACCCGCAGCGATTTTTCGATCCGCGAGAGTATGGCACAGCAGTGGTAACCATCGAGGCTGCGCAGCGAGCCATCTCGGCAGCGTTTGGTCCGCTACAAGTCGACTTTACGTCGTATCGGACTCCGTTTTCCCTCCTCAACATGGAGGAGATCCAGGCTGATGCGCATCCTGATCGTGATCCGTTTGATGACTACGTAAAGAACGTACTGATTCCGCGGCTGCAAAAGGAACGTGTCGATGTCGTCGGTCTGTCTGCGTGTTTTCCCGGTCAGCTGCAGGTGGCGTATGCGTTTGCATACAAGATCAAAGCAGCCCTTCCTCATGTCCATGTCACAGCGGGAGGACCGGGCTTTACCCAGCTGTTCATTCGCCTAAAAGGGGACAAGCTGCGCCGGGCGCTGGGACCGCTCGATTCTGCGGTGGTGTTCGAGGGCGAGCATTCCCTGCTTCGGCTGCTGGAAGCGCTCGACGGAAAAATGCCACTTGCAGAGGTTCCGAATCTGGTGCTGCGTGATGACAAGGGAGGCGCTGGATATCTGGCCGGTCATGGAATGGAAGATCTGCGCGCGCTGCCAGCTCCGGACTTTGATGGGCTGCCGCTCCAGCTCTATTTGTCGCCGCAGCTTGTGCTTCCCTACGATCCGACGCGCGGCTGCTACTGGGGCAAGTGTACGTTCTGTCACTATGGTCTGGCGGAAGTGGGAACTGCGGCGTACCGCGAGCGCAGCGTCGATACCGCGGTCACTCACCTGCAGGCCCTTTCCCAAAAGTACAGCACCCAGTACTTCTACTTTTCGCAGGACTCTGTTGCTCCCAAGACGCTGCTCAAGCTGGCCGATGCGCTCACGGAAAAAGGCAGTCCGCTGCGCTGGGCGACCGATCTAAAACCGGAAAAATATCTGACGGTAGAGAGGGCCCAGGCGCTGCGCAAAGGGGGCGCGGTTGCGTGCGCACTGGGGGTCGAGTCTGCCGCGCCGCGCGTTCTCAAGCTCATCGACAAAGGCCAGCCGATTGAGGTGGTTCGGGATGTGATCGAAAGGCTCGCGCAGAGTGAGGTCGCCGTGGAGGCGATGTGCTTTACCGACTTCCCAACGGAGAGCGGAGAGGAAGCACTGGCGACGCTGCGTTTCCTCGAAGAAGAGCGCGATGATGTGGCCCTGTTTATCGTCGGTCGCTTTGGTCTAACGCACGGTGCGCGGGTTGCTCAGGAGCCCGCTTCCTTTGGGCTGTCCGAAGTGTTTTCTCTCAACGGAGATGATTTGCAGACCGGGCTGTTTTTTACCGAAAAGAAACAGGCCAAGCGTCCGCGTGATCATGC
>CAYTGC010000618.1:0-3015 GCA_964437195.1 uncultured Myxococcales bacterium | reverse complement strand
TGGGGTTTTCCCTGCGACCCCTGTCACCAGGAGCCCGGTGCGCTCTTACCGCACCATTTCACCCTTACCAGCCGAGGCTGGCGGTATGTTTTCTGTGGCACTTTCCTGCAAGTCACCTTGACTGGCCGCTAGCCAGCATCCTGCCCTGTAAAGCCCGGACTTTCCTCCCGCCCGCCTTGCGGCGAGCCAGCGACCACCTCGAATGCTCCGACGAGAACCGGACGAAGCTAGCGCACAAGCTGGGCGTTGTTCAAGAATCATCATGGACCTGCCCCAAAACCCCAAAACCGATGGCCCAAGACCCAGCGCCCAGCACCACCGTCACCGTGCTCAAGGTGATGTTCTTTATCGCGTGTTCGATAGGCGCGCTTGGGCTGTACGATCACGCGCTCGGCAAGAAGCTGTGGCCCGTGGGCAAAGGGCTGTGGATGCTGCGCTCGCTCAAGGAACAGCCGCTTTCATCAAAGCCCGTTGGGCCACAGCTCTTGCGCGGCACGATTGAAACCACCAGTCCTCGGCTTTCCCCAGCGGGTGAGCCGACCGTGATGTACTACGGCTGGGTGGAGGATCATTACCGCTCAGGACGATCCGATACCGTGCGAATCATCTGCAACGTTGGCGAGGACGAGCAGCTGACGTTTCGCCAAGGCAGTCAAACCATCCCATTTGAGATCTTTCATCACGAAGAACACATCGCGCTGCTCAAAAAGTCGGGTTTCTTTGCCTCGCTGCCCATGGATCGCGTGGGAATCGACCTCGGCCCAGTTCATACCCAGAAGATCATCGGCGACCAGCTTCCCGAAGGACTTCAGCAGCGCTGCCCGGAAGGGCTCAGCCATCGTGGCACGCTCTACTACAAAGAGGCCCGGCTTTCGCTGCACCAGCAGGTTGTGGTGCTGGCCTGCAAAAAGGATGGCGTGCTGCGCAGCTGTGACGGCGAATCTCCAGTGCCAGCAATCCTGGCAGTCAGCGCGCTGACTCGGCTGCTGTCCGCCTATGCCGAAGTCCCCCTCAACTGGCTGCGCGGCTGCTGCGTCCTTTTGGCGATTGCGCTGGGCTATCTCTGTTCGCTGCTGTTTGGCGCGAGCGGCGGCGAGGCAAAGTGATGCTCCAGTCGTGGCTCGATCCACTGCTGGCCCTCATCGTCTGTTGGGTCGGCCTGCACTTCTACTGTGAGGCACGAAAGCGCAGAGCCGCACGACGCACCCAAGGCGGCAGAGACTTCGCCGCAGCGATCGTGATGTGGCTTGGTGCCACGCTTGCTGCCTCGGCGCTCACCGTACTGTGTGCAAGCTTGACCTTGGCGTGGATCGTTCGGTAGGGCAAAGGAAAGCAAAGGAAAGCACTGCAAGGACTTGCCATGAGCCAAAAGACGCCCAAGGAACACCTTCTTACCCAGCAAGAGATCGAAGCCGGACCGGAAATGGCACTGAGCCATCCGCTCAACCAGGACAAATCCGAGGTTCATGTAAAGCCGCTCGGCGCTCGCGTCGGCCTGTCGCGGACGCAGGTGTCGATGGGACGCATTCCGCCAGGCAAGGAATCGTTTATCTTCCACCGTCACCTCACCGACGAAGAGTGGGTCTACATCCTGTCGGGTCAAGGCGAAGCAAAAATCGGCGATGAGACGTTTGCGATATCGGCAGGCTGCTTCATGGGATTCCCAACCCCGTCGCTGGGACACTGCCTGGTCAACACATCGCAGCAAGATCTGGTGTACCTGATGGGAGGCGAGCGCAGTCGACTCGAAGTGGCCGAGTTTCCGACAGCAGGAAAGCACGCGATCTTTTCTGGTGAAGGCATTTTTTTGGTCGATTCCGCGCAGCTTCAGCGACTCGGCTTTGAGGACTGGGTAAAGAAGAAGTAGCCGCGACCCTGCGGCCAGATTCACACCTGCGGGGAATCGCTCCGCACGGCTTTACGCCACAACCTGCCGCGTCGTACGATGGCCAGATGCAAAACTCCAAACTTCGCTCGCGATCTCTGGCTTCGGTGGTGGCTTCGCTTGGACTGCTGCTCTCCACGCTCAGCAGCGGCTGCGCGACCTACGTCTTTGGCAAGGTCGGCACGGACTACTTCACTTCGGAAGAAAAGGAATCGTTCGCCAAGTGCAACTTCCTGTATGAGGGCCCGCCTGCAGACGGGGAATACTGGATGTGCTCGACGGTGGTTGACCTTTCGGTTGCAAACCCATCGATGCGCGAAAAGGTCTTTTATCGCGACATCAAGCCGTGGAAGAGCGCCGAAGCCGCTCGCGATCAAGTGGTGCTCTGGCACAAAGACGATGGCACCGTCGTCGATGTCAAGCCCGCGAGTGCCGGTGGTCTGAGTGGCCATCTGGCGACCTGGGCCCCAGACAAAGACGGCGGCAAGCCCGCCGAGTTCATCGTCGTCGAACAATACGTCGGCAGCAAGAACGGGCTCGCGGTCAGCTGCCAGACCCACCTGCGCCCGGACATGAGCGATCAGACGACGCTGGACCGCTGCGCCAAGTGGATGAGTGCCGCCATCCGCGTCGCCAAGACGCGTCACTAGCCGCCCGGTAGTTCACCTACCGAGCAACCAGCGGGTTGTTGCGGGGATTGGGAAGGGGCTACTTCTTCACGTAGCCAAGGACACCGCCCGTCGAGCTAGCAGTCAGCGCGGGCGAGTTCGAAGCCAGGCTGTAGTCGCACATCGTCGGATTGGCAAAGCGCGGGTTTACCGAGATGTTGCCGGTGCCGCAGCTCAGATCCGAGCCCGACCCGAGGATGTTGTAGTTAAACGTTCCCGAGCAGCTCGAGAGCGTGTCCGGCCAGATGATGCTGTCCACAACCTCGACCGGATCGGCGATCGGATCGGTGGCAAGGATGGTGCTGTTGTACACCTTGGCGCTGCCACGCACGCCCGAGCCGGCTCGATAGATCAGCGCATTGCGCACCGTCACCGCGCCATTTTTCATGCTGACCGCTTTGTCACCGACATCGTGGATCACCGTGTCTTCGATCGTGAAGGTCGAGTTCGAGTGATCGATCG
>CAYTGC010000617.1:0-3015 GCA_964437195.1 uncultured Myxococcales bacterium | reverse complement strand
TCGACGGCACCGGGCATGCACTTGGTCGCCTTGCGTGGATTGCCAAAATAGTCTGGCCCTGCAGTAGCGCATCCAGTCGGATCCGTCGAAGCCTGTAGCGCCGGATCAAATACGGCATTGGGGCTGATGGTCAGAGGATATGCGGTCGGCGCAGCCCAATCCGCCGCGTATTTATTTACCACATTTGACACAACACCAGTGTTTCCACTTGGGCAAGTTCCAGCCTTCAGCATTTTGTCGAAAGCTGATCCTTGGGTTAGATTCGTACTCATCCCACATCCAAGCAGAATCGCATAGTTCGCAGTTGCATTCGAGATATTGCCAGAAACATAATAATTCACAAGCAGACTATTCGAATTCGTTAGCGTTCGTCCATTCGCAGCAGCAAAATGAATGGCCGCTCCGCCAGAAACATATTTTGTCTGATTGAAGTTGGCTTGCACTGTGGAGAAGGTGAAGTCTGCATCTCCATTATTTATATATACAGCTGCTCCATCAGCACGACCTATCGTGGCTTTTGATATCGCTGTATTCATATATACAATCGAGTTTTTCAGTGTGAGCTTTGCACCGATGATGCAAATTGCCCCACCGGCGGCCAGAAATTCATGGTCTGCCTTGTTGTCTGTCAGATAGACGTTCTCAAGCGTCAGACGCCCGAATGACAAAATCGAACCGCCACAGGCCGCGTCGGTCGGTAGCTTGGGGTTCCCTTCGAGAGGTATGTTCCAGCGATTCGGATCGGGCACGGTGAGGGCGACGCCACCACTCAGCTTCATGTTTCGCAGCGTCAACGCCACGTTTGGCTTCACGAGGAAGTGCCGATCTTCCCCCCGTGCCGACAACGTGCAGCCGTTGCCGTTGATAATCATCTCTTGAGAAATGACGGGGAGACGCGATGACTCACCAAGCGGCGCAGAGGAGGCCAGCGCAAGAAGCTGAAACTCTCGCGGTGTCTCGCAACCAATTTTAATGTTGATTGGGCTGGCAACACCCAGCGTTTGTGTCTGTTCAATGGTCTTCTGCACATTTAGAGCAGACTTTGCATTGTCATTCGGATCGCAGCAAGTCGTATAGACTCCGTCAATCAGATCATAGGCCTCGCCACGCTGGCACGGTGGAAGCCTCATATCCGGGCCAGCATCTGGAACACCGTCAATTACCTGATAGGTATTCCAGAAATCAGAGCAGCCACTCAGCGCAAAGGCAACCAGGGAGACAAAGCAAAACTTATTAAGCATTTTGTACCTCCGTAAGAGCCAACCAGAAAACCACAGATCAACTGTGTTTACTGGCGAATAACCAAAGAAAATGTATCTTTCTGTTGTTTTGGTTCTGGGATAGCAATCAGCGCACCGCCACCCAATAACAACGAAACACCAATCACAGTGAATGCAGCGCCGATCCCTTGACTATTGCTATAGTATTTCGGCTGACCGTCTGTGCCACCGCATGGGTTATCAACAGAACCACAGGCCGCCGCAATACCACTCGCGCCGAAGCCCAGCGACACAATCCCCGCCGCAATCGCCGCACCACCGCCAAGCCAGCGCCAAAACGGACGAGGCGGACGGAAGTCGTGGGGCGTAAACACGAAGTCGAACCGTGACGGCGGCGGCGGTGGTGGTGGCGCGACACCGGGCCGCAGACGGACCTCCAGCTCGCTCGTCTTTCCGTCGCTCACTTCGGTGTTCGCGACCTCGGGCGCAAACCCGGGCTTGCGGAAACTCAGGTCGTAGCGACCGACCCACGCGGCGCGCTGAAACGGCGTCTTGCCGAGCAAACGCTCGCCTGCGTAAACCTCGGCACCATCGGGGGCTGAACGAACATCGAGAACGCCACGCCTACGCAGGGCAGCATCGCCGATGATCTGCGACAGCATCTCGGTCATCGCCGTCGCAGCTCTCTCAGGTGGAAGCTCGCGACTGGCTTGACCGGCGATGGCACCGACCGTCGGGTCCACGAGCTGGAGCGTCAGTTTGTACGACGGCGCACCGCCGGTCCGCGCCGCCGTGTTTTCGACAGACAGCCGAATCAGTCCATCTACCTCGGTCTTTTCCGCCAGCTTGGCCTGACAGTCGAGCTGATCCAGACACGAGGCCAGCTCTGGTGCCTGGCGCAGAGCCATTTCTCGACGAAGGACTGACTTCTTTTCGCCCTGGACGCCCGCTTCGATCGCCTCGTCAAGCTTGACCATCGACGGCTGTGGCACGTCTCGATACTCGCTCAGCACCACAAAGGCCGGCAAAACGGTCAAGAGGACGGCCCGCGTCGCACGATTGATGCGAAGCTCGGCAAAGCGGCCGGCTGACACCGTCACCTGGGCAGGGATCTGCTGCTCAGGAAACTCAAGGGCGATGGTGTGAGAGTCCCCAGGCGACACAAGCAGTGGCTGCACAAGGGGCAGCGAGCCCACCACCCGTCCGTCGACCCGGACAATGGCACCGTCGTCCCCAAGCACCAGCACCTTGCCGCTCGGCGGACGCTGCTTGGCGAGGAGCTTCGCAATCTCCGCCGACATCGTCGCATCGGGCGAGCTGGCCGGATCGGACTCGTAGCGCCGCAAGAGATCGTGCGCATCGAGGAGCCGACCTTCCTTCGCAGCCACCACTCCGAGGTGATACAGGATCTGCGGCCCCGGGAACTTGATGTACGCATCGGTGAGCAGCCGCTGCGCGTCAACCCAGTTCTGCTCGCCGATGGCCTTTTCGGCGTCTTTCACAAGCTGGGCCGACACTTCTTGATCTTGTCGACTGCGCTTCTGAAGCTGCGGCGTGCTCCGCGATTTCGCTTCGCTGCTCGACGGCAGTACAAAGGACGCCATCACCGACAGTGTCAGCGCGCCCCAAACGACGGAACGGCGAGGGAAACAGGCCAACATTGCTATTTATCCCCGTCGCAGCTTCCCACCTCGCGCTGATCGCCGGCGCGCAAATCGACGGAGATGCTTCGACCTTGGCCATCGCGAACCTGATGTTTGGCGGGAATCATCCAGTACACCTTGCTCTGGCAGCG
>CAYTGC010000616.1:0-3017 GCA_964437195.1 uncultured Myxococcales bacterium | reverse complement strand
GCGTTTTTCGTCGAAGAGGCGATGCGGTCGAGCCGCACCCGCGTCGTGAGCATCATGGCTTGTCCTCGGAATCGGTGCTTTGGAGCGACTCAGCTCGTGCCAGTGCCCGGGCCGCAAGAAGTGGCGCTACCGCCGACACTCGCGCAAAACCACGCGCTTCGTCACCCGACCACAGCAGATTTTCTTCGCCATAGGTCGCCACTGCTCGATCGAGCAGCGACGCCGGGCTGCGCGCCCCGGTCACTTGGAATCGACCAGGTGCGAGCCGTACCCGTGTTTCACCCGTCACCCGCTGCTGGCTGCTGTCGAGCAGTGCCTCGATGTCGCGCAGCGCTGGGTCAAAGTACTGACCTTCGTGCAGACGGTCGCCGTAGAACCGTCCCAGGTGATCTTTCCAAAAGCCCTGCCACTTGGTCTGCACCAGCTTTTCCAGCTCGCGGTGCGCCGCAATCAGCACCAGCGCCGAGCCAGCCTCGAAGCCAACCCGACCTTTGATGCCGAGCACCGTCTCGCCGACGTGGATGTTGCGACCGATTCCAAACTGCTCACACAGCTCGCCGAGGGCATCGACAAGCTGCGCGCCCGACAGCTTCTTTCCATCGAGAGAAACGGGCACACCCTTTTTCCAACCAATCACCGCATCGCGCGGAGCCAAGCTCGGATTCGGCGGATCGAGCAGCTCACTCGGCGGACTGGCCCACGAGTCGTGCGTCCAGCCGCCGCCCCAGGTCGTTCCCCACAGGCCGCGATTGACGGAGTACGCGCTGGCTCTCTCGGGAACAGGCAGACCACGCTCGCGCAGATAGGCAAGCGAGGTCTCGCGCTTGACGCCTTCGTCACGAATCGGCGTCACCACTTCAAGCTCAGGCGCGAGCACCCGCAGCGCCACGTCGAAGCGAATCTGATCGTTGCCAGCCCCCGTCGAGCCGTGCGCAACCGCTTTGGCCCCGAGCTTCTTCGCGACCTCGATGACTGATATCGCTTGCTGGGTGCGTTCGGCGGCCACCGACAGCGGATAGACCTCGCCGCGCAGCACGTTTCCGAAAATCAGATAGCGGACAAAGCGGTCAAAGACCTGCTCGCGCGCGTCGATTGCATGGTGGGATGCCGCGCCAACCGCCGCCGCTTGCTTGGCGATCGCTTCCCGCTGTTCCACCGACGTGCCGCCGGTATCGACAAACACCGTATGAACCGTCCAACCCGCTTCGCTGAGCTTGGGAACGCAGTAAGACGTGTCGAGTCCGCCCGAAAAGGCGAGAGCCAAAGGGCCTCGTTTGTTTTGCATAATGCATATACATGCACAAACAAATTTTGACGCACAAGAACTATTTTTCGGCTCGCCGCAGTCCCTGGTTGCAATTGGTCTGATAAATTTCGTCGAGATGGGTCGATTTTTTTGCTTTGACTTGCCGCGTCAAGTGGTTCACCCTGCCAAGCTGTGAGGTCTGGCTGTGGATTCATGTAGGATGCATAATTGCATAAATGGAGCAAGCCGATGAGGCTCTGTCTGGCGGATGGCACGACGCTTTGCGGGCGATCGTTTGGCAAAGCGGTGCAGGCGCGCGGCGAGGTGGTCTTTCACACCGGAATGGTCGGTTATGTGGAAGCGCTCACAGACCCTTCGTACCGAGGGCAAATCTTGGTGCTGACTTATCCTCTCATCGGCAACTATGGCGTGCCCCAAGACGGGATGGAGTCGGGGAAGATCCAGGTCCAAGGCTTGGTGGTCAGCCGATATGCTCCGTCGCACAGTCACCACTTGGCGGTGCGGAGCTTGGGGCAGTGGCTTCAGTCCGAAGGGGTGCCTGCGATCCAAGGTGTCGATACTCGGCTTCTGGTCCAGACCCTGCGCAGCCACGGAACGATGCTTGGGGCGCTGCTCGACGACCACACCGATACGGAGACGGGACTTCGCGAGGCTCCGGGGATTGCGATGCGCGATGCTGTGGATCTCGTCGAGCCACACTCGATTGTCGAGCTGGCAAAAGATGCGCCGGGTCCGACGATCCTGGTGATTGACACCGGGGCCAAAGAATCGATCGTGCGCTGTTTGCTTTCGCGCGGCGTCCGGGTGGTACGGGCGGGCGCGAGCACCGAGTGGGAGCCCTATCTGTCCCGTGTCGACGGTGTGCTGCTCGGCAACGGTCCTGGTGATCCGCGGGATCAGGGGCCTCTCATCGAGCGGCTTGGGCAGGTTCTTTCGCGACGGCTGCCGACCTTTGGAATCTGCCTCGGGCATCAGCTCTTGGCTCGCTGCCTCGGGGCAGATACCTACAAGCTGCCGTTTGGGCATCGCTCGCACAACCAGCCAGTCCTGCAGGTGGGAACCCGTCGAGCGTTCATCACCAGCCAGAACCACGGTTACGCCGTCGCTGACAAGACGCTCCCCGCCGATGTGCTGCCTTGGTTCGTCAACTTGAACGACGGCACAAACGAAGGAATTCGCCACGCGCACGATCCCTTTTCGTCAGTGCAGTTCCATCCCGAAGCGGCCTCGGGTCCGCGTGACACCGCATCGCTGTTTGACGATTTTCTGCGCACTGTTGCCGCTTGCCGAGGGAGCCGTCCATGACACCACAAGCCGATGTTCTACAGGCACTGCTCGCCGAAAAACCGCAGCTGCCAAGGCGTGTGCTCGTCCTTGGCTCGGGCGCGCTGCAAATTGGGCAAGCCGGAGAGTTTGATTACTCGGGGTCGCAGGCTTGCAAAGCGCTGCGCGAGGAAGGCATCTACGTCGTCCTCATCAACCCAAACATTGCGACGGTGCAGACGTCGGACAAGCTGGCCGATGCGGTGTACTTTCTCCCCGTCGAGCCAAGCATTGTCGAGGAAGTGATCGCGCGCGAGCAGATTGACGCGATCTTGCTCGGGTTTGGTGGCCAGAGCGCCCTCAACTGCGGCTTGCGGCTCGCCGACGAGGGAATCTTGGCAAGGCACGGCGTTCGGGTGCTGGGGACGTCGATCGAGACGATTCGCGCCTGTGAAGACCGCAAGATCTTCGCCGACAAGCTGCGTGA
>CAYTGC010000615.1:0-3045 GCA_964437195.1 uncultured Myxococcales bacterium | reverse complement strand
GATCGGATAACAAGAGCGCCAGCCACTGAGCGGGCACGACTGGTCGAGCCCAAGCACGCGCCATTCCCTTTGTGAAGTCCCCGTGATTTGTTTGGGATGCCTTCTTCTTTTTTGCCAGTTTAGAAACAGCGGGTGCGGAATCGATATCCCAGCGTGAGTCCCAGCATGGGAATGACCGGAGAGAAGGAAGGATACACCGACAGCATCGACGAGACGCCGACTCCGGTGGCGGGACGAGTGGACCAGCTTAGCGCCGCGAGCGTCTGGGTGATGCGGACATCCACGTAGAAGCCACGTACTTCCCACCGGTAGCCAAGATGAACCGCAGGGACGAAGCTGAAGTCGTGCGTGCCAAAGGGAACATGAACCAGATCCCACAGACGGAGCTGCGGGCCCAAATAGAGCCCCTTGTGGGTGATCTTCAGCAGGTCGAGCAGATACAAGTCATAGGCAGCGTGAAACTGCCACTGGGTGTAGATCGAGTTGGTGGGTCCAACCGAAAAGCGTGCGTCGATGGCCTGCCACGAGTCGAAGAAGTAACCCACCTGGACGGCGAGCCCGCTCTCTAAGTCGGAAACGAAGGCCAGGTACGTCGTGGCGATGGGGGAG
The DNA here is from genome assembly GCA_964437195.1 of uncultured Myxococcales bacterium. Taxonomy (GTDB): domain Bacteria; phylum Myxococcota_A; class Polyangia; order Palsa-1104; family JAEUJZ01; genus JAEUKA01. The sequence continues at coordinate 2,436 of CAYTGC010000615.1, read as the reverse complement.
CGGATGGCCGTGAAGGGGGCGATGATGTTGAGGCCCACGTAGGCTCCGGTGCCATGGTCGCCTGGCCGGGTCAGGGGGCGGCGGCGATCGGTCAGACGGATGCGCCACGCGGGTTCCCTCGTGCTTGCGGTGGCTGCGGCTGCATGCTGGTCCTGTTCCGGTGCTGATCGTGGCGTCAAGACCGGCCTCTTTGGCTCGGAGCCATCCGCATCCGTGCTGGGAATGGCTGCCGCGTCCGCAGTCGGTTGGGCGCGCAGATCGGAAGCCGTGGCCACCGTCGCAGCGAGGATCATGACTACAACATGGCGTGATGCGCGGCTCACCGGACGATTCCGATTCGTGTGTGGTGATAACGCGGCGTCTGCTTGGCGTCCCCGACAACGGTATTGCCTGCCGGATCCGATATGTACACGAGTCCCGGATAGGTCACGTCACCCTCTTCACCCACGCGATTGGCAAACAACGTCCAGGCGTTCAGCCGTCGCGCCATCATGTCCACCGTGAAGGGGCCCGGTTCAAACGACGCCTGGAGCGAGATCATCATTTCGGGCCGCGCATCGACATAGACCAGGGTCAGCGCTTCGCTGCTCGATTCCGCGCAGATGCGGATTCCGGTCCGAATGCCGTCGATCTGTACCACTGTGGGATCGATGCGTTCTGTGAAGCCCGACTCCTTGTCCCAGTCTATCAGCATGCCCTTGGTGTGCACTCCGATGACCTGGCCCTGGGGGTCGATTGCGACGCCTGCGTTGTACATCGTGTCGCCGCGCAGCTCGGCCATTCCGAACGCCAGGTAGATGCCGTGTCGGCGCGCGATCATTCCCAGTGCGTCGGTTGCGGGACCGGGGATCGGCTGAGCCACGGCGCGCTTGTACGTGCTCGGTGCGCTTGGTTCGTAGTAAAAGCCGAGCGAATCTTCACCGAACACCACCAAGCGTGTACTTGGGTGAGCGGCCAGAATTTCGTCGACCATCTGCCCCATGGCCAAAATGTTGTCATCCACGTTGCGCAGCGCGTGTTTGCCAACCACCGCCGCTTCCAGAAACTGCGATGCATTCTGGGTACTGTACGGCGTCGGTGCACCCGCCGCTTCGAGTGGGTGTAGAATCAAGAAGTCGGGGTCGCAGCGCAACGACAATGCCGCGATGACGATGGCCCCGAATTTCGCGCTGACGCGACGGGAAAGAGAGCGCATACGCAACATGCTACCATCTGCGTTGCCGCGCAGAGACGGGATTTTCCGGGTTCGTCCACGAGAACCTACGCTCATGGGCGGCTGGACTACCGACCTGGCTGTCGCACTTCGTCGATGATGGATTGGAGTTGTTCGCAGCCTTTCGCATCCCCGAGTTCACAAGCGCGACTGAACAGCAGCACAGCAGAGGTCGGATTTGCGCGAATTCCTTCGCCGCGCAAGTAGAGCGTTCCGAGACTGCGGCAAGCCAGCTGGTCTTTTCTGTTGCAGGCACGTTGCAACAATGGGACTGCCCGCGACGCGTCCTTCTTTACACCGTGACCATCGATGTACGCCGCCGCGAGGTTCAGACAACCTGCGGTATGCTCTTCGTTGCAAACGCGCTCATACAACTGGAGACCACGTGCATCGTCTCTCTCCACGCCGATGCCGTTCATGTAGAATGCACCGAGATTGCTGCATCCGAAGTCGTCGTGTTTGTCGCAGCCCTGCTGATAGAGCTGGATGGCCCGACTGAGATCAAGTGAGACGCCACGGCCTTCTGCATACGCTGCCCCTAAGTTGCTGCAACCCATGCCGCTGCCTGCGTCGCACGCGCGCTTGTACAAGTCCGCTGCCTGTATCAGATCTTCCGTCACTCCAAATCCGTTTGCATACAGGTAGCCTAGGTTGCTGCAACCATCCGCACTGCCTCCATCACAAGCGCGGCGAAAGGACTTCCGTGCCTTTTCCGGGTCAGTCGCAAGTCCAATCCCGCTCGAATACAGCAGGCCAAGATCCATGCAAGCGACAGCATCTCCCGACCCGCACGCTTGCTCAAAAAGCAATGCAGCCTTCCACGAATCCTGACTGACACCGCTTCCCACTGCGTAGAGCAAGCCCAGTGAACGGCACCCTTGGGGCTCCGCTTTCCCGCACGCTCGGCGAAAGACCTCTGCTTGCGCGGAATTTGCTTCTCCGGTTCGGTTTCCGAGCAGCGCTTTGAACTGCCGACACAACAGGGGCTCACTGTCCCAACAGGACTCTAGTTGCCCCTTTCTTCCTCCGTATTCACCGAGCGCCTCCGAAAGGTTCGGCTGGGCCGTGGTCGGCTTCCCATCCGCGAAGAACAGATCAACCAACTTGATGACGAAAGAGAACTTCTGGTCGAGCCCAACCAGCAAGGTTGGGATCAGAATCCACCACAGCCGATCTCGTCGTGCATTGCGCAACATCCGCTCGCCAATCAGCGGCCGCGGAGG
>CAYTGC010000614.1:0-3050 GCA_964437195.1 uncultured Myxococcales bacterium | reverse complement strand
CGATTTACGTTCCGTCCCGAGAAGCAGTACACCAGCGTCCGTCTCCAGCAGGGTCGGGTGCAGCTCGACGCCGATTGGAATGAGCAAGTCGACATCCACGCCTATCAGATGAAGGTGATGCAGTCGTCGCTGTTTGGCGACGGTGCGCCGCGCGCGGCGGCAGGCTTTAAGGTGGGGTTCGACGCGACACGCGGACTCACGCTGTCCCCAGGGCGCTTCATCGTCGGAGGTCTGCTTTGTGAGCTGCCTCCGAGTGCACAAGATGCTGCCGTTGGTGCGACGTACAAAGCGCAGCCATTCTTTCCCTCGCCACCGGCCATGTCGGGGATGAGCGCCGGGAACTATCTGGCCTATCTCGATGTGTGGACACGGCATGTGACGGCGCTGGAAGACCCCCTGCTGCGCGAAGTCGCGCTGTCGGGACCGGATACCACGACGCGCACGCAGACGGTGTGGCAGGTGCGGCTGCTCAAGCTCGATACGGCACTCGGAGCGCTGGACGCTTTCGATGTAAACGCCAAGCTGCCGCCGTCGTCGATCAAGATGGCAGCCCGCGCGCTGGCGCTGGCACCGCAAGCGGGCAGCTCGCTGCAGCCACCGGGATCGGGCTATCTGCGGCTCGACAATCACCTGTACCGCGTCGAAATTCACCAGGGCGGGCGTGTCGGCACAGACCCGGTGACGTTCAAGTGGAGTCGCGACAATGGCTCGGTGGTGGCCCCGATCACGGGCATCATCGGGAACATCTTGCAGATCGGTCCGGTGCCACTCGATGAAGAGCGTGGCTTTGCGGTCGGCTGCTGGGTGTCCATCACAGATGACAACATCGACCTACGCAACGAACCAGGCATCATGTGCCGCGTCACCTCCGTTGAGGGCCGGAATGTGACGGTGCAGCCTCCGGCCAACGTGACGCTCTCCATGCCAAGCCTAGGTCCCAATCCCAAAGCGCGCCGCTGGGACATGGTGACGGCCTCTTTGCAAGCGGTCACCACCGGCGCGTGGATCGACCTGGAAGACGGGCTGTCGGTGCAGTTTTCGGGGACGACCTGCGCGAGCGGTGACTACTGGGTGATTCCGGCGCGCACCGCGACCCGTGACATCGAGTGGCCCCGCAGTGGAACGGATCCTGCGTTTGTGGCTCCGGCTGGGATTGTCCACGCATACGACGACCTGGCCTCGTTTGCTTGGGATGGCACAACGGCGACCAACATCATCGACCGGCGGGCGGTGTTTCCATCGCTCAGCGACATGAAGCTGTTTGATCCGGTGGTCTACACCCAGACCATGTACGGGCACACCCACACTGGTACCACCGACGGATCGCAGATTCCACGCGGCGGCATCCAGGACGGGGCCATAAATGGCGTCAAGATCGCGGATGGGGCGGTAACCGGTGCCAAGATTGCGACCGACTCCGACGTCAAGATCAGCAAGCTGACTGTGACCGGCAACCTCGAGCTGATGGCTTCGAGCAACCCGATGCACATCGGCAACGCCTGGAACAACGCGTGGTTTTCCGAGACGAGCAGTGTGGCGATTTGCAATGACCTGGGCAGCTTCAAAGCCCTGATGCTCATCGGCAACCGCGGTGGGGTGGCAAATGCGCCGCGCAAAGTCGGCGTCTGGGATGCCCTGGAAGTGAACGGCACGCTGAAGAGCACTGGCGACACCGAAGTAGGCGGCCTGCTGGCCATTCGTGCCACCGACCTGCGCATCGACAACAACGGCAGCCGTGGCAGTCGGGACGGTAGCACCCGGCGTGCGGTCGTTCACGACGCCGACGACACGCTGGTCATCAACAAGAACGGCGACTACTCAAACGGCGTCAAGCTCGGGGGCCAGGTTTCGGTTGCTGGCCGGATCCTCCTCAACGAAAATCTGCTGCGCCTTCGCGATACCGGATCTCCGAATCACGGACTCGGCTTCTTTGGATATTCGAACCCGTATGCGGGCGTTCCAGTCGAAGGACCGGTGCTCTTTGGACGCGAAGGTGGTGGCCTCGGATCGGCAGGCTACGCCAACAACCAGATCGGCGGCTCGGTATACCTGACGGGCGGTGGCTACATCAGCTTGCCGGCCATGAACGACGACTTTTCTGGCGGCATCACCGTCGAAGCGTGGGTCAAGTACGACAGCTTCCCAAACTGGAGCCGCGTCATCGACTTTGGCGGGGGCCAAGCGAACAACAACATCCTGCTCGCCAACGACGGCGTCTCCAGCACGTCGCGTTTTAATCTGCACAACGGAACTTCGGGCGGGGCCACTTCCTCGGTCCCTGGAACCAGCGCCCTGGCCACGGGAAGCTGGATTCACATCTGCGCGACGATCGATGCCAGTGGCAACGGCAAGTTCTACAAAAACGGCGTTCAGTTTGGCAGCACCGTGACCGGTCTTGCTCTGCCGACGACGTTTAACCGCACCAGCAACTTCATCGGCAAGAGCAACTGGCCAAACGATGGCGCGTTCAACGGTCGCATCGCGCAGGTGCGGATCTGGACACGCGTGCTCGACGCAAACGAAGTCGGGGATGCAAACTCGGGTGGACGTCCGCTTGATCAGACGGGACTTTGCGGCTGGTGGCCCTGCGATGATGGGAGCGGCACCAGCGTTCGCGATCTTTCCGGAAAGGGCCGCAACGGAACTTTCGTTCCCGGCTCGACGAGCAGTACGCTCGAAACCTACCAGAAGCTGGCCCTGCGCTGGGACGGATCGAGCAACGTGACCGTCGTCAACCGCTTGACCATCAGCGGCACCGATTTCTATCTCGACAACACCGACAGACGCGATGGCGCCACTGGCGGCGTCCGTCGGGCCATGGTTCACAACTCGGGGGACGTTCTGACCATCAACTTTGGTGGTGACTACACCGGCGGCGTGACCATCGGCGGCAACACCACGGTCAGTGGCAAGCTCAAGTCCACCAACACCAAGGCCAGCACGAGCGTATCGAGCGGCACGGTGTGGAGCACCACGGCCAGCGCCTACACTGACATCAGCGACATCTCGGTGAGCAACGTCACTGTCACTGGGGGTTCCTGCCTGGTCCT
>CAYTGC010000613.1:0-3060 GCA_964437195.1 uncultured Myxococcales bacterium | reverse complement strand
GCGCACAGTGATGACTGTCCGCAGTGCAGCCGTGAAGTCGCTTGGCTGCGGGCTGAAAAAGAGCTGTTCGCGCAGCGTGCTCGTGGCGTTCCGCCTTCCGAAGTCTGGGCGCAGGTCGAAGCCAAGATCGCTGCCCGCATTGCCCAGAAGGAAGCCGAGCCAAAGGGTCTGCAGCGGATCTTGGGACGCGGCTGGACCAATCAGCGGGCGCAGTGGTACGCCGTTGGTGCCGCCGCGCTCGCCATCTTCGGTGTGGTCGCGGCAAGCCCCCTGTCTCCTTTGCGCAAGTCAAGCCACGGAAACGTGACGCAGAGCGAAAAACTGAACATTCCCAACCCGGTTTCGGCCCTTGGGAATCCCGCGGTGCAGCAGGAAGCCGCCGAGGCGGAAGACGCTGATGTCGATGACGCCGATGCCGATGAGACCGTGACCACAAGCGCCAAGGTCAGCGCCCCGATCACGCTAGAGCTTGTCACTGCGGCTGCGGATGTGGAAGTAGGCGCCGGAGCCAAAGACGAAGCGAAGCTGACCCTTGTGGACAGCAGCATCCGCAATGTGAAGCTGGTTCCCCCTGCCAATGCAAAGGGCACATGGCGGATCGAGTTTGATGGGGGTTCGTCACTCCAGACCGGCTCCCTGCGGCTGCAGCTTCCAGAAGGCAGCAAGGTCGATGTCAAGACCGCGTCAGGAGACGTTCGCGTCCACGAGCTCAAAGGCGACGTCAGCGTAGTCACCGCGTCGGGAGAAATTGCTGTCAAGCAGGCCCGCTCGCTCTATCTGCAAACGATGAGCGGCGACATCGATGTCACCGAAGTCAGCGGCCCGGTCGAAGCCAAGACCGTCTCGGGCGAGCTGCACATTGGCGGCGAAATCGTCAGCCCGGTGCGCTTCCACTCGATCTCGGGCGACCTGACGATGGCGGGTCCGTGCCGCACCGCCGGATGCAAGGTCACTGCCGAGACAACTTCGGGCAATGTCACGATACAGAACGACCGCGACAGCTCCCTTTCAGCCAGGCTCCGTACGCAGAGCGGCGACATGCTCGGCGTCCGCGACCTTACCGTCGAGCGAAAAGGCGCTCCGGGCAAGCGCACCGAATGGGCGACCAAGCTTGGCCAAGGCGTCGGCAGCATCGAGCTAGACAGCATGAGCGGCGACCTCCAGCTCGGTGCTCGCTAGCAGATACCAAGGGGAACGCGACCCCAAATGCAGCGGAGCGAGCGCAGTCCGGTTATCGTGACCGGCAATGAGGCGCCCCGCTGTTTCGCTGCATCGGCTGTCTGTGGCTCTGTTCCTCCTCTTTGTCGGAATCCGCACTTGGCTTGCTTCCTTGGGAGCGCCGCTCGGCGAGGCCATCACGTTCCAAGCCGCGCCCCATCACGTTGCCGAAGGGCTGCTCTTTCGCAGTGACAGAGGTGCTGCGCCGCGCCCGTTGCTCATTGCCGCGCACGGCGGTCTGGCCACCAAGGAAACGCTGCTTGGCCTCTGCTGGGAAGCGACCGAGCGCGGAGCCGACTGCGTGACGCTGGATGCGCTGGGTCATGGCGCATCAAGCCCCGTTCCCATCCGCAATACCATCGCCGCAATGCGCGGTGCGCTGCACATTGAAAGATCGCTCGGGATAGGCCAAGAGCGCACGTACTTTGTCGGGCACTCGATGGGTGCGTATTTGGGATGTGGCGAGGCGTTTTCGTGCAGTCACTGCGTCGCAATTGGTCAGTCGGTGCCATGTGAGCAGCACCGCATGGTCCGCGGACGCATCCACGAGCAGCTCGGTCTGCCGCCCGCGTTCTACTTGCCGGTTTCGCACGTCCTAGAACCCTGGACGCCATCGATCATTGAAGCCGCTGTGGATCGCGTCCTGCCGCTGCCCAAGCCGAAAGGCGCCGCCGGACGCATCACCGCCAAGATCGCGCTCGCCTGGGGCTCGTTCGCGGTGATGATGTGCCTGGGATTGCTGCTGGCCCGCAGTGTGCGGCAGAGGGTACGCATTCCGGCGCCGCTCCGAGGACTGCTTGCCGCAGCGGCTCTGTTTTCCTGCCTTGCCGTAGGTGGATTCCGAACCCTGTGGTGGCTGGTTCCGCTTCAGCGCACCGATCTCTTGATCGTGCTGCCCGTGGTCCTGGCGGCAGCACTGGCAGCCCAGCTCGGTCGGTGGATTGGCATAAGACATCCACGTTGGGGATTGATCATCGCCGCGCTGCTCGCCGAAGCCGCAGCAGTTCTCTGCTACGTCGTGTTTCCGGTGATTCCGCTGCGCGGACTCCTTCGGCTGCCGATCGGACTGCTTGTGCCGCTCATCATCGCGGTGCTGATCTGGGAAAAGCTGTCGCGTCACACCGATGACAGCATGGAGTCCTCGCTGTTTGCAGCGAGTCTGCTTGGCACCTTTTTGGCGTTGCTGATTCCGGGGATCTAGGAAGAGGAAGGAGGGGGGAAAGAAGGACGAGACCGAAGCGCGGCGCCAGGGACGCTGGCGCCTTGTGGCTAGTCTTTGGTGTCGCCGTCTGAGCGCTTGAGGATGACAAACTCAACGCGGCGGTTGCGCGACCAGCAGTCTTCGTTGTGCTCCATGCAGACTGGCTTGGTCTCGCCGTAGCCGTGGGCCTGTAGACGGTTGCCGTCGATGCCCTTGTCGATGAGGTACACGCGGACCGCCTTGGCACGCCTGTCGGTCAGGTCCAGGTTGTGCGCGTCGTCACCACGTTCGTCTGCGTGACCCTGGACTTCAATCTCAAGAATCTGCGGGTTGCCCTTCATCGTCGCCGCAATTGCATCGAGGATCGGGAAGGAAATCGGCTTGATGATGTCCTTGTCCGTCTCGAAGTAGATCTTGTCGAGGATCTCCAGCTTGCCCTTGCGGACGATGACGCGACCCTTGTCGGGGCAGCCATCTTCATCCTGGTAGCCGTTGTACGTCTCAGGCTCGTTCGGGCACTGGTCATCCTTGTCGAGGATGCTGTCCTTGTCGTTGTCTGGATCGGGGCAGCCGTCCTGGTCTTCGTAGCCGTCCTTGTCTTCCGGATCGTTCGGGCACAGGTCGTCCTTGTCCAGGATGCC
>CAYTGC010000612.1:0-3064 GCA_964437195.1 uncultured Myxococcales bacterium | reverse complement strand
CAAAAAGGGGCCGATTCTGTGCCTCGTCGGTCCGCCGGGCGTTGGCAAGACCTCACTCGGAAAGAGCATCGCCAAAGCGATTGGTCGCAAGTTTGTACGCGTTAGCTTAGGTGGCGTTCGCGATGAAGCGGAAATTCGCGGTCACCGTCGGACGTATGTCGGGTCACTGCCGGGCCGAATCATCCAGGGGCTCAAGCGCGCGGGGACCAACAATCCGGTCTTCGTCCTCGACGAGCTGGACAAGCTGGGACATGACTTCCGCGGCGATCCGTCGAGTGCTCTGCTGGAAGTCCTCGATCCCGAGCAGAACAACACCTTTAGCGATCACTACCTGGAAGTGCCGTTCGACCTGTCGAAAGTGATGTTTATTGCGACGGCCAACGTGCTTGATCCGATTCCAGCGGCGCTGCGCGATCGTCTCGAAGTGCTCGAGATTCCGGGCTACACCCGCAGTGAGAAGCTGCAGATTGCCAAGAACTTCCTCATCCCGAAGCAGGTCGATGAGCACGGGCTGACCGGCGACAACATCTTGTTCGAGGATGCTGCGGTCAGCGAGGTCATCGACAGCTACACCCGCGAGGCTGGCGTCCGTACTCTCGAGCGAGAGTTGGGCAGCGTGTGTCGTGGCGTGGCAGTCAAAGTCGCCGAGGGAGAAGCAACGGAAAAAACGACAGTCGTTGCCGAGAAGATTGCCGACTATCTGGGGCCACAGAAGTACCTGTCGGAAGTGGCTGAGCGCACCAGCATCCCGGGGGTGGCGACCGGACTTGCCTGGACTCCCGTCGGGGGTGACATCCTGTTTATCGAAGCCACACGGATGCCGGGCAAGAGCAGCCTGACCCTTACCGGACAGCTTGGCGATGTGATGAAGGAGTCGGCGCAGACGGCGACCTCGTACGTGCGCAGTCGGGCCAAGCAGCTTGGCATTGATGAGCACTTCCTCGACAAAGCCGACCTGCACATCCATGTTCCCGCCGGTGCCATGCCCAAAGACGGTCCGAGCGCGGGCATCACCATGTTCGTCGCGCTGACCTCGATGCTGACGGGGATTCCGGTGCGCAACGATGTCGCGATGACCGGTGAGATTACCCTGCGCGGCAACGTACTTCCCGTCGGTGGTATCAAGGAAAAGCTGCTCGCTGCGCACCGCGCTGGCATCCGTCGTGCGATTTTGCCCGAGCGCAATCGCAAGGACATCTTGGACGTGCCCGATGAAGTGAAGAACGAGATGGAGATCTTCTACGCGACGAAGATGGACGACGTTCTACCGCTGGTGCTGACCGGGCCTGTGCCGACTGCTGCTGTCCCGCCCCCGCCCGCTCCTCCTGCTGCCGAGAGCAGCCCCGCAACCAACTAAGTCCGCTGGTCGTTTTCTACGCCGCCTGGTGGTGATTCGTCGCTGCAGGCGGTCGCTGGTCACGCAGAAGTTGCAGCGCCTCGTCGAGCAGCTTGCGCGGCAAGACGGCAGCCTTGCGCTCATTGTCCATCGTCGTGGTTCGCCACGCGCTCATCGGTAGCATCCGTGGAGCAGCCTGACCGGACAGAAGCACCGTCGAAAGCAGTCCCGCCTGGCGCACGAACCGGCTGACGATCTGCTGCAAGCTCTCGCTTGCTTGCCACGATGTGGGCGACGGCAGGAGCGGTCGGCTCGCGCTGCTCAGGGCTGACTGCGACCAGTCGTTTAGCTCGCTGCTCCGCTGGCAAAACTCGTCGTCACTTGGGTTTGGGGCGAGAAGAAGACCCTTCTCGTCACTGAGCGCGAGGACAAGGCGCTGTTCCCACGACTTTGCCGAGCACTCGGCGAGCCGAACCTGGGCGCCCCGACGACAACCTTCGCGCACAATCATATCGACGGTGGCGTGCAGCAGCAGCGACGCCAGGCTGTGCCCACTGACGACGTTTTGCCAGCGCTCGGTCGACAGTGGTGTCGACAGCAGCTCGCCTACACAGAGCGACAGCTCCTTACCAATGCCTACCAGCTCGGTGCGCTCACTCTGGGACATCGCGGCTTTCCAGCGAGCGCTGTGGCGACTGCCGGTTCCAATCCGCGATAGCTTTGGCCAGGCCTGACCGCGCGACACCAGCGAAAGCGCCAGCCGAACGACTTTGGCGATCCCGTGCAGTTCCCGAGAGTCCCACACGGCATTTTGCATGTCGGGGGCGAGAAGAATCGAAATCGCATCGAGCAGATCGACCATCACGCCACTCGATACCCGGAATGCCAGCTCCGTGCCGGGCAGAAGCAGCCGAACCTGCGTGGGCCAGCCTTGCTGCCGGAGCTTCTCGAACAGAGCCTGCGTCACCTGGCTCGTGTTGGACTCGGCTGAATCGGAAAGAAACAGAGCGCGGGAGGAAGGAACGAAGGCGATCGGGTTCATGGAAAGGACGCTAGCCAAGTGGTCTGACAGACGCCCGCGCAGCGACGGAAACATCGCGACGTGACAAGTGCGTGTGGGTATGCAAAAAAGGTGGACAATGAGCGCTGAACTTCCCCAAACCCTGTCAGCGGAGCTACAGGCCGCTACCGTGCGAGAACTGCTTCGCGCATGGCATCACATCAATGCGACGCTGTTTCGACGGGCGCTCGAGCCGCCGCAGATTGGCCTCACTTCGTCGCTGACCAGGCTGGGTTTGTGGGTACCGGCCACGCGCTCATTGCTGCTGTCGGAATCATTGGTGATCGAGAGACCGTGGGGCGTGGTGCTGGAGGTTCTCAAGCATGAGATGGCGCACCAGTACGTGCACGAAATCCTCGGGCGGACGGACGAGAGTGCACATGGCTCGGCGTTTCAGGCGGTTTGTGCGCGGATGGGGATTGATAGCAGCGCCGCTGGTCTGCCAGCTGGTTCGACGGGCGATGGGATCGAGTCCGACGGGGAGCGCGCGCGACTGCTCAAACGGATTGCTCGCCTGCTCTCGCTCGCAGAAAGCCAAAACGTACATGAGGCGGAGAGCGCGATGCAGGAGGCGCAGCGTCTGCTCCTCAAGTACAACCTTGAAGTGCCCAAGGAGGGCGGCCCGCGACAGACGTTCCGCCACTTGGGCGAGCCACGGGGCCGGGTCG
>CAYTGC010000611.1:0-3068 GCA_964437195.1 uncultured Myxococcales bacterium | reverse complement strand
GGCATCTTGGCGAACCAGCAAAATCCGGGGCGCTTTTTCTACGACAACCTGATGATGGGTGTGCAGCTTCTCGATGAGGCGCGGAAGTTTGGCGTCGAAAAGTTTGTCGCGACGGGAACGATCTGCGCCTATCCCAAGTTTACGCCGGTGCCGTTTCGCGAAGACGACCTGTGGAACGGCTATCCCGAGGAAACCAACGCGCCCTATGGGCTGGCGAAAAAGATGCTGCTGGTCCAGTCGCAGGCGTACCGGGCGCAGTACGGTTTTTCGTCGGTGGTGCTGTTTCCGGTCAACCTGTATGGCCCGCGGGACAACTTCGATCTTTCGTCGTCGCATGTGATCCCGGCGCTGATTCGCAAGATTGCCGAGGCGATGCGGCAAGGGCAGCCCGAAGTGACCATCTGGGGTGACGGCAGCCCGACGCGGGAGTTTCTGTACGTCGAAGACTGTGCCGAAGGGATTGTCCTTGCCACCGAGCGCCTAGACGACAGCCAGCCGGTCAACCTCGGCTCGGGACAGGAGATCTCGATCGCGAGCCTGGCGGAAAAAATCGGACAGCTGCTCGGTTTTGGCGGACGATTCGTCTACGACACAAGCCGACCAAACGGCCAGCCGCGCCGGGCACTCGACTGCTCATTGGCCGAAAAGCTGTTTGGCTTTTCTGCCCGCACCTCGCTTGATGAGGGACTGCGCCGCACCATCGACCATTACCTTCGCGAGCTTTCGCCATGACCACCCGCCGCGCTCTCATCACCGGAATCACCGGCCAAGACGGTTCGTACTTGGCGGAGCTTCTGCTTCGCAAAGGCTACGAGGTCCATGGCATCGTCCGTCGCTCGTCCTCGTTTAATACCGGGCGGCTGGAGACGATCTACCAAGACCCGCACGTTCCCGACTATCGGTTAAAGCTTCACTATGGCGACATGGTCGACGCCTCGGGACTGGGGCGGATCTTGCACTCAGTGCGGCCCGACGAGGTCTACAACCTGGCGGCGCAGAGCCATGTCCGGGTGTCGTTTGACATGCCGGAATACACCCACGACGTCGTCGCCCAAGGGACCACACGGCTGCTCGAGGTGCTGCGCGAGCTAGGGCCGAAGACCCGCTATTATCAGGCTTCGTCGTCAGAAATGTTTGGCGAGTCAGCCCCACCGCAGTGCGAGACGACGCCGTTTCGGCCCTGCTCACCGTATGCGATTGCGAAAGTCGCGGCGTTTCAGACCACGGTGCTGTATCGCGAGGCGTACGGGCTGTTTGCCTGCAACGGCATCTTGTTTAACCACGAGAGCCCGCGTCGCGGAGAGACCTTTGTGACCCGCAAAGTCACGCGCGCCGCCGCCCAGATCAAGCTGGGGCTGCAAGACAAGCTGTATCTTGGCAACCTCGAAGCGCGGCGTGACTGGGGCTTTGCCGGTGACTACGTCGAGGCGATGTGGCTGATGCTCCAGCTCGACCGGCCCGAGGACTTGGTGATCTGCACGGGCGAGAGTCACTCGGTGCGCGAGCTGCTGGAAGTGGCCTTCGGTCGGCTGGATCTGGACTGGGAACGCTACGTCGAGATCGATCCGCGCTACTTCCGCCCAAGTGAAGTGGACGACCTGCGCGGCGACATGACGAAGGCGCGCAAGCTGCTCAAGTGGGAGCCCAAAGTCCGCTTCCGTCAGCTCGTCGAGATGATGGTCGATCACGACTTTGCCGACCTGCTCCGCCACCGCAAGTCGTTCTAAAAGCGGACGTAGCGACGGGCCCCGAGGTAGCGGCGCTGCCACTCGGCTTCCCGGAGAGCGCTTTCGTGGACGGTGGGCTTGTCGCTGGTCGTTGCGTGAAGGAAACGGCCCTCGCCGACGTAGATGCCGACGTGTGCAACCGCCATCGACGTGGCCTTGTCCGGTTCGCCGCTGCGGAAGAAGAGCAAATCACCGGGGCGCAGCTCACTCTGATCGGCGACAGGCCGCACATCGGCCCAGGTCATCTGGGGACCAGCGTCGCGGGGCGCGACCACCCCGCAGGCGAAAAAGGCGCTGGCCACAAGCCCCGAGCAGTCAATGCCCAGCGTCGTGCGTCCACCCCACAGATAGGGAGTTCCTTCGTACTTGCGCGCTTCCGAAAGGACACAAGCCGCCGTCGGGCTCGGCTCTGATGTCAGCGTCTCCACGTCTCCTCGGTGAATGTGCCCAAAGCTGCCATCGGGCAGCGCCACTTTGAGCCAGCGCAAAGACAGCGCTTCGGCTAGTACCAGCTCGGTATGCAGGGGCAGGACAAAGCGAGGGTTCGCCACCGTCACGTCGGGCGTCCGAAACACCAATGCCAGTCGTGACGTCACCCGCAGGCGCTTGCTCGGCTCGGTCCCTTGCTTGTCGGCTTGGGCAGACCACGGCTGATAAGGCGGCTTGCCTTGCGGCCACGGCACAAGCTGCGAAACCGGCACATAGCCACGATACGGTGCCGCAGTCTCCACAAGGACAAGCTGATCCCGCTCGCCTTCACAGGCCGGATTCTGTGGTGGAACCTTGAGCAGCTCGCCGAGCCGCGCTTGATCACCGACGGACCCGCGCGGATCTGCTCGTTCAAACAGATCGACCACCGCGGCGGTTGCCACAGCGCGTCCTGCCGTCACGATCGCGTGTCGTGCTGCGGCCACAGAAGGGGGACAGCCTGCGTCGGCCTGCGCCATCGCCGGAGCCGTGACCGCAGCGCCAGCCAGCATCGCGGCGAGTCCCACTGCCCGTGTCCGCAGAGGTGAAGCCAAAGGTGCCGAAATGGGGTGTTGCACGCCCGGAAGCTAGCACGCGCTCCGCCATTTCACGTCATTTGTAGCGAAGGCTGCTGAAAATATGCGAAGTAACAGGGCTTTTTTGCCCCTCTTTCTTCGGGTATAGTGAGAACCGATCGTCGAGTCGTGTGACTGCACATGCCTAGCACTTACGTACGAATGCAGCCCGCTACTGCACACCCCGTAAGGCCGAAAACAGAATCGCTCGCGTCGGGAGCCCCCGGAACATGAAGTTCTCCTGCGAACAGTGCCAAACCAAGTACAACCTTCCCGACGAGCGCGTCCGCGGCAAGGT
>CAYTGC010000610.1:0-3073 GCA_964437195.1 uncultured Myxococcales bacterium | reverse complement strand
AAAAGGCGGAAAAAGCGCCAGCAAAGGCCGAAAAAGAGGCCGCCAAGCCGGAGCCGACGAAGAAGACCAAGCCTGCGCCAGAGAGCAAGGCGCCTGCCAAGCCTGAGAAAAAGACGGCGGAGCCGAAAGCGACCGCCAAAAAGCCCGCCGCTGTTGAACCGCCTCCTGCCAAGCCTGCTCGTCGCAAGTAACCCGATACCTGTCGTCGGGGCTTGGGCCCGTTCTCGTCATTTCCCTCTGAAATAGCCAGCGCTACTGCGTGGTCTGCCCAATAGATCGCATTGAGAGCTTATTGTCTCGATGCCTTATTCTCGCTAGGCTGGGCCCTCCAATCTGGAGGTCGCCATGCCGTTTTCGAACGTGATCTCTCCCTCGCTTCGTCGCGGTGGGGTGGTGTTTTCGCTGTTTGCACTTCTGGCCGGTGCTGCCTGCACGCCGGTCCGCGAGTCGGTGGATACCGATTCAGGCAACACGATGATGGACCCAGCGGATGAGGAGAAGAAGCCGGGAACCATCACGATTTCTCCCGGAAACGCGACCATCACGATCAACGGCACGCCTCAGTCGGTGAGCTTTCGGGCGACGTCGAGCAAGCTAGGTGACATTACCAACCTGGCGTCGTGGACCGTTTCGGATAGCAGCATTGGCGGAATCGCCAAGGGAAAGCTGACGATTCAGCCCACGCTCCAGAAAGGCGGCGCGTACAAGGTCTACGCCAGCTTGCGCGGGTCGACGGCGTCGGTGCCCCTGCTTATCAAGCTGATTGCGCCCGACGAGATTGATCCGTCAGCGCCAGCGGACGCAAAGGACTACTTTTCGGGTTCGAGCGGTGGACCTGCGCCGACGATGATGTATCCGTTCGACAACACGATGATGGCGGCGAACGTCCTCCAGCTGGCGATGCAGTGGCGGCTGGCCGCAGGGCAGTCGGTGTTCCGCGTGCAAGTCATCGGCGCGACGTATGAGCGCTCATTCTACGTTGGTTCGAGCGTGTGTCCGTCGGGGCAGTGCACCTATCGCATCGATGACAAGCTGTGGAGCGATGTCGGTCACTCGTCCCAAGGGCAGGATGTGCAGATCATCGTCTCGGGATCGTCGGGGCGCGGGGCGGTCTATGGAACTGCTATGCCATCAACGGTCAGCTTTGCTCCCGAGGACATCAAAGGCGGACTCTATTACTTTTCACCGACGATTCGTGGCATCAAGCGCGTGCCGCTCGGGGCGAGCAAGCCGGTCGATTTCATCAACAACGGCGATGAGACGGGCTGCGCGGGCTGCCACGCCGTGTCTCGGGATGGTAAGAAGGTTGCCGTCGAGTTCGGCTCGGGACAGACCCGGACTGGTTCGACGGTGGTTGATGGCATCATGCCGAAGATGCGCGCGTTTCCGCTAAGTCCGAGCATCGCGTGGAACTTCGCTTGGTTCAATCCCAGTGCGGACAAGCTGATCACCAACTGGAGTGGCACGCTAAAAGTTCGCGATGCGAAGAGTGGGGCCGTGCTCGAGACGATTCAGCCTGCGCAGATCGGTGGGATGGGCATGGGCGCAATGCCAGAGTGGTCTCCCGACGGAAAATGGCTCGCTTTTGTTCGATACACCCGCTCGTCGACGTATGATTTCGAACTCGTCGATAGCGGTGACATCGTGGTGATGCCGTACAACAGCGGCTCATTCGGACAAGCGGTCACCGTCATTCCGGCGAAGATCGGCAGCGAAGTTCATTTTTGGCCGAGCTGGTCCCCCGATAGCAAGTGGCTGGTGTTCAACACCCAGACGTGCTCGGGCTCTTGTCAGCAGTACAACGCGGTCCAAACGAGACTACGACTCGTGAAAGCGATCGATGATGCGGGCCAGGCCGTCGACAATGGCACGCCGATCGATCTGGTCAACGGCACGCACATGCCGAACAACAGCAACAACTGGCCGAAGTTTGCGCCATTTTTGCAGAACAACCGCTACTCGTTCATCGTCTATTCGGCGCGGTACAAGTACGGCTTCGCCGGCGGGAGCCAGCCCCAACTGTTCATGTTTGGGCTGGACCTCGACAAGGCCCGGGCCGGGACTGGCGATCCGAGCTATCAGCCAATCTGGCTGCCGTTTCAAGAACCAAACACCGGCAACCACTCGGCGATCTGGACTACCGATGTGGTGTGTGCGACGGACGGCGAGTGTCCGGGCGAGTTTCGCTGTGTCGCCAACATGTGCATCCCGAGGATTGGGTAGAGGCCATGCGATTTTCCGAACCCGTGCTGAGGATGGTTCGCAGCGGTTTTGCGCCGCTCTGCTTGTCGCTGGCCTTGGGACTCACGGGCTGTCCGACGACACAAGATTTGCCACCCTCGACGGATGACGCGTCGATTCCGCTGGTCGAGGATCTGGGTGTGACGGTGAAGACGGTCGGGCCGTATGAAGACTGCACGCCCGAAGGGGCCGGTTTTTCAGACGTGCGCTGCACCAGTGGCTTCCGCTGTGGCATCGTTCTCGTCGGTGAAACTGGCGCTGAAGGCTATCTGACGCAGTGCGTGCCCGACGACGGGGCCGCACTCAAAGAAAACCAGGAGTGCACGCTGTCGGCGGTGGCGAACCCGGCAACAAATCCGCCCCGACGGTATGACCGCTGCCAAAGTGGGCTGGGCTGCGTCGCGACCGCTGATGGCACGATGCGCTGCAAGACGCTCTGCGCCCTGCGAACGCATGGCAAGTGCAGCAAGACCGAGTTGTGCGTTCTCCCATCGCAAGTGTCTGGCATCGGTTTCTGTAACGCGCCCGACAACTGCGAGCCTGTGTTTCCTCAAAAAGGCTGCGGCAAGGCCAAGGATGGATCGACGCTGTCCTGCTACGTTTTCAGCGATGACAAGAGCACGGGAACGGTCTGCTGGTCGCGCCAGCGATACGGCGATTCGAGCGGCGACCTCGATGAGCCGTGTGAGCGTTCGTGGAACTGCCAGAGCGGTCTCGCCTGCACAACTCGCAGTGGCTTGGACCCAGCGTGCCGACCCTACTGCAGTCTGCCGACGACACCCGACGGTGGAACACCGCCCGACGGTGGTTCTGAGATCAAGTGCGGCATGGG
>CAYTGC010000609.1:0-3074 GCA_964437195.1 uncultured Myxococcales bacterium | reverse complement strand
CGGAACTCATCATCATTTTGGTGATCGTCCTCATCATCTTTGGCGCCGGCAAGCTTCCCCAAATCGGCGATGCACTCGGGCGGAGCATCAAAAACTTCAAGAAAGCTGCGGATACTGGCAGCGAACTCGACGTCACGCCGAAGAAAGAACTGGGAGACGCCAGCAAGCCTGCCGACAAGGTCGCAGACAAGGCCTAGGTCGCAAGATGCCAGAGCCGCGCATCATCAAGCGCTACAGCAACCGCAAGCTCTACGACACCCAGAGCAGCCAGTATGTGACGCTGGAACAGATCGCCCAGATGATCCGTCAGGGCGAAGAAGTACTCGTTCTCGACAACAGCAGCAAAGAAGATCTGACTTCGGTGACGCTGGCGCAGATCATCTTTGAAGAAGAGAAGCGACAGAAGAACTTCATCTCGCTTGGTGCGATGCGTCAGCTGATTCAGTCCGGTGGCGCTTCGCTGTCCGAGCTGGCCCAGCAGGCGCAGGCCCGCGTTCGCAGCGTGTTCCGCAAAGGCGATGGCGAGTCCAAAATCATCGAGCACGAAGAGGCCACCGAGCTTCGTCGCCAAGACCCAACTGACAATCCATCTGCCGTGCGTGAACTGCTCGAGCGCTGGCAAATTGCACTTGAAGAGTGGCAGCGACGAGTGGACGATCGGGTCCACGGCGTTGTCGAGACTCTGTCGCCGTTTGCGACGCTCGAAAAAGAGGTCATCAAGCTGCAGAAGCGCGTCGAAGAACTCGAAGCCAGGCTCCAGCCCAAAAGTCCGCCGGACGCGTAGCGTCGCCCTGCCCCAGTTCGCTAGTACCTCTTGGTCCCGCGCAGAAACGCCGTCAGAACCAACAGCAGAAACGCAAACGGAGCAAGCGTCACCACCACCCGCGTCAGAAATTCGATCAAGTGGCCGCCGGTCTTGGTCATACCGAACAGCACCCACGGCCCAATGAGCACGCCGGTCACAACTCCTGCCCGCAAAAGCTGCCGATACATCTTTCGATACAGCGCCGCCACGGTGTCATCGCTCACATCGGGCGCTTGCGGCTCCTTCCCAAACAGCCGAAACGTCAGAGCCGTTAGCCCCATCGACGCCGGAACGCCAAAGCCGATGCCAATCGCGATGCCCAGGCCCATGCAGCCAAAGAACACGCCCGCGGACTGATGGGTGGGGTCGAGCAAGAACGCCAGCGGAATCGCGCCATAACCCATCACAAACCCGGCCAGCGCACAGAAGTACACCGCGTTCAAGAAGCCAAAGCCGAGGTGTCCAAGTGAGCTTACTCCTTTGGCCAGCGCGCCAAGCTGCTGCTTTTCTTCTTCGGTGTAGCCAAAGCCCGGGTAGCTAATCCCCAGGTTGTGCATAAGCGTCATGTTGTGCGCCCAGTGGGACACGATGGTGCGAACCGAACGGCTGGCGGCTTCACTCATGGACACGCTCCCTCGACAAAAAGACTGTACCGCAGCTGTCCGGGGAGCGGGAAGCTTTGTCGCGGACTGGGCTTAGGAGTGATGTTCGGAGTGCCTGTGCTGCTCGGCCACAATCCGCGCGAGCCAGGCTTTGGGCAGGCCGTAGTCGGGGTTTAGCTGAAGTGATTTTTCGAAGCAGACGAGCGCGTTCGCCGTGTCCTCTGCTTGGTAGTAGCAGATGCCCATGTTGCAGAACGTGACCGGATGTTCGCCGAACATGTCCATCGAGAGCTGATTGTACCTTAGCGCCTCACGCGGACGCTTGAGCGACAGATAGACGCGGCCCAGCTCGAACGGAAGATCGCGCCCAAGCGGATAGAAATTGGTCCAGGTCCGGTCAAGGCTCATCATCAGCTCGACGCGCTGCGTTTCAGTGAGGGTATGCGCGTTGTCCAAGATGATCTTCTCGTAGTCGAAGAAGACCTGCGGATCGTACTGCGACAGCCGCATGAGCTCCATCACCCCGTCGAGCGCAAGGTTGGGAGCCGCCGTCCGCACGCTGTTTAGGAGCGTGTAGAAGTCGTACGGACCAAAGACATCCATGCTCGATCGGAATGCGGTCATCGTATCGGCAAACTGCTCACTCGATCCGCCGACGAGATACGCGACTGTCTTCAGGCTCATTTGCCGCTGGGCCGTCGCCAGATAGTGACCACCGAGCTTCTGAACAAGCTGTCCCATGGCGTGATAGTTCGACATTGTCGACAAAGCGCCATGAAATTGAACGTATTGTCCATTTATATAGAACAATTCGTCTTCGTGTGTGTATCCCTTGTCGGAAGACAGGATCAGCAGTCGGTTCCCAGACATCCGCGACAGACGACGAATCGTGCGCATCGCACCGACGGGAAATACCAGCGTGGTATCACTGAGACGACCCTGATACCCCGCAAGCACTTGCTCGATCAGGGCGTCTCCGTAGTAGCCCTCCGCAGCGATCGGATTCATCTCCCAATCGAGATGAAAGTTCGACATCACTTCCGGATTCACTGGCTGCTCGCCAAGCGGCTCCGTGTGTCGGGTGGTTACAAGACACTCGCTGATCTTGCCGCTCTCAAAACGAAAGAAGTCTTGGAGCAGGGAGTCAAAGATGTAGTTCGCAAGAACAATCAGGGGGTTCTTGACAGACTCCTGCGTTAGCAAATTTCCCGACGGATACAGCCGAATGTAATCGTCACATTCCAGATCGAACAGGCCCAGATGGAGCACACCTTGTTCGACATAATCCTGAAACAGCTTCTGGCGTGCCCACGACTTCACATTGGTGTCCGTGAAGTCTGTCATGACAAAGCGGATGTCGAGATTCTTGAGGGAAGACCCGTTCTTGAGCGCCAGGAATTTCTTGAGAAACAGATAGGAAAAGCGACCGTGTCCTGCTGCCAGCTCGACGATGTAGATCGGCTGTGTGGCGTCAATGCGGCAGGGACCTCGGTCACTTAAGCAGTCGCGAACGTACTGCCACACAACCTGGGCGTAGGCCTGCGCAATGAACGGATTGCTGGTGACGTAAGAGGGAACGATTCCGGAATCCCAAGCACTGATTCCCCGCTGTTCGTAGAAGTCTCGCGTGAGCTTCCACATGATCGACTGCGAGAAGCGCTTTCCTT
>CAYTGC010000608.1:0-3076 GCA_964437195.1 uncultured Myxococcales bacterium | reverse complement strand
CGGCGCGTGCGGCGCTTCACATCCACGAGCGCTGGAACGAAGCGGTGGTGGCGATCGCGACGGGCAAAGGCATGTTGGCTGGCGATCTACCCGTCGGAGAGGCCGTTGATCGGGCGGCTGTGCTGCTGCGTCAGCGAACGACCGGCGGTGGACCCCACTCGGTGCTGATCGACGAGCTAACGGCGGGACTGCTTGATTCGCGCTTTGAAGTGGTGCGGCTGAACCATGGAGCGTTTGCGCTGCTCGGTGAGCGACTGTCCATCGACGAGTCTCGCAAGCTGCTCGGCAAGCCGACTCCGTGTGTAGGCCGCGAGCAAGAACTGCTGGCGCTCGGAGCCGTGTTTGGCTCCGTCATCGAGGAGTCCACACCGAGAGTTGCGCTGGTGGTTGCGTCGGCAGGTGTCGGCAAGTCGCGGCTGCGGCACGAATTTCTGCGCCGCGTCCAAGCTGGAGCCACGCCGGTCGAGATTCTCATCGGGCGTGGCGATGCGATGAATCCCGGCGCGCCGTTTGGTGTCTGGGCGACGGTCGTACGTGGCTTGGCTACGGCCAGAGGTTACGGGCCCTCGACGGATGGCTTCGCCGTGATGCTCGATCTTGCGACGGAATACGTCGGCGATCGCGAAGCGCCAAGAGTTGCCGCATTTTTGGCTGAGCTGGCGGGATTTTCGCCGCCACTCGACAAATATCCGCCGCTGCACGCGGCCCGTTGCGACGGACGGCTGTATTTCGAGCAAGTGACCTTGGCCGTGACTGATTTCCTGCGCGGCAGCTCGTCTCGTCAGCCAGTGGTGCTCGTGCTCGAAGATCTTCAGTGGGGTGACCCGCAGAGCATCGAACTTTCTGAAGCAGCGCTGCGTGGGCTGCCAGACTCACCGTTGTTCGTGTTGGCGATCGCTCGGCCCGAGTACGAGAGCCGTCTGCCAAAGCTTGGCAAAGATCGTGGCTTGCAAGAACTGTATCTGGGCGGGCTTGGCAAGCGGGCAAGTGAGCGCCTGGTGCAGAACATCCTCGGACCCAAGGTTCCGTCTCAATCGGTGCACCGCATCGTCGAGCAAGCCGCTGGCAACGCGCTGTACCTGGAAGAGCTGATTCGGGCGTTTGCCGAAGGGAAAACCGAGCATCTACCCGACACCGTGATCGCGATGCTGCAAGCGCGGATTGGTCGCTTGACGCTCGAACAGCGTCGGGTGTTGCGGGCCGCGAGCATCTTTGGTGATGTCTTCTTCCTCGGTGGCGTGCTGTCGCTTCTGGGACACGGAAGTGGCAGTGGCCAGAGCGATCACATAGGCCAAGTCCTGCGAGAGCTGTGCGACGCAGAAATCATCGATCGACACCGCGACAGTCGGCTTGGCAGCGAAGTCGAATACGGAATTCGGCACGATCTTTTGCGGGAAGCCGCTTACTCGCTGCTGACCGACGAAGACAGGACGCTTGGTCATCGACTGTGCGCCGAGTATTTGCTGCGCAGCGGCGAGTCTGATCATGCTGTGCTCGCTCGGCATTTCGAGTGCGGCGCTGACCCGAGCGCGGCGCTGCATCACTACATTCAGGCGGCGATCGATAGCTGGCGGCGAGGCGGAGCAGAGCGAACCCTAGAGCTCTGCGCAGCGGCTCGTCGCGTCGGCGCGCAGGGCGAGTCGCTCGGTGCGGTCTGCTGCTTGGAAGGACAGATCGCGCTGTTCGCCGGTCGCCTTTCGGATTCACTCCAGCTTGCGCAGCAGGCGATTGCGCTGTCACCCTCGGGTTCTCGCTATTACTACTGGGCGCTGCTTGGACTTTTGGCGACGGCAACTTTGGCTGGGAAGATGGACGTTGCGATGGGGAACCTTCGTGACTTCGACGCCAAGCTGCCGCAGCCCGATGCGGTTTGGTATTTCCAAGAAGCCGCTTCGTTTGTCTCGCAGCTTTACTCGTTTTTGGGGATGCGCGAGCAGGCGCTGCGAATCTTGGGACAGATGCGCGCCGTCTGTGATCTATACGAGCGAGATCCCCAGCAACCGGTGTACGTCGCGGGCTGGCAGCGAGCGCAGAGCGCATTTGATCTCTATCACGGCGACCAGATGTTCCGGGCGCAGTCGCTGCTTTACGAAGCGTCCGACACGTACCTTCGTTTTGGTCAGACCAGAATCGCCGCAGTCGTGCTGTCTGAAGCTGGGTTTAACACCATGAGCATTGGCGACTGGGCAGAAACGTGGCGGCTTGGCCAGCGAGTCGCGGAATTTGGCGTTCAGCTGAGCGATCCGCACATTCAGGCTGTGGCCAGGCTGCTCACGGGCGCTGCTGAACTCATGCAGGGCGACGCAGAGGTTCGGGCGAAGCAGCGCGAAGTGTTCAGCCAAGTCGTAGCGGCCAGCGGCGAAGACCAGGTGCGCTTGGGACAGGCGGTGTCGATTTTGGCCGCCAATCACCTGCTGTTTGGTGAGTGGGATGCTGCGATCACCCATTTCCGTCGGGCTGTCGAGGTTCTGGGAATGCTGCCCGCGGCGGCGGTTTTCGGCTATTCCTGCCTGACGACCGCACTCTTGCAGGCAGGGCGAATCGCCGAAGCTGTCGAGAGTGTGGAGACCGGCCTGATGCTTCTTACGATGATGGAGCATCACGGACCGTACGCCGCGATGATGTGGCTATCGAAAGCCGAAGTGGAACTGGCACTGGGCCACGCGGAGGAAGGACGCGCTGCACTCCGCCGCTCGGTGCAGATCTTGAGGCATCGACTGGATACCGCGCGCAATGAGGACGAGCGACGCCTCCTTCTCGATGGAGTTCCGCAGCACAAGCGCATTGCACAGCTGTGCCAGACCTTGCTTCTGGAGCCGGTTCTCCCACCGTCAGATCAGCCGTCGTAATCTCGTCGAGAATACGTCCACCGTATCCTCGATGATCGAATGGGTGGATGATAGGACCGGGGGACGAACATGAGCGAGCTGGACTATCGGGATGCGCAGATCGTCTCTTTGGCCGCACGGGTTCGCGAGCTGGAAGAGCGCGAGATCGCGCGCGAAGGTCGCTATCAAGCGCTGGTACAGAGCCTCGATGTCGGCATCATTGTGCGAGGGCCGCAGCGCCAGATCAC
>CAYTGC010000607.1:0-3085 GCA_964437195.1 uncultured Myxococcales bacterium | reverse complement strand
ACTACGGCTTTGGCGGACGCGCTTCTCGCGGCTATACGATGCGCCACAAGCCCGCAGCCCAGGAAATGGAACGCTACTTCCTGTCTGAAGCTGCGCGACCCGCCGCTCCCTAGCGTTTCTATCGACACCAAACACTGCTATTCCAAACGTGGGCGGAACTCCGCTACGATGGGATCTTCACTGGACTCTGACACCAGTTTCCCAGATGGAGGCAGTCGATGTCTACCGTGCTCAAGAAGGTCGCTCTCGGTGCTGTGGGAGTGGTCGTGGCCGCAGGGATTGGCGTGGGGGTGTACGCGTTTGGCAAGATCTCTGCCTACGATGACAGCCTCGCCAAGGTGTATGCGACCCCGATCCCACAGGTGGAACGCTCGCACGATCCGGCGGTGATTGCGCGCGGCAAACATCTGGCAGAGTCGCTCGGGGCCTGCGCAACCAAGGACTGTCACGGTACGGACCTCGGGGGTGGGCAAGCCATCGACTTGGGACCACTCGGATCGGTCGCCGGTCCAAACATCACCGGAGCGGGTCTGGGTGCGGCGTATACCGACGGTGAATTTGTTCGATTGCTCAAGACCGGCATCAAAAAGGATGGCCGCGGCATTCGCATGATGCCGGTTCAGGAGATCAACTGGCTGCCGGACAAGGACATGGTTGCCATCGTCTCGTACCTGCGCACGGTGCCAAATGTCAGTCGGCCAAACGGCCCCATGATAGTCAAGCCGCTGGCCAAGATTCTGGATCGTCGCGAGGAGCTGATCTGGGACGTGGCGCGGCGACTCGAACATGCACCGCAAGTCACGGCCCCCGATCCGGCCCCCACAGTCGAGTACGGATCCTTCGTGGCCAAGCTCTGCACGGGCTGTCACGGCGAAAAGCTGAGCGGAGGTCCTATCCCCGGTGCGCCGCCGTCACTGCCGATTCCTCTTAACATCACGCCGCATGAGAGCGGACTCAAAGACTGGACCTACGCCGACTTTGAAAAGCTGCTTTCTACAGGCACAAAAAAGAACGGACAGCAGCTCAATCCATTTATGCCGATCGCGGCAGTCGCCCAGATGGATGACACCGAACGAAAAGCGCTGTGGAACTACCTTCGCACCGTTCCGGCTCGTCCTTTTGGACAGAGGTGAGCTGATGGCTGACCCGACGCGAAGAACCATTCTCGGCCAAGGCAAAAACGGACTCCTTTTGCTGCTGGCTGCATCGGCGTGCAAAAACAGCCGTCGGCCCGCAGTCTGTACCGATGTGAGCAGCCTCGCGCCAGCAGATCAGACCGTCCGAACGTCGCTCCAGTATGTGGATCGATCGCAGGCAGCGAACAAAGACTGTGCTTCCTGTCAGCAGTTCCTGGCCGCGCCCAGTGATCCGTTCGGGGCGTGCGGAACCTGCAAGATCATGAAGGGGCCGATAAGTCCGCGCGGGTACTGCAATGCGTTTGTCGCCAAGTCCTAGCGCCTAGCGACTTCCCCGAGCCTGACGCGCCGTCGACGGACCATTCCTCCTAGCGCGGCACTTCTCAGCCGGTGTAGTCGTTTTCCAAAGTCTACGTACACATCGACGCTGCGCATTTCCGTCCTCGTTGTTGCGGATCGCTTGCGGTCAAGACCACTGACCCCCAACATGGCGATGGGGGCGAAGAAGCCCTCCTTGTGTCCTACACCTTGGAGGAAGGAATGAGCCGTAGCACTTTACGTTTTTCTCGATCTCTACTCGGGCTTGGTCTCGGCGCAGCGATTTCCATCGCTTACGTCGCAAGCTGCAACAATGAAACAACGGGCGGCACGGACCTCGGTCCCCCGTTCGAGGTTGACTTGGCCGGAAACCCGCCTGTGCCGGACGACCTGGCCTCACCACCGATCCCTGACCTGGCCAATCTGGCAGCGCCTGTCGTCACTGCGGCTGCCCCAAGTGCCGTCACCAATGCGGGCGGAACCACGATCACCCTGACGGGACAGAACTTTGTCCAGGGCGCGACCGTGACCATCGGCGGCGTCGCAGCAACCAATGTCGTCTTCGTCAACGGCACGACGATCACCGTCACCGTGCCCGGCAAGGCCGCCACCTGCGGCGACACGCCGGTCGTTGTCCAAAACCCAGACGGCAAGTCCGGCAGCGCCAACAACATCCTGCGCTACACCAGCAAGACGTACGGCCTTTTGGCTGCCGTCAACACGGCGAACAAATCGCTGAGCGGTCCGCGCAACTTGGTGGTGGCAGACTTCAATGCCGACGGCAAAAATGACGTCCTGGTCTCGCAACTGACCGTAGGCATGGTGACGTTCCTGCGCGGACAAGGCAGCGCGACCCTGGGCGCAGCAACCAATACGACCGTCGGCACCCAGCCACGCGCGATAGCGTTTGCGCTCATCGATGCCGGAATGGCACTTGATGCCGTCGTGACCAACTCGGGCAGCAACAACGTGAGCGTCCTGTCAGGTGCCGGAACGGGTGCGTTTACCGCCAAGCCGAACGTTGCGGTGGGCGCAACGCCCAATGCGGTGGTTCTGCGGGATCTCGATGGCGACGGCAAGTTCGACATGGTGGTGGCAAACCCCGGTGGCGGCACCGGCATGGGCTCGATCAGCATCGCGCTTGGCAACGGCGATGGCACCTTCAAAGCGCCAACGACGATGACGACCGCAGTGGGCGCAACCGGCATGGCAGCCGCCGACATGGACAAAGACGGCAAGCTGGATCTGGTGATCTCCCACGGCGCGCAAGGCAACGTCAGCTTCCTCAAAGGAAACGGGGCAACCTTCGCCGCACCGGTCATCATTTCCGCTGGTGGTGCAGCCGCCCGGGCCGATGACATTGCCGTTGCGGACTTCGACAAGAACGGCAACCTGGACGTCGCCGTCTCGAACGGAGCGAGCAACAACGTCAGCGTCCTGTTTGGCCAAGGCAACGGAACCTTCGTCTCTCCGCCGCAGACGACCGCCACGGGAGGAACCACCCCGAACGGACTCATCGCGGTCGATATCAACAGCGATGGCTTCATGGATCTCATCACCGCCAACCAGGGTGGCAACAACATCAGCGTGATGCTGGGCCAAGCGGCAGGAAAGTTCGCCGCCGGAGCAAC
>CAYTGC010000606.1:0-3085 GCA_964437195.1 uncultured Myxococcales bacterium | reverse complement strand
AGCGAGCTGTTCAGATACGTCACCCCGTTGAACTGATCCGAGGTCCGCAGGACGTGTGAGGGAGTGATGCGATCCGCCAGACCATCAGGCCCCATCGCCATGGTGTCTTCCACCGAGCGCTTGGTCGTAAAGCCAGCCTGCATCTGGAACATCCACTTGGGCGACAGCGCGGAATCGAGCAGGACCACCAGCCACTCGCCCCCGCGACCAACGCGTCGCTCGGCCTCTGCGGCCAGGGTGTTCTGTTGGGCGCTGTTGGTGACGTAGTTCCGGTCGATGTTGAACGACACCGAGATCCGGGTTCCGGTCGTGACCTGCCACGTCAGCTTGGCCCGCCCCAGATACGTATAGGTGTCGCGAAACCGGTCCGTGTCTTCGGTAATTCCCAGCCACGGGAATGGCGGCACCGTCGTCAGCGCCTTGTTGTAGTTGAACTGGAACGACGTAAAGAACCACAGGCGGTCTTTGACGATCGGACCCCCCACGTTGGCATTGACCGAATAGAAGTCCCGCACCGGCGGATCACGATCGTCGTAGACCAGCGACTGGTTCTGCTGCGGAAGCTGGGCTCCGTAGCGCGTGCGCATATTGAACGCCGTCGGCTGAATGACCACGCTGGCATCGAGCGTGAAGTTGTTGCCGCCCGACCGCGTGACCATGTTCTGCACAAGGCCGAGCGAGTTGTATTCCGCATCCATTGCCCCCGTGAACAGTGTGTACTGCTCGACGGCGTCAAAGTTCATCGGCGAGCTAAGTCCGCCGGTCACGATGTCGGAAGTATCCAGGCCGTCCACCAAAAAGCGCGTGTAGCGCGACAGACCACCGCGCACCGATGGCGTCGTCCCTGGCCCGACGCCCGCGGCAAGCTGCGCAATCGACTGGACCTGACGGAACACCGGCGTTCGCGCGACTTTTTGATTGTCGAGCGTCGTCGTCGAAACTGCACTCTCTGGATTGAGAATCGGGTTGCGCTTCTCGATGATCTTCTTCGTCTCTGTGATCTGTCCGACGTGCAGGACGACGTCGACGGCGGCAAGCTGGCCCGCCACCACCACGATGCCGCGCTGCTCGACCGGGGCAAACCCTTCGATCTTCGCTTCTAGCTCGTACGTTCCTGGCGGCAAGCTCTGGAACAGATAGCTGCCGTCGTCGCCCGTCTCAAGGGTGCGACTGCCGCCCAGGAGCTGCTTGGAACGAACGACGATGGGAACGCCGGACAGCCCGTCTTTGGTTCCGTCGATGGTGACGACACCGCCCAGACGACCCGTGACTTCACCAATCGCCAGGAGCGACCGCGGCACAAGGAGCAACACAACGAGCAGCAGCGCCGCCCACAGCCCTCTTCCTCTTCTCATCGGCAAAGCTCCCACGCTACTTGGCCGCCGCCAAGGACAGACAGTGGACGAACACATCCTTGCCCGGAGCCGTTGGCAGAATCGCCCCCGCACTCGCCTTGATCTCAGCGACGGTGCATAGCGGTCGAGGCTTTATCATCTCATTCTCTTTTGCCGCGCAAGTGGCGCGGCTTAGATCCACCCAGCGCACGCGACAGACCGGCGAAAAGTCCTTTTGTCCAGGAGCGACCGCAAACATCGCCAGCGCATCCGTCTTGCGCGTCTTGGTCATATCGACCGCATCGGTCAGCGTGACAATCGACTTGCCACGCGGCAGTGGATCGTTTGCATCGAAGCTCGTAGCCGACGGCGGATCGAACTCATCCTTCGAGACGTACAGTTCGTTGATGACCGGGCAGACGGGCGGCGGCTGAAGGCAGGTTCCAGCCTTCATCGGGTCGGTCGCCGTACAGACTTCCCCATCGGTCAGGTTGCAGCCCGTGGACATCCCCATGCTGTCGACTTTGCAGCTCTTGCCAGAGTCAAACAGCGCCGGACACTTGCGCGCTTCTGTCACCAGCGGAACGTCTCCACCATCGACATAGCCCGACAAAAGACCCCGGAACCAGGACTGCGCCGGGAACTGGAACGTCGCGCTCTGGTCGCTGAAGTTCTTCGGGTACACAGCCTTGTTTCCGCTGACAAACGGGCAGGCCAGGCTGGGGTCGAGGCTGCGGCCAATCGGCACACCGACGTTCACCATCGGCCAGTCTTTCCAGCGAGCGGTCCCGGCCTTCATCTGCTCGCGCGTCGGGAAGGCAAAACCAAAGTCCTTCGGTCCATCCGCGGGGAAGCTCTTGGTGGCACGATCCCAGCCCGCCCGCTCTAGGAGCGACAGCTCGCGCTTGACGTCGTTGCAGCCCATGCGATCACGCACGGTTGCTTCCATCTGCACCTGGACGACCAGGTGGAATGGCTTGTAAGAGGCCTGCGCCGTCGGCTCGCCCGCACCACCAACCTGCACCGGGAACAAGCCCTGGGACAGGATCGGGTACTGCACCCGCGGGTCATAGTTATTTATGCGGATATCAAATTCGCCCGGGTCTTTGCGACCTTCCGCAGCGTTGCAGCCCGTCAGCGAATAGACCGATGGCGGCAGCGACCGCGACGTATCGAAGGTCCCCGACAGATCGAGCTGCGCGGCAAACAGCGCCCCCAGATAGTAGAAGCGCGGCGTATCCGCGAGTGTCGTGCCATCCCAACCGCGTCGCGGCAAAAGGCAGCCGTTTGCCGGATCTTCTCTCGATCCCGGCTGGAACTTGTACTGCTTGTCAAAGCCCGACGGATCGATCGTGCCGGTATACGGATCGGGATCGATCACACCGCTGCAAGCCGCCGACAACGAAAGCAGCAGACAGGTCGGAAGAAGCGACAAACGGACAGAGCGAACGAGCGTGCTTTTCTGCGACATCGCGCCGCCGTGTAACACGTTCTCCCCCGGCAAGACAAGCGCCGTCGCGAAGCGTGCAGCGTCCAAGCGCCGGACCAAGTCTCACGCTCGGACAGAAGGCAAAAGCCTAGCCGCTGGCTTCCAGAACGCCGAGCCGCAGAATTTCTGCCAGGTCCGAAGGAACCGGCCCACGACGGAGCGGATTGACATTCTGACCGCTTGCCCCGACCAGCGAGCGCACAAGCGCAGTGGCCAGCGGATTGGACAGCAGGATCAGGGTCTGCCGAACCAAGCGGCCTAG
>CAYTGC010000605.1:0-3087 GCA_964437195.1 uncultured Myxococcales bacterium | reverse complement strand
AGCTTCATCTTTTCCACATCGTTCCGCAGTGCGCTTGGTGTCAGATGGGAATACACAAGGCTCATCGCCAGCGACGAGTGACCGAGCATGTCCTTTAGCGCCAGGATGCTTCCCCCCTGTTCAATAAAGATCGAAGCAAAGGAGTGCCGGAGTCCGTGCCAGCCACGCGACAGCGGCTTGCAGCCCGCTTCCTGCAGGAGTCGTGAGAGACCGGTTCGGCAGTTGGTTCCCATCGGAACGACTTTCGCATGAAGCGGACATACACTGCGCCACTGCGCCAAGTCCTGCTGGAGTGCCACAGGAATTGGCAGCGTGCGCGCTTTTCCGTTCTTTGGGAGTGTCTCGAACGAGCGCGCCACCGTCAGTTTCTGTCCCTTCAAGTCGACATCTTCCCAGCGTAGTCCGAAGATCTCACCACGCCGCAACCCCAGGCGCAAGGCAAGAGACACACCGATGAACAGACAGTGATTCCGCAGTCCGCTGGGAGCCTGTTTCCTCGCCACCGCAAGCAGGGCACTCGCTTCCTCAAGCGTCAGGCGTTCGGACGAATACTCAAGGCGTGGCCGAACGATCTTGTACATCGGCGACTGTGCCAGCAGGTCCTGCTGCACCGCCCACGTCAGCGCCGCACCAAGTGGTCGCAGCGCCGAGCGCACCGTGTTCGGCTTGTATCGCAGGCTCAGCTTGTCGCGCGCACTCTCGATGTCACGCCGTCGAAGCCGGTCGAGGCGGATCGCTCCTATCAGCGGAAGAATCCGATTCAGACTCGATGCAGCAGCACGACGATAGCTGGCCTCACTTTTGGCTTGGGGGTGCGCAGCCAAGAGGTATCGCTCACATAACTCTGCAACCGTGAACTTGCACTGCGGAGCTGAAAGTCCGTGCTCCCCGCGAGCAATCTGCGCTTCGATCTGAATCAGCATCTTTCGCGCGTCGTTATACGTCGCCTGCTTGCTCGCCTTGATTCGACGTTTCCCATCGCTGTCATAGTAGCGAATGTACCAACCGATGAACCGTCCGTCCTTCTGTCGCTTTAAGACCTCGCCCATCGAGCAGCTCTCCTTCGCCGAATGCAACTGGGATTCCCACCGTGATCCCGTAGGCCCATGTAGGATGTACTGCTGGGCCTGTGGCGCGGCAGCCACACCACACTCTCTCAGCGTCGCATCTTAGCAGAACTGCTCGGCTTTGTTCTACGAATTCGTGAAATCCAGAAGATGCCCGACTACTTACTTGTAAGCTTCTCGATCCTTGCAGGAACGAACTTGTGCCAGGGCGTTCCTGCGATGGGATCGCGCGCAGTACCATCGGTCAGTTCATTGGGCGCGACACCGCGTGCCCGAAGAGAACCGTCGGCATCGGGATAGTCAAGTCCCTGTCCGTTCGGTAGCGAGAGACTGCCGCGCGGCATCATGTCTGTGATCTCGACTTCTGCTTCCAAACGGCCACGCTTCGTCGACAAAAGAACTCTCTCCCCATCAGATAGAGCCAGCAACCGAGCATCCTCCGGATTTACGCGCAGCGTTCCGTACCGACCGCGCTTGTGCCATCCAGCATCCCGGACGGCGGTGTTGCTGGTGTCGGTACGGCGCTCGCCCGCTGCCAGGACAAAGGGAAACGCGGGGTCGTGCGGAGGCCTGCTGTTTTCTAGCTTTCTCAGCTCAGCGATGAGCTCAGGAATGTGAAGGTTGATGCGATGCGCCGGCATCGGAATCGCGTTCCAGCTTTCCTGGTAACTCGACTTGGCGAACACCACTGCAGAAGGCGCGTTCAGGAGCGCATCAAACAGTCGATTGGCAGCGAGCGGAGCGGGCTGATCGAATCCGGCCAAAGAGAGAGTCTTGCGGTTTCCCAAGGCGTGCAGCTGACAGAGTCCCCACGCCACTGCAGCAGTCGCCAAGTGTTGGGGGAGAGACTGGCCCAGCGTCCGATAGAGCACCACAGGGGCATACTTGGCAATGCGTGGGTTGGCGGCCTGCATCGCCGCAAACAGAATCGTGAACGGGATCCTACCGAGCCGCCGCGCGAGCCGCAGCGGCATGTAGTCTTTTTCTGATAACTCGCCGAGCGCTTCGACCAGACGGGCGTGGATCTCTGCTTCTGGGAGGGTTCCCGGCAGAGGCGGAAACAGGGGCTTGCGCAGGTGAAAGGCGTTGTCCGGGAACTCGGCGGGAAAGAAGGTCGCTTCGACCTTTTCAAACTGGCTGGATGCAGGCAGTACGTAGTCCGCGATCCGCGCAGTCTCTGTCATGGCAACATCAATCACAACGGAGAGCTCAAGCGCGCGAATCGCCTCACGCATGCGCGGGCTATCAGCAAGTGAGTGAGCAGGATTCCCACTCTCGATGAGCATCGCGCGAAAGCGCTTCGGGTGGTCGCTCAAGATCTCTTCAGGAATCACATTGCAGGGGATCAGACCGATGATCACTTTCGAACCAGTGACAGGACTCCGACGCTCAACGCGCGGCCTTCTCGACTTGCCTGCGGAT
Source organism: uncultured Myxococcales bacterium (assembly GCA_964437195.1). Taxonomy (GTDB): domain Bacteria; phylum Myxococcota_A; class Polyangia; order Palsa-1104; family JAEUJZ01; genus JAEUKA01. The sequence continues at coordinate 598 of CAYTGC010000605.1, read as the reverse complement.
GTGTCTCCCTTGCTCGCCTTGGAGAGCGAAAGGAATGGCACGAAGGCATTTGCAGTTCCAACGCGTCCGTAATGACCGCACAAGATCCACAAAAGCCTCTGCAGATAACTGCCCAGCGTGGAATGCAAGTTCATCTGCATTCCAAGATCCTCTAGCACGCTCACACTCTTTGCAGAGGCAATCCGCTGAGCACAGCTGCGAAGCATGGACTCTTCCACTCCGCAGACTTCCGCGTACTGTGACACTGGAATCTGTTTGAGGAGCGGCTCGATGTCCGAGAGGCCCGTGGAGTGCTCGGCCAGCCAATCCCGCTTCAGGAGGTTTTCCTGAACGATGATGCCCACAAGTGCAGAGAGACACCATGCATCGGTACCCGGTTTAAGCTGAATGTGAATGTCGGCGAGAGCCGCGGTCTCACTCTTGCGAGGATCGATCACAATCAGGGTTCGTGCCGGGTCTTTCGAGATCTCCTTGAGCACGACCCGCGAGCGTGAGAAACCGTGTGATTGCCACGGATTCTTGCCGATGAAAACCGCCACTTCACAGTGCTCGAAATCGCCGTGCGCGCCGGTGCCGAACATCTTGCCCTGCACCCAGA
>CAYTGC010000604.1:0-3095 GCA_964437195.1 uncultured Myxococcales bacterium | reverse complement strand
TGGCGAGCTTTACATGGGGTCCACAGATTCCGAAGAAAAGGAGCAGCTCAAAGACTGCGAGCGCAGTCACAAACAGCTCGAACGTGACTGCCAACTCGACACCCCAGCAGTTGAGCGCTGCGAACAGGAAGTACATCAGCACCGCCACGTGGATCTTCCCAAGCTGCGGCATTCGGAAGTGTACATAGGAACCAATCGCAAGCGCGATCGCCGGTGGCGCAAAGACAAACTCCAGCAGCGTGGCGACCCCGGCAATGAGTCCACCGAACGGACCAAGGGCGCGGCGGGCAAAAGCGTACGGTCCCCCAGAGTGCGGAATCGCCGTCGAAAGCTCTGTGTAACTGAAGATGAAACAGATGTACATCACCGATACGCAGAGCACCGCCAGGAGCATTCCAAAGGGACTGGTTTCCTTGAGTCCAAAGTTCCAGCCAAAGTAGTCCCCTGAAATGACCAGACCGACGGCAATTGCCCACAAGTGGATCGGGCGAAGGAACTTCTTTAGTTCGGGCTGTCCTCCCGAAACTGCCTCAGAAGGGGTCGTGCTCATGTGTTTTCCCTTGGTCGGTTCTCGCGAGGCTACTTGCTACAGGAGCAATGTCCAGAAAATGTGAGTGGATGGGGCAAGCAAATGTGGTACGCTGCAAAAACCCCGCTGTCTGTTGAAGACGCACTCTCGGATGTAGCGGTGATTTTCATTGGGAAGGAGTATGTTGATGGCTAGGTTTCAGCTTGTAGAGTACGACCAGGCACCCCCGGAAGTTCGGGCGATTTACGAAGATGTGATGGCTACGCTGGGGACGACGAAGCTGCCCATCTGGATTCGGGCGCTCGGAGCGAGCCTGCCCCTGCTTCGAGGAAACTGGGAAAAAACCAAGGCCGTTCTGGCCACGGGACAAATTCCTCGGCTCCTAAAAGAGCTGATCATCTTCTACGTTTCGACCAAGCGTGGGTCGGAATATTGCTCGGCCTGTCATGCGCACGCTGCGCTTCAGCAGGATCCCAGCTTGACGTATCGCGACCTCAAGGCGCTGGTAACCGGGCAGGAATATGCGTCGATGCCAGAGAGCTTCAAAGTTGCGCTTCGCGTTGCTGCAAAGTCCGCGCTCGACCCCAATTCCGTGAGCGATGAGGACTTTCGTGCGCTCCAGGATGCTGGCTTTTCCGGTGAGGAGATCGGCGAGCTGCTCGCGCAGGCCGACCTGGCGGTGATGTTCAATACCATCACCATGACGTATCGGCTGCCACTCGATCCAGAGTACGTGGCGATGATGAGTGGCGAGACGTCTGCGGTGCAGGCATAGCGTTTCTTCATGGACGAAAAGGAGTGTGTTCCGATCGTCGCCACGCGCGACGCCAGCACACAGCTTCGGTACGAGACGCTGATCCAGCTCATCGTGAGCTTCAATCTGGCCGACAGCGTGTCTGCGGTTGGACGCGCGCTGGTGGTTGGGATCAAGTACGTGCTGCAGCTAAAGTGCTGGCGCTTTCTGCTTCGTGAGTCCGAAAACGCGGTGGTTCTGTCTGGGAATCTTCAGGACATCGAGCTGGCCGTTGTGACGCTGGATTCGCTGACGCCTTCGGAGCAGCAGTGGATCGAGCGAACGGCTCCGGTTTTGCTGGGTGGCAAAGAAATCCAGGCCGAGCAGTCGCGACTTCCGAAGCAGCTTGCCGAGTCGGATTCGCAGCAGCTTTACGCATTCCCAGCGCGCGGTCTTAGTGGGCAGCCAGAGAGCTTGTTTTTGATGGGCTCTCGAGGGCAACCTTTTTCTCCGCTCGATCTCAAGTTTGCGGCGATGGTTGCCAGGCTCCTTTCGGACAAAGTGAAGCAGCTTCGTGCCACGGAAAAGCTCCGCCAGGCGGAGAGCGAGATCCGCGCGATCAACACCCGCCTGCAAAAGACGCTAGAGATTCTGGAGGAACGAGATCTTCGCATCCAGGAGGATCTCGATCAGGCCCAAGCCTTCCAGCAGAGCATCTTGCCGATCTTGCCAGAGTCCCAGGTGCTCTCCTTTGCCGCACTCTACAGACCTTCCGAGAAAGTTGGCGGCGACATCTACGATGTCTGTGAGATCGCGGAAGGGCGGTTTCGCGTCTTTCTTGCTGATATCACAGGCCACGGTGTCCAAGCGTCGCTGCGCACCATGGTCATCAAGACAGAATACGACCGACGCAAACGCACGGCGGTGGATCCGTCGGAGCTGCTTACCGAGCTCAACACCGCGCTCTGCCGGGACCTTGGCGATCTGGACCTGATGTGCACGGCGTGCTGCGTTGATCTCTGTCTGCGGGAACAGACGCTGATCTACGCAAACTGCGCCCAGGTTCCCTTGCTTCTCTGCTCTGGATCAACCGTTACAGAGCTGTATCGGAAGGGTCCTTTTCTGGCGAGCAAGCCGCGGGTTTTGGTCGAGGGAATGTGCGTCGCGTTTCGACCTGGAGATCGGCTTCTGATCAGCAGCGATGGGCTCTATGAGCAGCGGAATCACTCAGGGGAAGAACTGGGATTTGCCCGCGTCGCTTCGGTCCTTCGTGATTCAGCGTCAGTGCATGAAGTTCTGTCGAGCGTGGAGTCTGTGCTGATGGACTTTTCTGCGCAGGTCGGCCAGACCGATGATGTGACGGTGGTGGTGGTGGAATCCTGCCCAGAAGCGCGTATCTATGGGTGCTAGGAAGGATCACTGCGGGCCGTTCTTGATCACCAGGAGTGGATCGTCTTCACCGAGGGCGCGAACCGCATCGCAGGTGATCTTCTGCCAGGTGATTTTCGGATCGAAACACAGAACGAGCTGAACCGCCTTCTTGTGCGCATCGCGGAGGAACCGGACAATGACCGTGATCGCAGAGGAATTGACAAAGCTTAGCTGCTGGAAGTCCAGCTCAATGCCAGCCTGATGCTCAGCCGCGTAGGAGAGTGCCTGTGTCAGATACGGAGTCAACGTCCGATGCGGATAGCGGTCTGTACACTGTCCGTGAAAGTGAAGCCGCAGGACGTTGGATGCGTCGATCCACGAGGCCGCGACCTGAAGAGGGGAAGCATTCAGACTCTCGATCATCTTTGTCGACTCCCTTGTTTCGACAATATGGAAGTGGGT
>CAYTGC010000603.1:0-3095 GCA_964437195.1 uncultured Myxococcales bacterium | reverse complement strand
GTCAATACCAACGGCACCTGCATCCCCGAGTCTTTGTATGATGAGCTGCTGACTTCCGGTCCGCACTATCTGGTGCTGTCGATCGATGCGCCGGATGCCGCCACGCACGACTGGATTCGCGGGCGTGTAGGCACCCACGACATGGTGGTCCAGACGGTGAGGGGCCTTCTTGCGGCACGACAGGCACGCCATGCGGCATCCGATGTTCGCATACTGGTGAACGGGATTCTCTGCGCGGAGACACTTCCGAAATCGCTGGCTCTAGTTGAGTTTGTACGGGCGCTGGGAGCGGACGGCGTGATGTTCCAGGCACTCGGGCGGACGTTCATGAATCGGGCACAGGGGGATCCCTTCTTTGACCAGCATCGCCCCCGCGACATGGCGGTGGTTGATCAAGTTCTTGATGCGCTGATCGAACTCCGCAAGGTCGACCGATTCCTCAATACCGAGGCTCGCGATCTGGAGTGGATGAAGCTCTACTTCCGCGACCCCGATTTCATCTCGGAACCGGTCTGCGGCTCTGCGCATCGCAACATGATGGTCAACATGTTTGGCGAGCAGCAACTTTGCTTCGCGATGAAGGGCCTGCTCGATGGCAAGCACCTGGGCTCGGTTCGCAGTGTCGCGCTACGCCAAGCCTGGGAGAGCCCGGAAGCAGCGCAGGCCCGATCGGTGATGGATGCCTGTCGCAAGAACTGCGGAATGCTGCACTGCCACCGCCGCGAGGGACCGCTGTGACCGCCCGCCGACAACAGCCCTTACAGGTGAGCGTTGTCATGCCGTGCCATCAGCGCCTTCGTTCGCTGGAACGCGCGGTGCGATCCGTGCTTGCCTCGGCGGACTCAGTACCCGGCGAGGTCGAGATCATTTTGGTGGATGACTGCTCACCAGTTCCAATCGAAGCTGCGCTGCGTACGGTCTTGAATGACGCGCGTGTCAGCGTGCTTCGTCACGTCCAGAATCGCGGTCCAGCCGCTGCGCGCAACACGGGGATTGCTCGCGCCAAGTTCGACCTCGTGCTATTCACCGACGATGATGTGGTCGTAGACCCTGCCTGGATCGAACGTTTGGCCCGCTATCTTCGCGATGCGCCACCGCGAGTCGCCGGAGTGGGTGGCCGCGTCCGGGCCATGGGCACCGATGTCTACAGCCGCTACTTCGAGTATCACCACATCCTCGATCCCTTCCGCATGGATGACGGGCGAGTTCTGTACATTGTCACCGCCAACTGTGGCTACCGTCGGCACGTCTTGCAACAAGTCGGCGGATTCGATGAAGGCGTGCGCTCTCCAGGAGGCGAAGATCCTGGCCTCGCGTTCAAAGTCGCGGGCGCTGGCTACGAGTTACACATCGTTGAAGAAGCCATCGTGCATCACGACTTCCGCCTCGGCCTGCGCGACTTCTTCCGCACCTTTCATCGCTACGGGATGGGCTGCCGCCATCAAGTCGAACACCACTGGAAAGGCTTCGCGTCATCGGTGATGCAGAAAGGCAGCGACTTGGCAACCTTCGGCGGGCAGAGGGTGGCGGTTGGGGATGAACCGCAAAGTTGAGCACCGACGAACGAAGAGGCTACCGCGTTCCTCCACGGCAAGGAGACAGCAATGATCGCAACCAAACAAATCATTCTTTCCGTCGTCACAGCGATTGGCGTGACCGGTTCATTGATGGCCCACGCCTACGCCGAACAGCACCAAAACGCCAACCTCTACGCCTACTGGGACTTCTCTGGCAAAAGCGGCTTTTGGAACGTCGATCAAGAGCTGCGTGTGCCGGTCAAGGCTCCGGCAAGCTACTGGGCCTCAAACTGGAGATGGACAGACGCCAGCTATGGCGGATATGTCGGGCTTCAAACCAACGGCAACCGAGCCGATGGCTCGACGGGCGATACCGCGATTTTTTCGATTTGGAACGCCAACGGCGGCGGCCCCGGCTGCATGCGCTTCAGTGGTGAGGGTACCGGCATGAGTTGTCGGATCGCCTATACCATTCAAACGGACCGCTACTATCGGTTGCGCATCTGGCGGCTTGATGCCGATGCTCAGGGACAGTGGTGGGGGGCCTGGATTCTCGATGAGACAAGCGGCGTCGAGAGTTTCATCGGTAAGCTGCGCGCCGCGGGGCGCGGTCAACACACGCTGATGGCTCCACCTATGAACTTCAGCGAATACTTTGGAACCAAGGTGTCCTGCGATGCAGTACCGGTGTCGTGGGCCCTGTGGACACAGCCCGCCGCCAACCACCGCGGCGGCGGCGTGTACGAGTACGGTTCGCACAGCTCAGGCAGTCATCGCGGTGACTGCACAGGCGGCGGTGTTTATCCCCTCGACCTCCCCACGAAGGGCACGCGGGGTGTCTGGATCATCCAGGGCGGAGCGCGCTGAGCCATCGTCGACCAGTCGGCCTCCTTCGCCGATGCGGAGGTCGCTGAACGCGCCGGTCGTGAGGTCGAAGGAGGATCTGGTGGTAGCAGGTACCGCCGTCGTTGACCGCCATGACCGTGCGCAGCCAGTCGCGACTGTCGTCTCAGATGAACGCGTTCATTCTCGGCTTGCGTCGCACATCTATGCCTTTGCCGACGGGACCGCCCCTGTCTTGTCGTCGCCAGGTATCGATATTCTGCAAGAGCACTGCGGCCTTGGCCGGCGCGCTCGCCTGCAGATAGGCGATGAGCCCGGCTCCGCTCGACATACCGCCAACCTCCTTTTGCAGATAAATCGGTCCTAGCTGTTATCGCCCTTTGAGCCGACCGCTGAGCCTGTAGTAGAACGCAGTAACAAGGAAGGGCATATGCTCAAAACCGTTAAGGATTCCTGTAAGCCGCACGACATGGTTTTCGACTTCTCCATGGCCGAGCAAGTCGAGGACTTGGGCGAACTCATCCGTTCAGAGGCGGACGGAGAGGCGTTCTACGCCAAGAACCACGTCACCGGCGGCATGCGGACCTTGTTTGAAATGGGTTGTAAGCGGCTGGCCAAGCAGTCCGATCAATCCATCTTTGAGCTGACTCAGGCCATGGGCGGCGGCAAGACGCACACCATGATCGCCCTCGGGCTCTTGGTGAAAAATGATGACCTGCGTACACGCGTGCTCGG
>CAYTGC010000602.1:0-3099 GCA_964437195.1 uncultured Myxococcales bacterium | reverse complement strand
CAATGGAGTCACCGGCTGCATGGGAAAACGAGATCGAGCGGACTTTCGCCCCATGTTCGTGCAGATTCCTAAGCCGCTCGCCACTCACGGCTTGCCACAGAAGTACGCGCTTACCTGCCGCAGTCAAAACCATCTGTCCATTTTGCGAAAGCTCGACAGCCGTGACTGGATCCACATGCAAGAGCTGCGCACCGACTTTGTGCCCACCTTGTCGCATATAGACAAGTTCCGCGCGCTCGCCCGTTCCCATGACAAGCGGAAAACCCTGCGGCGGATCATCATCAGGAGACACCAGCGCGGTGAGCACTTGCACCGGCTGTTGACTGCGCAGCTGATTCAGAAGCTGTCCATCCTCTGTGAAGGTCAAGACGCGATTGTCGATAGAGACCATCACCTGACTACAGCGGTACTTCGCAGCCAAAGAGCGAACCACGGCATTGTCGGGTAGAGCAAACTCCGCCGGAAGCGGCTGTCCTTGTCCATCCCACAGAGACACTCCGCTGCTCGACGCCGCAAGCAGAAACGGTTTTCCTTCTGCGCTGCGAGCAAACGGACACACTGTCAGAAGATGCAGTCCAGGCTCACGGACGCGGACAAACGGGAGTCGCGGAGCCCCCATCCTCGTCACCGCTTGGCGAAGCTTCTGTGACTCAGGCTGTGCGAGCCGGTCGATCTTGCCGTGTACTGCAGCCAGAAGATCGCGCAGGTTCTGTGCATCAGGTGAAAGCGGAGGGCCCAGCTGCTGCGCAGGATGTGGCTCTAGCTGCCTCAGTCGCTCATCAATCTGAAGCCGAACTTTTTCGTGCTCTTGGCTTTCCTTTTCCGCTGACTGTTTTTCCGCCAGACGCAGCAGCCAGCGCTTCTCCGCTGTCGCTCTGTCTCGTCGGAAGTCGCGCAGTCTTAGCTCGTATTCTTGTTTCTGAAGCTTGAGCCTTCCGAGTTCTTTCTCTTTGCGCCAAAGCTGCCTGTTGGAATCACCCAACGCCGCGTACAGCTCGCTCACTTCGGATTCCAGTGAGTAGATTCGCGTCGAGAGTTTCTCGATCTGTTTCTCGGCATACGACCGATACTCTTGCAACAGCTTGATCTGGGAATCACGAACTGCGGCTTTCTGATCCGCATCCTTTTTGTCGATCATCCGTCGATACGTTTGATACACAGCAAAAGGAAGCAGCGACAGTAGACCCACCACAGCAAGCGCAAAAATTGTCCGCTGTCGTCTCTCCTGCCGGTCGCGAACCTGCTGACTCCTGCCGATGAACTCGGCCAGATCAGGAGGCAGAGACTGACCGCTCTTGGGAATCGTGTCCAGCGCTCGCTCAATCTCGATCCTCGACAGAGAAAAGCCTGCTTGTCGCCCGTGTTCCCAGTACGCAAACAGCTTATCGGTCAGCCACTCTGGCGTCGTCCGATCTTGCTCCTGAATCCACTTGGAACCGAACGCTTCACGGAAAATGCGATTGCGGGTGACAAGCTGCCGCTCGGTTCCGAACTGCCGAAGCTTCACCATTCCTGACAGAAGCAGAAGCGAATGCAGGCGGTCTTGCGGTTCATAAACGACACGATCTCCGACGAAAATTCGCCGATACAGCGTCACTGCGCTGTGACGTTCATGGTGATCGCTGATGTGATCAAACTGCGCTTCCGCAAAGCTCAGATTGGGATCTTTGTGACCCGAAAGGAATAGCTTGGTAACCGCCGTCCTGACGACCTCTGCCACATGTCCGGGACCGGTTTCCGGATGGTCCACCAGATGCTGACAGACTTTCTGCGTCATGTACGGATGACCGTCGGTCCACCCGAGCACAGCAGCAAGCCACTCCTCACTATTTCCAGGCAGAAGAGACAGACCCGGAAGCAGAACCTCCGCTTGGCGTGGCGTAAAGTCATCCAGATACAGACGTGTGTTGTCGAGATTGAAGGGAGACCGAACCGGGTCTTTGATCAGCTCTTCCGGGGTGGCGACACCAATCAGACAGAACGTCAGGCGCGGTTTTTTGGAAAAAGATCCCCGCACTTCTTCATAGAGCGCCCGCAGCGATGCAAAAAATGCGTCGGTAGAAAAGCGAAAATCCGGACTCAAAACGGTATCGATCTCATCGAAAAAGATCACCACCGGCGCATCAATGTGGGGAAGGACTTCCTCATGAAAGAAGCTGGTCCACAGATGCACCGGACCCGATTGGGAATGCCGCGCAAAGAACTCTGGCGCTGAAAACGGAAGCTCCAGTTCTTTGGCGGTGCGCTGGATAAGGCCCCGATACCACTCTGCCTCCGGCGGAAAGCCAAACCCTTGCAGATTCAGGCTCGCGGCCTTGGCTCCCCGACGACGCAATTCACTGATTGCACGAACCCGCAGGCTGGACTTCCCAATCTGTCGCGTTCCCAGGATGTAGCACAGACGTCCGCGCAGAAGCTCAGCGACCAAGCGATCGTCTTCGGGACGCTCGACATAGAAGGCTTGCCCGAGCGGCACCACGCCGCCTGCATGGAAGCGGCGGGTCGGCAGCGGATTCATCCTGTCGATGTTTTCCGACGATGGCAAGCGGCCATTCCCTCCCGTTTACAAAGAGCGCAGATAGTCTTCATACAGTGGATAGCGCAGCTTGATTCCCGAAGGAGTCTGCCGCGACAGTCCACTGCTCTGGAGCCGCTGACGTTCCGACCCGGTGAGGTTCCCCCCGCGCAGAAGCCGCTGCACCGCATCATCCAGTTCCGCGCTGCGTCTCACCCACTGACGAATCGACTCCAGATGGTGCTGGCAGACCCGGATCAGGTGTTCGCGGTCAAGGTGAAGGACTCCCATTCTGGCCGCATCATCAAGAATCCGGCGCAGCAAGTTCGGTTGACCACCGACGATCTGCATCAGCGCATCGGCTGCCACTTCCGCGCCCGGAAGCCGTTCGTAACCGCGAATGAGCTGCACCACTTCCTCACGCGAAAAGTCGTCCACTTCGATTCGCTCGGCGTGGTTTAAGAACTGCGATCCGTGGATCACATCTTGCGCCGATTCCAGCGTCGAGATCACCACCACAAGCCGCAAAGACAGCCAGCCCGGCGAAGCTTCGGTCGAAAGATGCAGCGCTTGCTGCGTGCAGT
>CAYTGC010000601.1:0-3102 GCA_964437195.1 uncultured Myxococcales bacterium | reverse complement strand
TCTCGGCGAGTCGTCCGACGCCTCTTGTGGTGCCCGCGATGCCTGCTCGTACTAGCTCAGACATCACGCCTGTGGTTGCGGTGCGTGTCGATGGCACGGTGCCGCCGGTGAATCGGCCTGCGGTCGAGTCGCTCAGCGATGAAGAAGAACAGGATCGCGTGCTGAGCGAAGCCGACTCGTACGTTCGCTTTGGTCTAAAAGGCAAAGCGCTGGAGTCGCTTCGTGGGACGCTGAGCCACCGGCCACACCTCACCAAGATTCGCGAAAAGCTGTCCAAGGTCTATGAGGCGCTCGGGCAGTTTAAGCCCGCGATTGCCGAGCTTCGGACGCTGGCCGATAGAGCGGTGAGCCATGAGGATCAGGCGCGATACCTGCGAGAGATCCTGCGGCTCGACAACCGTGATCCGGCAGCATCGGAAAAGCTGCGCCGAATCAGTGGTGAGTTCAAGCCGATTCCGCCGCCGCCGGACGAAGACGAGCCGGTGATCGAGATGAGCGCGGAAGACGATGGCCCGACGACGCCGAATGCGCCACCCAAGTCGCAGCCGCAAGCGCTGCCGCCTGCTCCGTCTGGGCCTTCTGCGCGTCCGGGGCAGACCGAGATCTCGGCATCGAAGCCCGCACCGTCGCAGCGCAGTGGAACCTTGCGCGAAGAGCTGGCCGAGGTGGACTTTTTCCTCCAGCAGAAGATGTTCGAGGACGCTCGGCGGCTGCTCCGCTCGCTTTCGGCGCGGTATCCGCACAGCCAGACGGTACAGAACAAGCTGGCAGAGCTGGCGAGCAGTGGCTCATCCTCCGATGAGAACCTGATTGAACTGGAGCCGGACGAGCTGGTTTCGGAGAGCAATCCGAACCTTGGCAAAAAGCTGGCTGCGATGGCGGCGCCACCCGAGAAGAAGGCACCACCTTCGGCTTCGGCGCGCAGCATTCCTGTTCCGCCATCGGCGATGAGCAGCCCGCAGGCCGAGAAGAGTGGACAGCTCACCGACACACGCGATCCGAGCGAGGCCTATCAGCGCGGAATCGCCCACCGCAACCGGGGGCAGCACGCGCTGGCGATTGGCGAGTTCAAGGTCGCAATGCAGGATCGCAAGCTAGCAGGACGCGCGGCGCTGATGCTGGGGCAGTGCTATCGCGACTTGTCTCAGCTACGCGAGGCGGTCGAGGCTTTCAAAGAGGGTCTCTACATGCCGTCGGTGGCAGACGCAGACATGGCCGAGATGAACTACCAGCTCGCGCAGTGCTACGAGCGGTTGCAAAACCCGAAGGAAGCCATCTACTTCTATCAGCAGGCGCAGCAAGCGCAGGCTGGCTACAAAGACACCGCCGCCCGCCTGACCGCGCTCCGCAAGTAGTTAGTGGGGGATGCCTTGTTCTTTGCGCAGCTTGGCTTCGTCGAAGCCGGGCTCGATGTAGATGCGGCGCAGGTGCGGGAACTGGGCGCGCAGCTCCGCCTCTAGATCGTTTATCTTGGCTTCCAGTCCGTCCATCGTCAGGTCGCGAGAGAAGCGAATCTTGAACGTCGCCAGCACTTCCTGCGGGGCGATGTGTTTGGTCCGCAGGTGAACCACCTCGAGAATGCCCGGATGGGCCGCCGCGAGGGCGATGATTCGGTCGTGTTCTTCCTTCGGAACAGCCTCGCCGATGAGCAGGCTCATTGAGTCGCGACCGAGGAACAGGGCCACCACCAGCAGCGCACATCCGACGACGATCGATGCGAGCGCATCGTAAAGCAGGTTGCCCGTCAGGTAGCTGAGCACCACACCGACGAGTGCTGCAAACAGGCCGAACAGCGCGGCCAGATCCTCGAACAGAACCGTCAGCACGGTTGGATCGCGGGCATCTTCGACGGTCTTGCGCAGACCTTTGCCCGCCGTCATGTGTTTAAACTCTTGCAGCGCGGCACGCAGCGACCAGCTCTCGAGCACCAGAGACACGCCGAGGACAATCACCGCCCACTTGATGTTGCCGTGCGGCTGAGCTTGGCCATGCAGGATGTGCCACAGCTTCTCGGTGCCTTCCCAGATGCTGACCGCGGCGCCGATGAGGAAGATGCTGCCAGCCACGATGAACGCCCAAAAGTACGTCTCGGTGCCGTAGCCAAACGGGTGCAGGGCGTCGGGTGGCCGCGAGCTGCGCCTCATTCCAATAAGCAAAAAGACCTGGTTGGCCGTGTCCGCCAGAGAGTGAACGGCTTCGGCAAGCATGGCCGTCGACCCACTGATCACCGCTGCGACAAACTTGAACACCGCGATCAGCAGGTTGATGACGAGCGCCACCATGACCACGCGGAGCCCGCCGTGGTGACTTCCCTCGGCAGGCGGCTTCGACTCACTCATTGCGTTTCCCCCCCTTACATGGACGTTTCAGCACGAAGCGGAGCCGGCGCGCCAGAAGCGCCCGCGACAGAAGCCAGAATGCGCAGCCAAAGCTCTTCGATGCCCTCGCCTTGTTCTGCTGCACAGACGACGGCGCGTCCTCCCATGAGCTTCGACAGAACCTGCGCTGCAGGCTTGCGGTCAGACTTGGTCAGCTTGTCCGCTTTGGTCAGCACTGGAATCACCTGGCGATGCAGCCCGCGCAGATAGCCTGCAAGCTCTGTCTCATCAAACAGAAGCGCTTCGGCGCGAGGATCGACGACCCGCCGCGCATCGCAGAGCAGCACCACCGCCCGAAGGCTTGGGCGCTCGACGAAATACTCTTCCATCATCTTCTGCCAGCCTGCGCGTTCGCTGCGGCTTACCTCTGCATAGCCGTAGCCCGGAAGGTCAGCCAGCATGACGCTTCTAGGGCCGCTCTGGCTCATGAGCTTGGCTGAGAAGAAGTTGATGAGTCGGGTTCGTCCCGGCGTGCGAGACACACGCGCCAGGCCACGTCGACCGAGAAGCGCATTGAGGAGCGTCGACTTCCCGACATTGCTACGGCCACAGATCGCGACCTCGGCAAGGCCTTCTTGGGGCCAGCTTTGACGCGACGGAGCGCTGGCGACAAATTCGCTGCGTAGGATTTGCATCGGACGGTTCATATTATCGTGGGTTCTACGCCCGGCTTACGACAAGGCTGACATTTCCGCCGCCCTGCGAGAGCACCGGGACCAGCACA
>CAYTGC010000600.1:0-3102 GCA_964437195.1 uncultured Myxococcales bacterium | reverse complement strand
TCGCCGCCCTCGGTATCGGCTTTCAACCAAGTAGCGCGCTCGCCCAAGGACGCGCCGGCAGCGAGACGGAAGAAGAAGCCATCCTCAAGAAAGCCGAGGAAGCCTTCCAAAACGGCGACTATGACTCTGCCGCCGATCTGTACGACCAGGCCATCAAACTGGATCCAAACCGCGTCGAGGCGTTCGTCAAGCGCGCGTCGCTGTATTTCCGCCAGCGCAAATACTCCGAAGCCATCGATCTGCTGACGCGCGCCGAAAAGCTGTCGGTGAGCGATCTGTCGGTCAAAACCGCGCTCGGGCTGACGCTGTATGAAAGTGGTCAGCGTGAGCGTGGCCTTGGCTATCTCGAGGAAGTGGCCAAGCAAAGGCCGGAGACGCACGGCGCACAGTTTCAAATCGGCAAGCACTATGCGCGCGAAAATCCGCAGAAGGCGATTGCCGCCCTAGAGCAATACTTCCGTTATCGCCCCGATGAGGACAAGCGCAACGACTGGGAAGCACAGCTTCTGCTTGGAACCGCGTATTACCTGTCGGGCAACCTCGGGGAAGCGCGCAAGCAGCTCGAAAAGGCGCAAGAGTCGCGATCCAAAGACAACCAGATTCGGCAGATGCTGGGGACGATCCTCATCGGCCAGCAGAAGTGGGCCGAGGGTGCGGCGCAGTACGAACCACTGACGTCGGACATCCAGCGACGGCCCGCAGTGGCGTTCAACCTGGCGACTTGCTATCTGCACATGGGCCGCCGCGACGAAGCGCGCAAGCTGGCCCAGACCTACCAAAGCCTGCGACCCGAAGACCCGCGCGGTCAGATTCTGCTCGGACAGATCGATCAGGCCGGCGACAAAGAGTCCGATCTGCGCGAAGCGATCCGTCGGTATCAAGAAGCGCAGGACCTGATGAAGAAGAAGCCCGAGCCAAGCCGCGTCAACATCTCGGCGGCGATTGGGCGGGCGTACTTGAAGCTCGGCGATACGACGAAAGCCCAGGCAACGGCAGAAGCGGCCCTGTCCGAGCTGTCGAATCGCCCTGCTACCGATGGAGCCAGCGTTGATGAAGTGCAGCTGCTCGCGCTGGTGCTCGATTCACGCATTCAGCAGATGAACCAGGCCAAGACCCCGCCCGGCCAAGGTCCAGCCGGACTTATCAACCAGGCCGACAAGCTGGCGCAGCTCGCACCAGCGGATGCCAAGGTCTTGGCGCTGGCTGGAAGTGGCGCGTATGCCTCGGGCAACTTCGAAAAAGCGCGCAAGTACTACACCGATTCGCAGCAGCTCGACGAAAAAGTCCTGCGCTCACGCATCGGTCTGGCGCGAACAATCGAGCAGCAAGCGCTCCAGACGCTGGTGACGGTCGGTGAAGCCGACAGCGGCAAAGACGCCAAGGATGCCGCCAAGCAGGCAGAGCGACAGACGGCGCTCGGCAACGCGGTGTCGCTGCTTCAGAAGGCGCAGAAGCTCGATGACTCACCGTCGATTGTGCGCAACTTGGCGACGGCGCTCATCATGCAAGGAAGCGGTGCCGAAGCCGAGAGGCTGGTCGCGACGGCGCTCCAAGGCAGCGGCAAGACCGATCCGCTGCTGTGGATCGTCCAGTCGCGGCTGCTCGCAGCGTCGAAACAGCTGCCGCAAGCCGCCGAAGCCGCCGATCGGGCCGTTTCCGAGGCAAAGAAGCAAATCGACAACCTGCCAGGTGCCGAAGGTGGTCGTCGCCCGGCGCTGCTGCGGCAGCTTGCATCGGCCCGGATCGAACAAGCCGCGCGTGTCCTTGTGGCAGAAGCGGCCCGGACCGGCGCAGCATCGGCCAAAGACCGCGAGCGCATTGACGGGGCCATCGAGGCTCTCTCGCAGGCAGGCCGTGACCTCCAGAGCCTTGGCGCCAGCGACAACAAAGATCTGCAAAAAGCCGCGACGCGGAACCTTCAGCTCCTCCACCTGCGACGGGCCAAGCTGCGACTCGCGGAAGCGGAAAGCCACATCAGCAGAAGCGGTGTGAGCCAGCAGACGACCAAGGAAGCGGAAGACGCGCTTTCCGACGTACAGCGCGCGATTGAACTGGGAGCCTTCGACCAAAAGCCCGAGCTTGGCTACGCCCAGTGCCTCGGTGCGCTCGCTGGTGCGCAGGCCAACCAGTTTAAGACTGCGCGCGATCTCGTCAGCAAAGCCAAGGACAACGGCTGCGATCTGGTCGCCCCATACAACCGGATTGGAACCGAGCTGATTTCGGTGTTTGTGCAGTACCGCGCCTCGACGGCACCGATGCAGCGTGAAGCGCTTCTGCGGACGCTGCCGCGTCTTCAGCAGAAAGCGTCCGGGAGCGACAGTGGAACCCTGCTGAAGGTGCTGCGCGCCCTGCTCTATTCGACCAACCTGGCGCTCGCCTACGACTATCACTTGCTTGGACGCAGCAAGCTGGTTGGACCGACGCTGCGCAATGCGCAAAAAGTCCTGCCGCAGCGGGCGGAAGACGAAGATCCGGTGCTCAGCCACAACCTGGCGATCGCTGACCTGATAGAAGGCAAGCCGGGCGGCGAAAAAGTGCTGGAGCGACTTGCACCAAACCCGCCGGAGTCGCTGGTGAACCTCGGCATTCTCCATGACCGTCGCGGTGAGATGCGCAAAGCGCTCGACTACTACAAGCGGGCGGCGGAAAAAGGCGCTCGCTCCGCCAAGCTGCGTGAGTGGATCGATACCAAAGACCGCATGATCGGATCGGGGCAATCACAATGAGCCAGACAAAGCCGACATCTTCCCACCTGTCGCGACGGGCATTTGGTCTGACCCTTGTGGCTGGTCTGTGCGCCGCAAGCCTTGGCCACGCTGCCGAAGGTCCGCTCCAGCTTGCTTTTTATGCGCCGTCGGCACCGCTGCCCTCGGCGGAAGCTCGCTATGGATTTACCGAAAAGCTCGCCCAGACGCTTCAGTCTGGGGGGCTGCAGGTCCAGACCAAGATCTTTGCCCGTCCCAGTGACTTCGAGGCAGCGCTCAAAAAAGGCACCGTGGACCTGGCCATTGTCGATGCGGTGTATGCCGCAGAGCGTGGCAACTTCAACGTCTTGGCGATTGCCACCGCGTCGGGTGAAGCCTTCCTGCGCTGGGGTCTTTA
>CAYTGC010000599.1:0-3108 GCA_964437195.1 uncultured Myxococcales bacterium | reverse complement strand
TTTCTTTTTCTCTCCAATCTTTCACTCTTCCTTCCTTCCCCGCTTTGCTTCCCTTGTATGAACCCCAGAAAAGAGATTTCCCTTCCCGCCGTCGTTGGAATGTGACGAGGGGGGCGCGGGGGGAGACTGATAAGTTGTGGATGGGCTGTGAAAGCCTGTGGAAAACCGGGTTTCGTTTGTGACAAACAAACAGCTACGGTCGGACAGGCCGATTCCCCCTTGGGTCTGATGCTCGCAGGGAAGCAGGTGTCTTTCCTGTCAATGGGTTTGTGCGGCCAGGTGCCACGGAGATTGGTGTTTGACCATGGCGTTGAGGATGCAGAGCAGCTTGCGCATGCACGCCACTAGCGCGACTTTGTGGAGCTTGCCTGCGTGGCACAGCCGCTCGTACAGCGCACGCAGCACCGGATTGTGTTTGGTGCCGCTGAGCGCCG
Source organism: uncultured Myxococcales bacterium (assembly GCA_964437195.1). Taxonomy (GTDB): domain Bacteria; phylum Myxococcota_A; class Polyangia; order Palsa-1104; family JAEUJZ01; genus JAEUKA01. The sequence continues at coordinate 2,674 of CAYTGC010000599.1, read as the reverse complement.
CCATGTACAGCACATGCCGCACGGCTCCGCGTCCTCCTCGGCTGTGTCGCTTGCCTCGATACGCACCGCTGTCGTGATTGAAGGGGGCGACCCCGACCAGCGCTGCGATCTGCTTGCGGTTGAGCTTGCCATGCTCGGGCACCATCGTGGCCATCGTCCGGGCCGTCACATGTCCGACGCCGGGGACTGAGAGCAAAAGCTCCTCGTGCTCTTTCCACACCGGACTGCCTTTGATGAGCTGGTCCAGTTCGTCGTCGAGCTGCGCAATCTGCTCGACCAGCACTTGGATGACCACCGTGATTTTGTCTCGCAGCGCTGGCAACACCAGGGCTCTACGGTTCTTTTCCATCACGCACATCTCAATGAGCTGCCGCCTTCGCACCAGCAGCGCCTCCAGCAGTTCGGCCTGCGGGTCCTTCTGCGTCCGTGCCTGCGGACCCATCGCCTCACCAAAGTGCGCGATGACTTGCGCGTCGATTTTGTCGGTCTTGGCGAGCCGCCCTGTCGCACGCGCAAAGTCCCGGATCTGCCGCGCGTTGACCACCGAGACGGTCACATGTGCAGCGAGCAGCTCTCGGAGCACCGCCCGCTCGTAGCCCCCGGTGGGCTCCATCACGACGTGACAGCTCCCCAATTCTCGCACCCACTTGCACAGCGCGGCTTGGCCCACGTCGTCGTTGGCGAAACGGACCGATGCTCCGCTGGGGCGAGCAAATGCGTCTAGCTGCTCCTTGCTGACATCGATTCCTATCCACTGCATCGTCGCGTCCCCTGTTTTGTTGTTCGTCTATGGTCGGCTCAAAGCACAGCCCAGCCTTGCGATGCGGACTTGAGGTGCCGGCAGGTGTTCGGGCTTGTTCTTCGTGCCTACCGTCGGACGACCCAGCTTCCCTCTTTTCGCTCCTTCTCTCTTTCCTCTCGGCTAGCATCGCGCGATGTCGCGATCGGCAGTTGACTGCCCCGCAACTGCTCTTGAGACAGCTTGGAGAGTGGTCGGCCTTGGGGCGGCGGTTTTGACGCTGGGATGTCTGGGCTGGCATCGGACTCTCCGGAGGCCGCTCAAACCCATGGCGACTCAGCGCAGTGGTTCTGGCTCGCTGCTTGAGACTCAGCTTGGCGAGACCGAGGTTCTGACCCGCCAGATTTGGGTACCTGCCGCCTTAGAGCAGGTATTCTCCTTTTTTTCCGACGCGCAGAATCTGGAGAAGCTGACCCCGACTTGGTTGAAATTTTCGATCCAATCGCCGCTGCCGATCGAGATGAAGGTGGGCGCTCTCATTGACTATCGGATCAAGTTGTTTGGCCTTCCGATGCGTTGGCGGACTCTGATTTCTGCGTGGGAGCCGCCCGTTCGGTTCGTCGACCAGCAGCTTCGCGGGCCCTATTCCGTGTGGATCCACGAGCACGGCTTTGCAGAAATCAACGGCGGCACGCTCATCTCGGATGTCGTCAGATACCTGGCACCGTTTTCTTTCCTTGCCCATCCGCTAATGGTGCGTCGCCAGCTTCAGAAGATTTTCGACTACCGAAGCGATGCGATTCGCGCTCATTTTTCCCCGCCAGGAACGAACCGATCCTCTGTCGCTACGTAGAACTTTGTTTCACTCCGTCGTTCCGCTTGTAGACTCTCGCTAGCGTGGGCTGGCTCCCGGTCTCGTGAGCCTTGACTGCGGCACAAATGCTCATTTCGGAGGACGTATGGATTTCTCTCTGTCACCGACGGCGCAGGCGATGCTGTCTCGCCTTCAGGCGTTTGTCCAAAGTGATGTATTGCCGCGTGAATCGGAGTATTTCGCCGCGCTACAGGGCGGCCCCGATTACAGACGCTGGCGTCAGCCTCCGGTGATGGAGCAGCTCAAGGCCAAAGCGCGAAGCGCTGGGCTGTGGAATCTGTTTTTGCCGGACGCGAAGCACGGGCCAGGACTCTCGACCCTCGAATATGCACCGCTTGCCGAGGCGATGGGCTGGTCCTTCCTCTTGCCCGAGGTGTTCAACTGCAACGCGCCTGACTCCGGCAACATGGAAGTGCTTCATCGGTATGGTTCGACGGAACAGAAGGAGCGCTGGCTCGCTCCGCTGTTGGCTGGAGAGATCCGTTCCGGTTTTGCGATGACAGAACCTGCGGTTGCATCGTCAGACGCCACCAACATCGCGGCCACCGCGACGATGGCTGGGAGCGAGGTGATCTGCAGCGGTCGCAAGTGGTGGTGTTCCGGGCTTGGGCATCCGAACTGCCGGGTCCTGATTTTTATGGGAGTCTCCGTGCCCGATGCACCGAAGCACCAGCGACACTCGATGGTGCTTGTTCCGCTGGACACACCAGGCGTCAAAATCGAGCGAATGTTGCCGGTGTTTGGCGGTTATGACGAACCGTTTGGTCACGGCGAAGTCACTTTCGATGAAGTACGGGTTCCGGTTGCCAACATCATCGCGGGTCCGGGGCGAGGCTTTGAGATTGCGCAGGGTCGGCTTGGTCCGGGGCGGATTCATCACTGCATGCGTGCGATCGGTGCGGCTGAGCGAGCGCTGAAGCTGCTGTGTGATCGCGCAAGCAGTCGAGTCGCATTTGGCAAGCCGCTCGTCGAGCTGGGTGGGAATCTCGATGTGATCGCCGATGCCCGGATGCAGATCGATCAGGCTCGGCTCCTGGTGCTAAAGACAGCGTGGTTGATCG
>CAYTGC010000598.1:0-3109 GCA_964437195.1 uncultured Myxococcales bacterium | reverse complement strand
GGGCAGATTGATGTGCGGCAGCTTGCGCAAGGAGTGGCGGCATGAGCCTGGACCGAGAGCTTGCGTTCGAGACCGAGATCTGTGAATACCTGGCCTCGCACGGCTGGCTGTATGTCGAAGGCGATGCGCAGCGGTATGACCGGGCGCGGGCTCTGTTTCCATCGGATGTGCTCGACTTTGTGCAGACGACCCAGCCGAAAGAGTGGGCCGCTCTGACCAAGAGTCACGGTGCCAAGGCTGCGGAGGTGCTGCTGGCGCGGCTGCGGGCTCAGCTTGATCAGCGTGGCACGCTGTCGGTGCTGCGGCAGGGAATCGATCTCCTCGGGCTCAAGCAGACGCTGAAGTTGGCGGAGTTTCGTCCGGCGCTCGGCATCAATCCCGACATCTTGGCGCGCTATGCGCAAAACCGGCTGCGGGTGGTGCGGCAGGTTCGCTATTCGCTGCACAATCAAAACAGCATCGACTTGGTGCTGCTGCTCAACGGCCTGCCGATGGCGACGGTCGAGCTGAAGACCGACTTCAAGCAGAGTGTCCGCGATGCCATCGATCAGTATCGCTTCGACCGCGAGCCAAAGCCCAAAGGCCAGCCCGCCGAGCCGCTGCTGAGCTTTCCCGGTGGCGCGCTGGTTCACTTTGCGGTGAGCGACAGCGAGGTCTACATGACCACCAAGCTGGACGGCGCAGCGACGAGCTTTCTGCCGTTCAACCTGGGCGACCACGGTGGCGCAGGCAATCCCACAAATCCAAGCGGACACCGAACCGCGTATCTGTGGCAGCAGGTCTTCGCACGCGAAGGCTGGCTAGAGATCCTGGGCCGCTACCTAAGTCCGAAGCTGGACGATAAGAAGCATTTAGTAGACTTCATATTCCCGCGCTATCACCAGCTCGATGTGACTCGCAAGCTTCAAGCAGCGGTACTCACCGACGGTGCAGGTGCCAGGTATCTGGTGCAGCACTCGGCGGGCTCGGGCAAGACCAACTCGATTGCCTGGACGGCGCACTTTCTGGCCGAGCTACACGATGCCAAGGACCACAAGCTGTTTGATTCGGTGCTGGTGATCTCGGATCGCGCCGTGATTGATTCGCAGCTTCAGACCGCGCTGACGGATTTTCAGCGCACCAGTGGCGTGGTCGCGACGATCGAGGGGAAGTCCGCCAGCAAAAGCAGCGAGCTGGCGAAGGCGCTATCCGGGGACAAAAAGATCGTGGTCTGCACGATCCAGACGTTTCCGTTCGCGATCGAAGCGGTGCGAAAGCTGGCCGCGACCGAGGGCAAGCGCTTTGCGGTGATTGCCGATGAAGCGCACAGCTCGCAGAGCGGCGAGGCGTCGAAGAAGCTCAAGGAAGTGCTGTCTGCGGAGGAGCTGGCAGAGCTACGCGACGGCGGCGAAGTCAGCACCGAAGACCTGCTGGCGGCGAGCATGGCAGCTCGAGCGGCGGACTCTGGCATCACCTTCATTGCGTTCACAGCGACTCCCAAAGCCAAGACGATGGAGCTGTTTGGGACTCGGCCCGATCCCTCGCGGCCTGCGGGGCCGGACAATCTGCCTACGCCGTTCCATGTCTATTCGATGCGCCAGGCCATCGAGGAAAAGTTCATCCTCGATGTGCTCCAGAACTACACCAGCTACAAGCTGGCGTTTAAGCTGGCGCACGAGGGCAAGGATCTCGACGACAAGACGGTCGAACGCCACGCCGCGATGAAGAGCATCATGGGCTGGGTCCGCCTGCACCCCTACAACATCGCGCAGAAGGTGCAAATTGTCGTGGAGCACCACCGCCAGTATGTCGCGCCGCTTCTGCAAGGCAAAGCCAAGTCGATGGTGGTGGTGGCCAGTCGTGTCGAGGCGGTGCGCTGGCAGCTCGCGATGGAAAAGTACATCAGAGAGCACGGCTACAAGCTGCGGACCCTGGTTGCGTTTTCAGGAGAGGTTTCGGACGAAGTCTCTGGGCCAGACAAATTCACAGAAGACAGTGTGGCGCTGAATCCGACCCTCAAAGGACGTGAGATCAGCGAGGCGTTTAAGACCGATGAGTTTCAGATCCTGCTCGTCGCCAACAAGTTCCAGACCGGCTTTGATCAAAAGCTGCTGTGCGGAATGTATGTCGACAAGCGGCTGGCCGGAATTCAAGCGGTGCAGACTCTGTCGCGGCTCAATCGCGCCTATCCTGGCAAGGACACGACCTACGTTGTCGACTTCGTCAACGAAGCAGAGGACATCTTGGAAGCCTTCAAGATGTATCACACCACGGCAGAGCTTCAGTCGACCACCGATCCCAACTTGGTCTTTGATCTGCGCGCCAAGCTCGATGCAGCCGGGCACTACGACGACTTTGAGATCGAGCGCGTCGTAACCGTTCAGTACAAGCCGGACGCCAAACCGGGAGAGCTGTCGACGGCCATCGCTCCAGTCTGCGACCGACTAATGAAGCGCTACCAGGCAGCGGAACAAGCACTCCGTACCGCAAAGCAGCGGCAGGATCAGCAGGCCACAGAGTCCGCGCGGGATGAACTGGAAGCACTCCTTCAGTTCAAGCGCGACATGGGCGCGTTTGTGAGGCTGTACACTTTCCTGTCGCAGATCTTCGACTACCAAAACACTGCGATTGAAAAGCGAGCGATCTTCTACAAGCTCATTCTGCCGCAGCTAGAGTTTGGTCGGCAGCGCGAAGGAATCGATCTATCGAAGATCGTACTGACCCATCATCACCTGCGGAATCTCGGCAAGCGTGCGATGCCGCTTCACGAGGGAGAGACGCCCAAGCTCGCCCCCCTGACAGAGACCGGCAGCGGCAGCGTTCAGGAGAAGGAAAAAGTCCTCCTCGCCGAAGTCATTCGCAAGCTCAACGATCTCTTTCAAGGCGAGCTGAGCGACCAAGACAAGCTGGTGTACGTCAACAACGTGATCATGGGCAAGATTCTGGAGTCAGGGAAGCTCCGCATGCAGGCGCAGAACAACACCAAGGAACAGTTTGCGGCCTCGCCCGATCTCGACCACGAGCTGGACAACGCCATCATGTCGGCACTCGATGCGCATACTGCGATGAGTACACAGGCCCTCAACTCCCAAGATGTCAGACGAGGAATCAAGGAGATCCTCCTCAACTT
>CAYTGC010000597.1:0-3113 GCA_964437195.1 uncultured Myxococcales bacterium | reverse complement strand
GGAACTTCCCCGAGGAACGTGTCAAAGGGTCGCTTGTAGAAGACCACCAGGGACACAAAAAACGCCTGAATCCCCATCAGAATCGCGGTGACCCACGGCATCAGCTCGCGGTGCCGCTCGCGATTGCGAGAGATGGCGACGGTCGAGAAAATCGACAAAAGCCACGCCCAGAACATCATCGAGCCGTCGAGTCCGCCCCAGTACGAGGTCAGCTTGTAAAACCACGGCATCGCCGCGTCGGAGTTTTGGTGAACGTACTTGAGTGAAAAGTCGTTCGACAGCACCGCGAAGAAGATCAGCGCCGACGCCAAAGTCAAAAGCGCCGTGCAGGCATACCCCGCGTAAATCGCCGAGCGGACCAGCGGCGGCGACTGACGGCGCGCACCAGCGACGGCAGCGCCTCCCGCATATGTGGTCAGGACAAGAGTACAGAGCAGCACGAAGCTGCCAAACAGTGCCACCCAGTTGGCTTGTGCCATGGCTTAGTTGCCCTTGCCAGCCGACTCGCGGCTACAGCGTTCGACCGTCGTCGGATGACTGCCGCCCGCCTGCTGGTATTTCGACGGACACTTGGCCATGACCTCGTGGGCCGTAAACTGCTCGCCGTGGAGCTGTCCTTTGAGGACGACTTCGGCGCCATCTTTGAACGTATCAGGCACGACGCCGGCAAAATACGCCTCAGCGACGGAGCCACAGTTTTCAATCTGGAACTTGTATTCCAGCTTCTGCACGTCGTGGTTCATCCGTTTTTTGATCGAGCCTGGGACGACATAGCCGTGAAGCTGGAGCCGCTTGTTTTGCCAGGCCGTGCTCTCTTTTTTGACCTCGTCGACGTGCTTGTAATACTCAAATCCCGACGAGTCTGATAGCAAGAGCCCAATTCCCCCGACGATGATTCCGACTGACAGCACGATAAGGAGAACGCGGCTGCGACTGCTCGCTTTCGGCGGACCAGCAGCACCGTCTCTCGGGAGCGCAGAAGTTGTCTGTACGGTCATGACGTTTCGACCTTTTAAGTTCCCATATTTTCGCGGTGTCCGCGCCTGAAAAATTTCAATCGCTCGTCAGCCACCGATGGACACCATGTGCTTGCGGGGACCACCGCAGCCCGTCGGCGAAAACACATGACCAGCTCGCTTGTCCGAAAGACCACCGCGCGCCACCTGGACCAGCCGATCCACTCGGTCGGAAGAAGCCAGCCCCGAGCGTAACACGCTCCGCAGGTCGATCGCATCGTCGTAGGCCAGGCAGCCATGGAGCTGGCCCGTCGCTGACAAGCGAACGCGATTGCAGGTGTCACAGAACGGCTCGGTCACCGCCGAGATCATGCCCACTTGGCGCAGCGCCCCACGGTACTCGACGGCAGCGTAGCGAGCAGGTCCGACGCCCGGCAACACTTCACCGGTGTCTGGACTGCGCAGAGGACCAAAGGCGTCGGACAAGATTTTCCTCAGCTCAGCGACGGGCAGGAATGTACCGGGATAGAACAGTGCGCCTTCCGACATCGGCATGAGCTCGATGAAGCGCGGAATGAAGTCACGGTCCCAGCAATATCGGCACAGCGCTGCGACTTCGTCGTCGTTGAAGCCACGCATCGCCACACAGTTGACCTTGGTGTGCGCAAAACCTACCTCTCGCGACACATCCAGACCTGTGAGCACGCTCGCGAGGTTTCCGCGCCTCGTTACCTGTAGGAAACGATCCTCCCGCAACGTATCGACGCTGACATTGAGCCGATGCAGTCCCGCTGTCTTGAGTGGTGCAGCGAGCTCCGCCAAGCGCTCGCCATTGGTCGACAACGCCAAGTCGTCAAGGCCCAGTCGCCCGAGGCGCTCGACCAGCTCGACGAGATCTTTGCGTACCGTCGGCTCACCGCCAGTGAGGCGTACGCGCCGAACGCCGACCTGCATCAGAGCCGATACAGCCTGTTCAATTTCCTCGAAGGAAAGGACTTCCGAGCGTGGTGCCAGATCGACGCCAGCTTCCGGCATGCAGTAGGTGCAGCGATAGTTGCAGCGATCGGTAAGTGAAATTCGCAGGTAGCTGATGGGCCGCGACAGGCCATCGACGAGTGGGTCCGAAGACGAGCCGACGGAATCCAGCCTTGGCAGTTTTCCATCGACCACGGGCAAGTGGCGAAGACCTGCACCGTCCCTGCTTGCCGTGCCGCCGCAGCCGCCTTCTCTCATCGCCGTGCCTCGAACTTTAGATGCCCCAGCTCTGGTCCGATGAGCTTTTCCATCGCAAGTCGAACCGCCGAAGGCGAGCCCGGCACTGCAAAAATCACCAGCCCGCGACACAAGCCAGCGACGGCTCGCGACAGCATCGCCGCCGAGCCAACCTCGGCGTACGAGAGCATTCGAAACAGCTCGCCAAAGCCGTCGAGCTTCTTTTCGATGAGAGAGGACACAGCCTCGAAGGTGCTGTCACGGCGCGAGATGCCCGTCCCACCGGTGCTTACGATGACGTCGGCAGACTGCTCGTCGGCAATTTTCTGAATCACGCCTTGCACCAGCGTTGGTTCGTCGCGAACGATGGCGCGGCCCGCGACGGTGTGACCGAGCGACTCAACGATCTCGCGACAGACGCGCCCGCCTTCGTCGTTTTCTTCGGTGCGCGTGTCCGAGACCGTGAGGACAAAGACGCGAACGAGACGAGGAGCATGGGCTTTGTGTTGCTGCGAAGGAGTCATGGCCGAAGGATCCTAGCAAATTATAACGCTACGTCAGCTTTTGCTGCGGGCGCAGTTTCTTGCATCTTCGTCGAGTCGAGCCAGCTTGCCAAAGACAAAAGTCCACTGCCGGGCCAAGGCCCGGTCAGCGGTGTCGGTTTGTTTTCGAGGGAGGATTCGCGCCGCAAGGACTGCGACGCGACAGACTAGCCGATGGCGATACCGAGGAGCGCGCGAAGCTCGAAGTACGTCGGGGAGATGGCGTACAGCACCAGCTCTTTGACCTTGTCCTTCGGAGCCATACCGCCCACAGCCGTCGGTTCCTGGCCGATGTAGCGCGCCGCGACGCTGAGGTCGTTGCACACCACGAGACCCGCTCGGTGCGAGGTCAGATCGACCGCCTGCGCCCACTTCGCCATGTCGAGCTGCGACTTGTTGGCGA
>CAYTGC010000596.1:0-3121 GCA_964437195.1 uncultured Myxococcales bacterium | reverse complement strand
CATGCTGGTGATGTTCCAGTGGTCTTTTCCGTTTTGGGCGTTGTAGGCAGGAGTGCGGCCAAAGTCCGAGCCGACGCAAATCACGACTTTTCCTGCAAGTCCGGCGTTGCTTACCTCGGTCATCACGAGGTCAATTCCTGCCAGCAGGTTTCCCATGAGCGGAATGTGGCTCTGATCATGGTTGCCGTGCGTGTCAAAGCCTCCGATCGACATGTTGGCTGCGACTGCAAGACCCGTCTTAAATCCGGCAACTGCCACCATCGCCTGCCGTTGCAAGCTATTGCCCGCAGCGTTGATGGCCGCTTGGGTCGGGAGTGCAGCCGCCAGCGTGGCCAGATCGTTTGCCGGATCGCGCGCCAGGAACAGCGCTGCCTGACCCCGGTTGAGTCGCGGAACTTGCGTTCCGTCTCGGAGGGAGGCCAGTCGATCACGCTGCGCCTGATTGATACGATTCCACGTTGCATCGGTGTGATACAGCGACGTTGGATTCGCCGGATCACGGCGGTTGGGATACGCCACGCGCTGCATCGTGTCGATGTTGCCAAGCCGAGTAACCGATGTCAGACCCGCCGTTGTTTCGTATCCTCCGTTCGAGATGAAACCGAGCGGATTCCCAGGTGTCTTGGCAGCCGCGAGCACTGCCGCAAAACCAGGATATCCCTCTTGAACGCGACCGCTCCAGATTGCGCGCGTTCCGGTGTCATGATTTCCCGTCGTGGTATCGATTCCGTTTACGACAAGGAGCTGGCTCTTGTACTTGGTCACAAAGTCGAACGGCTTCATTCCGCTCGCGCCGTAGTCGACTGTCGATGGCGGCGTCTTGAACGGTCCGATCGGAGCGATCTCACTGACCTTGAAGGCCTTGTTGATGACCGGTCCATCACTTCCTTTCGGATCACACAGATAGGTTGGATCCCAACCACCACCTGCGTGGATCAGAATGAAGAATGGTCCGGCATAGCGAGGTCCTGCAGCGTACGCAGGACGGGTAAATGCAGTTGGTGCCATCACAGCGATCCCGCTGGTGGCGGCGAGCTTCAAGAAACTGCGACGATCCATGGTGCTCTCCTCCGTTTCCTTTGGGATTACTGGTACAGGTACTTCCAATCCATCATCATGTACGTGATGACAGCCAGCCACGACCGAACCGTGTAGTACTTGTCATCTGTGGGTCCCATCTGACCCGTCGCGAGCGTTGCGCCGGTGTTCTGATCCCAGCGACCCTGGCACTCATAGGGAAGACTGGTGTTCTTCGACGTGTGAAGCTCACGGTAGGTATCAAGGAAGAGCTTGTACGTCCGCTCGATCTCTGCGTCCGTGATGTCCACCCGCTCACCCCAGAAGCGCTTGTGCAGGTGCTGGATGTTCTTCTTGATGTTGTCCACCGATGCTGGTACCGCGAAGCCGTTGTCATCCTCCGGAACCTGGCTCACTTCGATGAACGGGAACAGAAGGCGCTGATCTTGCGGCTTGCGTAGATCCCACGCAACAGCAGCGCAGCTCACCTCATTGGCCATCCGCTGTCCTACGTTGCCAATGATCGCATTGGGAACCGTCAGTCGCTTGACGACGCTGTCTGAGTCAATTCCGCCGTACAGAATGTTGTAGTCCGTGGGCAGTGCATCGGCGCGATCATAACGAACCCATCGAATGCCCGCTGTCCCAGGAAGCTGACGAGCCATCGATTCTGGCGTCACCAGACGCCCCGTTCCGAACGGCTCCATCTGTCCGGCAGGCAGATCATGCGCGGCATCGGTGCGATAGATCGGGCTCATGATGAGACCCTTTACGACCGCTTTCACGTTGTACAGACCCTCCCAAGAGAAGTCCGCCAGTATCGACTGGAAGATCCGATTCTGCTCGCGCCAGGCCTTCACTTTGTCATCGAACTGCGGATCATCCGACGTCGGATAAGCAAGCGGAGTCTGCCCAATCAGACCTTGGTACACGTTGGTTAGGACAGACATTCCGAAGCGCGATTCCGAGGAGACCTGGTTGCCGAGCCACTGAAGCGCAGTTGGATACTGCTGGACGTTGTCGATGATCCGACTGCCAAAGCCGGGCTGCGGCATCTGCAGCGGCCACGCAAGGTCTGGATTGAAACGACCACTTGAGTCGAACTTCTGGAATGTGCTCGCTACCGGATCGAGGATTCGGTGGCAAGAAGTGCAGTACGGATCATCACGCGTCGGATTGGTGCTAGTGACGCTTGATGGATCGATCGGACGTTCAGCCACTGCAAGAAGATCCGTTGCGAGGAAGAACTTGTAGGTCATGCGTGCGCGTGCCCGATTGACGTTGGTAGTCGTCGTCGGCCAGCGGTTGAGCCACACTGGGGTCGTGATCACACCCGCGTGCGGAAGCGAGACCTTGTTTCCATTGCGGACAATCTGAACTTTGGCAGGAGCAAATGCGTTCGGATTGTTGATGTCGTTGAGGCCAATCGTCTTTGGATCCAGCCCGTAGGTCATCGCCGAGTGGTAGTTCACGACGGTGTAGTCTGCGCTCAGAATCTGCGTAAACGGCTTGTTGTTGCGGCCGATGTACGCGATAAGCTCAAGTGGCTCGTTGGCAACGCCCATGCCCGACCACTTGCGGTAGTTCCGCTGATCCGCAGTGAGCATGTTGTCGGGAAGATTGCTCGGATTAAACCAGTTCACAGAAGGATAATCTGTCCCGTTCAGGAGTCCGAGGGCCTGACCGTCGAACTGGTTGTACTTCCCGGTCAGCATCACGTCGTTGTACCACTCCTTAAGGAGTGTCGGGAACGTGTCCTTGGCCATCATCACATCGAGCGCATCGGACAGCGCCTGCTCGCCACCTGATGCCACGGCTGCTTCCTCCTCTGGAGTGGGAAGCTTTCCGGTTAGCTGCAAGCTGGCTTTGCGCAGGGTCGAAACCGGATCCATGATTCCGAGCTTCGGAACCACAGAGCTTTCGTCTGCACCGCAGGTCACGGGCTTGGACACACGGTCGACCATCTCGGTCAGGATCTTGTACTCTTCCGAGTCCTTTGTGAGTACCGCACCGCCACCGTGATCCATTTCACCAAGCGGCTTGCGCAGAAGCTCGGATGAGCCTTCGTACTGAATCTTCGAGACTTCAGTGATGTTGGAAAGGT
>CAYTGC010000595.1:0-3122 GCA_964437195.1 uncultured Myxococcales bacterium | reverse complement strand
GTCAGCAGCAGTTCCAAAAACGGCATGCGCGGCGGATGGTAACTCGGGTGACGCGAATCGCCCGGGTTTTCTTGAGACGTTTACTTCTTGGTCGCAGACTGCGCACGACGGGCCGCATCGCAAACCGGCAGATTGCCGCGGGCCGCGATCGAGATGGCGCGGACTGCAACCTGAGCGATCGAGATGTTTCGTCCCGCCAGACCCTGCGGAACGCGTTCTTCGAGCAGAAATTGGCGAGCATCGGCCAGGCTGATACCCGCTTCGCCGCGCGCCAGCACGCAATACAGCAGCGACGCTTCCACGGTGCCGACGAACCCGGCCTTGCCCGGAACCTGATGGCCGCCCTGGGCCGACTGGTGCATCCGAATCTGATGCGCCGTCGCCAAGTCATCCATGGTGAGCGTCTGTCCGTTTTTGCTGAGCGCGAGGAGCTGCTCGACGAGCGCCGGATCGACTTTGGCATGATCGCCCGCGTGGGCATCTTGGCGCGTCAGGCTGGCGTCATGCTCGAGCTTGCCGTGCTCACACAGGTCTTGCAGATGCAGCACTTGCTCACCGCCCGGGCCGGGTTTGCCGAACTTTTCGAGTGCTGCGGTGGTCAGCTTGTCCGCAAGCGCGGTCGAGATCCCAAGTTGATCGACGATCGCGGACACAAGCTGCGACCGACTTGCGATTCCGTTTCGCGGAATGTGTCCGCCGTTGGCCAAAGAGTTGAGTGCGGGACAAGGACTGCGCCCTTCACCGGGCTGCGCGGGCTGCCAATCGCTGGCTGGGTTCGAAGACATCTGGCCTCCCCCAATGGGAAAAATGTGGCGGCCAGTGTATCACGGCGAAACTACACGGTGGGGACGGGAGCGGCGGGCAGCGTGGCAGGCGAGGCGTCATCGGAATCGTGCATCCCGGATTCCACTTCGGCAGCAGCCGACTTGCCCTCAAGAATGTGCTTCGGAGGTGTGCGCAGGTCCCACACGATGCCCACCCACGACAGCATCTTGAGGATGTAGTAGCTGAAGTCGACTTCCCACCAGAAGAAACCTTGGTTGGCCGTGCTCTGGTAGTAGTGGTGGTTGTTGTGCCAGCCTTCGCCCATCGTGATGAGCGCCAGCCAGAAGTTGTTGCGGCTGGTGTCAGTCGTCGGATAACGGCGGCTTCCCCAGACGTGCGCCAGCGAGTTGATGAAGAACGTGCCGTGCCACAAAAACACACTGCTGACCAGACCGCCCCACACGAACCAGTGAACGCCGCCGATCGCAAAAAGGATGGCGCCGCCGATAAGTGCCGGTGCCCAGTGCCAGCGGTTGAGCCAGCGCAGCTCCGGGTATTTTGAGAAGTCTTTGATGCGATCCCACTCGGTCTGGTCGTACTCGTTCGAGATGATCCAGCCGACGTGCGACCAATAAAACCCGTCCTGCTTCACCGAGTGAATGTCCTCGGACATGTCGCTGAACTTGTGGTGATGACGATGATGCGCTGCCCACCACAGCACGCCTTTTTGCATCGACGCGCCGCCAATGAACGCCAGCACGAACTGGAACCAGCGCGACGTCTTGTAACCCCGGTGTGAAAAGTAACGGTGGTATCCAGCGGTGATGCCAAACATTCGAAGGTAGTAAAGCGCGACGCAAACGAGGATGTCGGTCGTGGTCGCGCCGATGTAGATAGCCGAAGCAACGGCAGCGACGTGAACCAGAAAGAACGGGATGCTCGTCAGCTTGTCGATCTGGATCGGACGGGGCGGACGGACGCGCGGTGTGTCGATGATCTCGACAGAAGGCACGGGACGCTGGGCTTTGTTGTGCATGCCGTCATGTTGCCCACGCGATGTCATGGGATTGTCATGGCGGCATAATTATTTCGCGCCGAGTCACCGTTTCTATCGTCGGAGATCCAACCAATTTGGCGCACCGTGTCATGGGCAGGCCCGGGTCCTTTTGCGCCTGGCCGCGCCCAGCCGGAGACGTAGGCAGCGTTCGTCCACGGTATACTTGCCGCCATGAGACGTCGCTCGTGGGCTGTCTGGCTTGGAATGCTGCTTTGCCTCGGCGCTGTGGTGAGCTGCAAGCGCCCTGCGGTGACGTTTCCGGTGCGAGTGGTCGACATTCAGATCGCCAGCCAGACCGATGCGAGCGCGGCCAGCCAAAAGGCACCCAGTGAGCTACACAACGAACCGCTGGTCGCCGCGGCGATCGAGGGACTGCGCAGCGCCGACGTAACGGTTGCGCTCGCACCGGCGCAGCGCGAGCCGGGCGACTTCGTTCTTCAGATGGAGCTGGGCCTGCTGTACGCGGCGGGAACGGAAGCCAAGCCAAAACCGCCCCTGTTGCGGGCGTTGACGGCGGGACTTCTGCGGACTCGACGTGGTGTCGATGTGATGAGCGACGAGCAGACACCGCAGCCGGAGCTTACGCGGCTGCAACACTTGGCGGTGGCGGAGCAGTCGGGGGAGACGGCGGCACCGACACCTCTCATCTGGTCAGATCTGGCCCGTCGGGCGGTTCGCGATACGGCGCATAGCTTGGGGGCGCAGCTTCGCCTGTGCGGCTTGCCCACGGCTGAACTTACGAAGCTGGCCAATGACAACAACCGAGAACCGGACCTGCGCGGGGTCGCGATACGACTTCTCGCGATGCGCAAGGATCAAGGTGCGCAAAAGCTGGTCATGGCGGTGCTGAAAGACCGCAAGTCACCAACGGCGCTGCGAGACCAAGCGATTGGGGCGCTGGTGGAACTGGGGGACCCGAGCGCAGTACGTCCTCTGCTCGATAGCACCGAATTTCGCGACCGCAGCGAAATGGGCAAAGTGCTGGAGGCCGCGGCGGCGCTCGGTGGCGATGAAGCACAGCGGTACCTGGAGTTCGTCGCACAGAGCCACAGCGACGCGCAGGTTCGTGATGAAGCCAAGACAGCGCTTGGGCACCTCCTTTCGCAAAAAGCCCAGAAGGAAGCAGGCAAAGACTCGGCGACCAAAGACAAAGCCACCAGATAGGCAGGAGTGGTCCGACAATGGACGTGGGCCGGTAGGACATCGGCATCTCACGGAAGAAACGCAGGTGCGCCGTGGCCGAACATTGACACCCGGAAGGCCACCCATTTATATTCGCGGCGGAGCAAACGAGGTTCCG
>CAYTGC010000594.1:0-3132 GCA_964437195.1 uncultured Myxococcales bacterium | reverse complement strand
TTCCCCTCGAGGAACTCCATGACGATGTACAGCGAGCCGTCCATTTCCTGCCCGAACTCGAAGATCTCGACGAGACCGGGGTGCCGGATGATGTTTACTGCTCGTGCCTCGTTGAGGAAGCGCTTGGCGTACTCGTCGTTTTTGGCAAACTCTGCGTGCATCACTTTGACGGCGGCTCGTCGCGCAATCGTGTGATGCTCTGCCTCGTAGACGACGCCCATTCCGCCTTCGCCAAGCTTGCGCAGAAGCCGGAAGTTGCCGAACACGCTACCAATCCGCGGATCGTCGCTGGCCATACCCTGAAGAGGCGCCGCCTGATAAAAAACGCCTAACTTAGCTTAGTCTATCTTCTTCCCAATATGCAGCCGCTGTCTTTCCTTCTGCGCGTCGCACCTTTTGGCAAGACCTCGCGTCCTCTGGTGATCGGTCACCGAGGTGCGTCACGCGACCACCCGGAAAATACGCTCCTCGCTTTCCGAGAAGCGATGAAGCAAGGTGCCGACGGCGTCGAGCTAGATGTCATGCGCTGCGGATCGGGCGAAGTCGTCGTGGTTCACGACGATGACCTGACGAGGCTGGCACCGGGTCAGCCTGGCTCGGAGTTGCAAGTCCGCACGAGCAGTCTCGCCGAGCTTCGTCGGTTCGATGTCGGTCGCGGCGAGCGGATTCCCACGCTGGATGAAGTGCTGCTCGCGCTCGGTGAAGATGCGCTGGTCAACGTCGAGCTGAAGTCAAAGACGCTGTATCGCGCATCTGACTACCTGAGACTGCCTTTTGACGATGGTCTGGCCGAGGCTGTGACGCAGGTACTGTCTCGCTGCGGACGGCTATCTGGCAATGGCAAGACGCTGGTTTCTTCGTTCGACCCATTTCAACTGCTGCGGTTTCAGTCGTCGTCGTGTCACCGAGTGCCGCTCGGGTATCTGTTTGAAGCAGGGCAGGGGCCTTTGACGCGGGAGCTCTTTCGTCTGCCGATGTTCCGACTCGCGGCCGTGCATCCCGAGGCCAAGCTTGTGGATGGTCCGTCCATTCGGTCGTGGAAAGCCAGAGGCCTACGGGTTAACACCTGGACGGTCGATGAACCGACAGAGGTGTCCGCCGTATCGACTCTGGGCGTCGACGCCATCATCACAAATCGACCCGGCGCGACGCTGGCTCTGCTAAACCAGCGCTAGCTTGTGGCGTGAACAGGATCCTGCGATGAGCGAGAGCCAGAGTCTAAGTCGACTTCCCAAAGTCAGTGCGGTGCTAGCGCTGCCAGAAATCCAGGCGCTCACGGAAAAGCTCCCGAGATGGGCGGTGGTTCAGGCGGTCCGAGATGAACTTTCGACGCTGCGCAAGCAGCTTGCATCGGGGAATTTGGCAGCTGCGGCATTTGCTGGGACGGGACAACGCGGCGAAAAGCTCACGCTGTCGGCGCAGCTTATTGAGACGCGAGCCCAAGCGCTATGTGCCTCGCCCCTGCGTCGCGTCATCAATGCGACGGGGGTCGTGCTGCACACCAACCTGGGACGCGCTCCGCTTGCGCAGGCGGCGATTGATCGCGTCGCAGACCTGGCGGGCGGCTACTGCAATCTCGAATACCAGCTGGATTCCGGGCAGCGTGGCAGTCGTCAGCAAATCCTTGCCAATCTGTTGCAAAAGCTGACTGGGGCCGAGGCTCACCTCGTCGTGAACAACAATGCAGCAGCGGTGCTATTGACGCTGGCCGGCCTGTGCGCTGGACGCGAGGTCGTTGTCTCTCGCGGTGAGCTGGTCGAGATTGGTGGTTCGTTTCGTGTGCCTGACGTGATGCGGTCATCGGGAGCGATTCTTCGCGAAGTGGGAACGACGAATCGCACGCATCCCCGCGACTACACCTCGGCGACGAGCGAAGCGACGGCAGCGTACCTAAAAGTCCACCAGAGCAACTTCGCCCAGGTCGGTTTTGTCAAAGACGTGGGCATCAAAGACCTGGCTCGCCTGGCGCACGACCGAGGGCTTTTGTGCCTTTACGATCTCGGCTCTGGTGCGCTTCGAGAGCTTTCGGGCACGACTGGTGAGGCACCGTCTCTCGATGCAAGACGCGAAGGTGAGGTCGATTCCACTTTCCCGGGTGTCGAGCCGACCGTTCCCGAAGTCATGGCGCAAGGGGCCGACGTGGTGATGTTCTCGGGGGACAAGCTGCTCGGTGGGCCGCAGGCGGGCATTGTCTGCGGGTCGGCGTCGGTGATTGGGAAGCTGGCGAAACATCCGCTGCTGCGTGCGCTCCGACCGGACAAGCTGACTCTGCTGGCACTCCTTGCGACGCTTGAGCTGTATCGCGACGGCAAACTCGACGACATTCCGACGATGAACATGCTGCAGCAAGGGGAGAACGAGCTTCGCCGACGGGCGGAAACACTACGCGGCCTGCTGGATGCGCACGGGCACAGCGCACAGATTCTGCGCGTTCGTTCGGCGGTCGGTGGCGGTTCTCAGCCGCTGCACAAGCCGTGGAGCTGGGCTGTGTCGCCTCAGATTGGCGAAGACCAAGTGCTCACGGTTCAAGCAGCGCTGCGGCAGTTTGATCCGCCGGTGATAGCGCGAGTGGCTTCGGGAAGACTTCTCTGTGACGTCCGGACGATCGCTGACGCGGACTTTCCCGCTGTTGCTGATGCGCTGTTGCTGGCCGTTCGCGCTCTGCCGAAAGACGAGCCAGCGTAGCGTCGCTAGTACGTTCCTGCGAGCAGATGGACGAGTCTCGCGACGTCGAGGATCGCGCGACCAGCCCGCTGTGGATTTACAAATAGCAGCGTCAGACCGCGCACCTTGAGCGGGTGACGCACCAGCGACAGCAGCAGATCGAGCCCAGCGGGCGACGCAAAAATCGGCAACCCGAGGATTTTCGGCACGGTTTGCAGTCGGGGCAAAAGCTCGCTTTCGGCCTCGATGGTCAGGTCTGGCTCGACGAGACCTGGCAGAATCAGGCAGCGATCGTCGGAAAAGACCAGCGTAATTTCCTCGTTCGAGTCGGTCGACACAAGCCCGAGTCGACTGCGCAGACCTGGAAGTCTGTCGCCGTACCGTCGCGCAGTGTCTGCCAAAACGCCTTGCGCCAGCAGCGAAAGCGGACCCGCCTCTAAGCCATCGGAAAGCGTGACGGATTCCATA
>CAYTGC010000593.1:0-3147 GCA_964437195.1 uncultured Myxococcales bacterium | reverse complement strand
GGCGTTGGCACAGCCGGGATCGGCGCCTTGGGTGCCGGTGGTGGGAGCGCGGGAGCAGGGACGGACTGTGCCGCAGCCGCTGGTGCTTTCGCCGGGACCGGTGGCACCGGGATCATCGGAGCTGCTGGGGCAACCGGAGCTGGGGCAACCGGCACCATCGCGGGAGCCTTGGCCGGATTGGTTCCCACGGGGGGCGCTGTCGGCGCTCCCGTCGGAGCCGCTGGTGTGCTCTGCGCCGGCGTCACTGGAGCAAGCGGCGACACCGGAGCTGGCTGGGGTTTGCGAATGACCGTCGGGCGAGCTGGCGGCAACAGCTTGAATTCGACTCGGCGGTTCTGCGCGCGTCCTGCTGGAATGTTGTTGTCAGCAACGGGCCGCGTCGATCCGTAACCGACAGACTGGAGCCGCGCTGGATCGACGCCTTTGCCGATTAAATACGCTTTCACCGCATCGGCACGCTGCTGGGACAGCGTGAGGTTGTCGTTCGGGTTGCCGACGTTGTCGGTGTGGCCTTGAACCTCGAGACGTACCGACGGCACTTCCTTAAGCGCTGCCACTGCCTGATCGAGGACCGCAAACGACGTTGGCACAAGGTCCGCCTTTGTCGGCAGGAACTGCACCCCTTCGAGCTTCTTATCGACAAAGCGGGCCAAGCTCGCCGGTACTTCGTCGGGGCAGCCGTCCTGATCCTGATAGTTGTTGATCGTTTCAGCCTGCTGCGGGCACTTGTCGAGCCGATCGACGATGCCGTCGCCATCGCTGTCGGTGTCGGGGCAGCCTGCGTTGACCTGGGGCCCGATTTCGGCCGGACACTTGTCCAGGCGATCAACCACACCGTCGCTGTCGGTATCGGTGTCGGGGCAGCCGCCATTTTCAGCCGGGCCAGCCTGCGCCGGACACTTGTCGAGACGGTCGATCACTGAGTCGCTATCGCTGTCGCGGTCGGGGCAGCCGCCGTTTTCGATCGCTCCCTTTTCAGTTGGGCAACGATCCTCTTTGTCAGGAACGCCGTCTTGGTCGATGTCGAGCGGCTTCGGGGGCTCGGCGGGCTTGTCGGAACCATAGCCAAACCGTCCGTACAGGCTGCCGAGCAGCTCGTAGTCTTGGGTAAAGCTGGGGGTCTTGGTTTCGGGGAGCAGCACGATCCGTCCGTCGAGGCGCAGCCCGACCCAGCGATTTAGGTCGAAGCGCATGCCTGCGCCAGCGTGGAATGCACCGAGCACTTCGCTCTTCAGCGGCAGACCCGGATCGGGTCGCACGCCCACGACTCCACCACCGGCCAGAATGAACGGCTGAAAGCGATCGTTTTTGCCAAACGGCCAGCGGAACAGCAGGTGCGCTCGACCGGTATAGACCAGAACCTGGGCCGATTTCTCAACGAGCTGCGTCGGCATCGCAACGAACTCGCCTTCGATGAGGAAGTGACGGCTGATTCCGTATCCGATGCGCGCGCCGAGAGCCGCGCTGTGTCGCAGATCGCTGCCGGGGGCGGCGTAGTCACTGCGGCCAATGGCGGCAGTGGACGAGAAGAAGTGGCCACCGACGATAACCGAGACCTCAAGCGGGCGCTTGTCGATGCTTGGCTCGGGCGTCGTCTCTGTGGCTTGGGTCGTTGCGGCTGCGACGGGTGCTGCGGGAGTTGCGTCCGTGCGGGGCTGCGCCGGAGCCGCCGTCTGAGCCGGAGCCGCCGTCTGCGCAGGTGCTGCCGTCGGTGTCGACGCCGCAGGTGCTGCCGCAGCGGGCGTCATTGCCGGAGCCGTGACTGCGGTCGGCGCAACCGTTACAGCCGGAGCAGGCGTCGGTTGAGCCGATCCAGCCGTGTCCGTCGGTGTCGTCGGCGCTCCTGGCGTGACGGAAGGCGGCGCTGGCACCGGCGCCGGATTGCCAGCGACCGGGGCTGGCGGCGCTGCGGTTGGCACCGTCTGCGCAGCAGGTGCCGCCGTCGGCGCTTGCGGTTCCTGCGCGGAAGCAACGAGCGGAGACGAGGCTCCCCACAGATAGATTGCCACCGTCGACAGCAGCGGACGGCTTGTGAAAGACCGCCGCTCATCAGACCGAAACCGAAGACCTCGTTGCTCTGCACGTCGCCGCATGCACGTAAACTCCGACCAGGCAAAAGGAAAGTGGGCGCATCCTAGCAGCCGACTGTCGGTGTGTAAACGCAGTCGTAGGTTTGTCTGCGGCGCCAGCGCTTGCGGCAGAATCTATCGGAGGGGAATCGTCAGGCCGATCTGCAACGCCGTCGGCTGGATGTTGATTGGGAAGCAGACCTCGCCGCTGAGTTTTTCGCAATCGGAACGACGCGAAAGCACAATGGGCGTCACGATCGCGGCGGCGACACCGCTCGCCCCAACCGCTGCCAGCGTCCAGACCCACCAGCGCGAATACCAGCGCTTTTCGGTCTTATACACCGCTTCCTCGGTGCGTTTTTGATCGGGCTGCTGTTCGAGGAGGAGGTCGCGGTCGTACTGCTCGCCAGCCACCGTTGCAACCGACCACGTCTGCTCGAAGTAGCCCACCCGACGAACACGGATGACATGCGGTCCGGGGCGCAGCTCCAGTTCGAGTGGCGTCTCGCCGCGCAGGTCTTCATCGACAAAAACCTGAGCACCGGGCACGTTGGCTTTCACCGTGAGCACGGCGAGCAGCGGGGTTAGCTCGACTTCCACCGCGACGAGTCGATTGGCGATGGCGTTGAAGTCCGAAGAGAAGGTCGAAAAACCCCGACGCGAGAGAACCAACCGGTGTGGTCCGGGCTCAATTGCCGTGCGGGGCGGTAGCGGTGTAATTCCGATCAGCTTTCCATCGAGTCGAACTTCTGCTTGCGGTGGGGCTCCCAGCAGAGCGAACGCAGTCTCGTTGGCCTTGGCTTCCGTCGGCACAGGCACATTGGGAACCGGGGCGGACTTGCGCTCGGCGGGCTGATCACGAAGTGGAGAAGGCGCTGGTTCGTCGCCATCTGGCCCCGCATAGGCTTTGCCCATTTCGCAAGGTAGAAGCAGGCAGCAAAGCAGACTGCCCAAAAGGCACGGGGAGATGCGCTTCGGGGACTGCCTCGCGAGCCGCCTGCCAACATCGCCCGTAAGAAATGGCATTCCGTCCTATTTTGTCACGTTGGGCACTCTGGCGACAAGTCGATTGCCGCGT
>CAYTGC010000592.1:0-3156 GCA_964437195.1 uncultured Myxococcales bacterium | reverse complement strand
CAATGTCCCGTCGAGAAAATTTGAGGGGATCGGTCAGAGGCCAAGCCCGACGATCTTGAACGGCACCTGACCACATTCCTTGACAATACGCTGAGCGATCGTTGCAAGCGGATAGCTCGTCCGAAGCCGTGCAACATTGGATGGATCCTGGCACATGGCGACGAACGACATGGCGCTGCGATGCTCCAGATACGTTCGAGGTGACCACCAGGACCGTTTAGCAACCGTACGAACTGTTGGAACATCCGCAGAGAATCGTAACCAGGAGGAATGTAGCAGTTGTACCCATTTTCCGATGGGGAATCGGCTTCTGTCTTCACCGGATCGCCGAGCACATCGGTCCACGTCAGCCCTAGCTCTTTCACATCCAAGAGTCGAACGACTGTGTCACGCGACGGCGAAACCAGCGCATGTTCGATGTTCTTGATCGTTCGATCAGACAAGCCTGCGCGCTTTCCCAGTTCATTGCGAGACAGGTGCGCAGACTCTCTTCGCTTATGAAGCAGCGTCGAAAAACGCTGAAACCGATCGGTCAAAAGGAAGGAGGGCTGTCCCAGATCAAACAGCGCACAGCGGTCTTCGACAAAGCTCGAAATTCGCCCAAGCTGTTCAAGCTGCGCGGCCCACTCCCCGACGCTTGGGCATCCTCGCAGCCGTGCCATCCGGTTGACGATGAGAATGCCAGCATGGCGCACAACCTCTCTGCCTGCCTGGCTCACTGGACAGATGGACGAGCATCCATCTGCCGACCGCGTCAGATGATCGAATCACAGCCGGACTGTTCCCCCAACACCGGTAGCGAGGTGTCGACAGTCCGTGCGCTTGCCACCGCTCGTTCTTGCCCCATGCCATCTTGTCTGCGATCGTCGAGCCGCCTCCTTGGGCTAGCGTCTAATGCCTGGTCAACCTCCGCTGGCTCGTATGCCTGCCCATGGGCACCCATGGGCACGTAAGTGCGCGGCTTGAGCATTGTCCTCGCTGAGCACTTGGCTGAAGACTTGCATGCACTGGTTCGGTACGCTCACACCGCGCCTCGCGAAAGGTCTTTCTGATGCACAGCTCGTCCCCCGAATCGCTCCCGCTTCCGCACCTGTCCGGCATTTTGCGACACTGGCTCGAACAGCAAGCGCAGATTTCCGATGCACGGGCTCACGAGCAGATCTACGCACAGCTTGCAACAAAGCTTGCAGCCGTTGATGTGTGTCTCTCACAAGGAGATTTCCAGCAAGCAGAGCGGCTTCTGCGCGCGCTGCTTCTTGAGTTGAAGCTGCTTGGTGAAACGCGCTCGGGCTTTCCGGCGGAACACTCTGGATCGTGGCGTGGCGACCCGATGGGCAGCAGTCGTGAGCCACCGCAACCTGGGTGTCGGATTTCCTCGCTTCTGGACAAGTTCAAGCCGCGCCCCAAAGCAGCGCCGCTGGAGACCTTTCCGACTGTTTCTGCGCCGCGTGTGGTTCGTCAAAAGACCGTGCTGGCTGTGGAGGTTGCTGCGCAAGCGCGGGCCAGTGCCGATGGCGGCCAAAAGCTCTCTCTGGATCGTGAGCGCGAGGATGCGCCGGTGGATGTCGAGCTATCCCTCGAGCTACCGGTAGGTTCCGCGTTGCAGGCGCGCAGTCCCGTGTCCGCGATGCTGCGCATCTGCCCAGATGGCCGCGCTGCCAAAATCGTCTTCGAGCTGTACGCGGCAGAGATCGGTACGCATCCAATTGCGGTGGTCTTTCGCTACGACGGGGTAGAGCGCTGCCGCGTGAAACGCACGATCACGGTAACCGAGATCGAACAGCCAGATTCGCCGCCTAGTCCCGTGTCTTCGCTGTCGCTAGGAATTGATTCCTCCCGGCGATACGAAGGCCTACTCTTAAGTCTGTTTGAACGGGATCGGACAAGTGAAAAACGACACTTCGAGGTGGTGCTCAGCGGACCCGCGTGGCAAGGTCGCGCGCTGCGTGCGGAGATGAGTTTGCCGTTTGACGCAAGCGAACTGCTGGCCAAGCTGTGTCGCGACATGGAGCGAGCGCTGCGCGGAGCAGACTGGACGGCCCGTGAGCACTCGATGCAGTGCATCGGGTCTGACTTGGCGAGTCGTATCCTCCCACACGGCATTTCGGATGCACTCTTGGCAGACAAATGGAAGGAAGGCACTCCCCTACACATTGAGAGCGATGATATCTGGATACCATGGGAAGCGCTGTTTCTGGGGTCACCCATGGGAATGCGTGGTGGGAGGACCGGATTCTTTCTGGGCGAGCGCTTCGCCTTGACGCGCTGGCTGCGGACTGGGAGTGCGCCCGAGCAGGTCGGCGGTGGCACTGCGGTGATGGTCGCCCCGACGAACTCAGGACTATCGGTAGGGGCAGAGCGTGCGGTGCTGGCGGAAGTGACGGGTCAAGCGCCGCTTGATCTGTCTCTGCTTCCCGATGTTCAGAGCTGTTTGCGCGGATCGCCGCGGGCCCAGGTGCTGCACTTCGCGTGTCATGGCCAGAGCAAAGCGGACGCGCCCATCGGAGAAGCACTGATGCTGCAAGACGCAGAGCTTCATGCGACGGATGTTCCGCTCGTACGACCCGGAGAGCGCGGCAGTCTGGATGGCGCGCTCGTGTTCCTCAATGCCTGCCAAGCAGGAATCGAGCAGCGCAGTCTGTGGGGTCATGGTGGCTGGGCCTCGAAGCTGCTTGACGCCGGCGCTGGGGCGGTGGTGGCACCGTCTTGGACAGTGACCGACGCCGGGGCGATGGGCTTTGCCGAGCATTTCTATCGCAACGCCAAGACCGGAATCAGCCTAAGCGAAGCGGCGCGTCTGGCCCGTCGAGCGATTGCGCATCGTGGCAATCTGGATCGGATTGGCTATGCGATCTATGCAGCACCGACGGCACAGGCTCGATTTGATCTCGGACTTGTTCCGGCAGCCGCTGTTGCGAACACGCAGGCGTGCGCTTTCTGAAACGTCATGAAGGCAACGTGCGATACTCTTTGCGGGAGCTGAGGGAGTAGCGATGAGCGACACGAAGCAGATCGTCCAAGACGAAGAAGAGGATGAAGAGCCGCTTCACGCCGAGCTGAGACTGGTGTTTGTCGGATCGGGCAAGATCCAAGACGAGCCGCCCTATCGACTGACGGATCAGAAGAAGCTCTCCATTGGTCGCAAAGACAGCTGTG
>CAYTGC010000591.1:0-3156 GCA_964437195.1 uncultured Myxococcales bacterium | reverse complement strand
ACCTGGTTCCAAGACGTCGGCTGGGAATACCGCCACGGCCCGGACATCGCTGCGGATGGCGAGTCACCCGAACGGGCCGACTATCGGCAAGTGGTACTGAACCAGCGGCTATTCGACGCACTGCATCGACTGAACCCGGACGTGCCGAATGCGGTCCTCGACGAAGTGCTGCATCGCGTGGCGAAGCTACACGAACCGTCGCTTGTGCAGAGCAACCAACGCTTTCACGAGGCACTGATTGACGGATTGCCGGTCGAGGTCGAGCAGGGTGGGGTCAAGCGCGGCGACCGGGTACGGCTTGTGGACTTCGAACGCCCCGAGGCCAATAACTTCCTCGTGGTGAATCAGTACACGGTCCAGGGAACGAAACAGCCTCGGCGGCCCGATCTGGTGTGCTTCATCAACGGGCTACCTATTGCTGTCATCGAGCTAAAGAACCCGGCTGCGGAGCAGGCGGACATCTGGTCGGCCTTCAACCAAATCGACGCCTACAAGACGGAGATCGCGGACCTTTTTGTCTTCAACGAGGCGTTGGTGATTTCTGACGGGCTGCACGCACGCGTCGGTTCTCTGACGGCGGATCGCGAGCGCTTCTTGCCCTGGCGCACGATCCGCAATGAGAACGACCGGCGCCTACTGGAGTTCGAACTGGAGAAGGTGGTACGCGGCTTTTTCTCTCCCGATCTCCTATTGGACTACCTGCGCTACTTTGTCCTGTTTGAGCAGGGCACTGATGGTCTGAACAAGAAAATCGCTGGCTACCACCAGTTCCATGCGGTGCGGGAGGCGGTGCGGGTGGCCATGGTTGCCGCTGCGCCGACGGCTCCTTCACCGACCGCGCTTCCGGATGAACGCGCGTCATACGGCAAGCTGGTGCAGTCAGGTTCGCGCAAGGGGGGCATCGTATGGCACACGCAGGGCTCGGGAAAGAGTCTGTCAATGGTGTGCTTCGCGGCCAAGCTGATGCAACAGCCGGCGATGCAAAACCCAACCCTGGTGGTCGTGACTGACCGCAACGATCTGGACGGGCAGTTATTCCAGACCTTCATGGGGGTACGCTCGCTGCTCAAGGAGACACCCCAGCAGGCCGAAGACCGCGACCAACTGCGGACGCTGCTGGCAGGTCGTCCTTCGGGGGGCATCATCTTCACGACGGTGCAGAAGTTCTCTCCCTCCGATGAGGAAGAGCGGTTTCCGCAGCTGACGGACCGCACCAACATCGTTGTCGTCGCCGACGAGGCGCACCGTTCGCAGTACGGCTTTCGCGCTGTTTTGGACAAGGAGTCCGGCAAGTACAAGTACGGCTTCGCCAAACACCTTCGCGACGCGTTGCCGAACGCGACCTTTGTCGGCTTCACTGGCACGCCGGTGGAAAGCGAGGACAAGGATACGCGTGCGGTATTCGGCGACTACGTCAGTGTCTACGACATCCAGGACGCGGTGGACGACGGCGCTACGGTCCCGATCTACTACGAAAGCCGTCTAGCCAAGCTGGAGATCAACCAGGCAGAGATCGAGCAGCTTAGCGACCAAGTCGAGGAAATCTTC
This sequence comes from uncultured Myxococcales bacterium, assembly GCA_964437195.1. GTDB lineage: Bacteria > Myxococcota_A > Polyangia > Palsa-1104 > JAEUJZ01 > JAEUKA01. The sequence goes on along the minus strand of CAYTGC010000591.1, from coordinate 1,608 downwards.
GAGGACGAGGAAAGCGTTGTGCTGCGGGAGGCGGCGAAGAGCAAGTGGGCGGCGTTGGAAAAGCTGGTCGGCGCTGAACCACGCATCAAGGAAGTCGCTGCTGATCTGATCAGGCACTTCGAGGCGCGCCAAGGAGCCGTCGAGGGCAAGGCCATGATCGTTGCGATGAGTCGGCATATCTGCGTGGATCTGTTCGATGCCATCGTTGCACTGCGTCCCCATTGGAAGGGAACGCTGGAGCCGAGCAAGGATGCGGACAAGCCGAGTCACTACAGCCCCGATGATGGGGCGATCCGAGTCGTGATGACCGGCTCGGCTGCGGATGACGCGAAATTACGACCGCACATCTACAACGCGAGTTCCAAGAAGGTTCTGGAAAAGCGCTTCAAGGACCCGAAGGATCCTCTGAAGATCGTCATTGTCCGTGACATGTGGCTCACTGGCTTCGACGTGCCGTGCCTACACACGATGTACGTAGACAAGCCAATGCGTAACCACAACTTGATGCAGGCGATCGCGCGAGTGAACCGCGTGTTCCGCGACAAAGAAGGCGGCCTGGTCGTAGATTACATCGGCATCGCTGCCGAGCTGAAGCGAGCGCTCAAGACCTATACCGAGAGCCGTGGCAAAGGCCAGCCAGCGTTAGACACCGCCGAGGCGCTCGCAAAGCTCAAGGAACTGATGGATGTGGCTCGAGGCATCCTTCACAGCTTTGACTACGCAGCCTATCGCACCAAGGCGACTCAACTTTTGCTTCCGACAGCCAATTTCGTATTGGGTCTGCAAGACGGAAAGAAGCGCTGGTTCGATGTCGTGGTCGCGATCACCAAAGCGGTTTCGCTGTGTGGAACGTTGAGCGAGGCCATCGCGTTGCGCGAGGAGATCGCGTTCTTCCAGGCAGTCAAGATCGTCATCGCAAAGGCGACGGAAACCGACAAAAAGCTTACGCAGGACCGCAAAAATGCGGTGCTGAAACAGATTCTCGACAACGCAGTGGTTGCCAACGGCGTCGAGGACATCTTCAAGCTCGCTGGTTTGGAGCGACCTGATCTCCGGTTACTGTCCGACGCATTTCTTGAAGAGGTGCGGCAACTACCGCACCGCAATTTCGCCGTTGAGCTACTGCAGAGGCTACTCAACGACGAAATCAAGTCGCGCAGCCGCACCAACGTGATCCTTGAGAGAAAGTTCAGCGAGCGCCTGTTGGCTGCGCTGAACCGGTACCGAAGCCGTGCGATCGAGAGCGCGCAGGTCATCGAAGAGCTGATTTCAATAGCCAAGGAGTTCCGAGAGGCCGCAAAGCGTGGTGAGAACCTGGGCCTGAACGAGTCGGAACTTGCCTTCTACGACGCGCTAGCGAACAACGAGAGCGCAGTGCTCGAGCTTGGGGACGAGTTGCTAAAGAAGATCGCCTTCGAGCTAACCGCGAAACTGCGTGCGAGTACGAGTGTCGACTGGCAAAAGCGCGAAAGTGTACGTGCTCGGTTGCGCAACTTGGTACGCATCACCTTGCGACGCTACAAGTACCCGCCAGACAAACAGGAAGAGGCCATTCGCTTGGTGCTTGAGCAGGCAGAGCGGCTCTCGGAGCAGTGGACCAACTAGCGC
>CAYTGC010000590.1:0-3161 GCA_964437195.1 uncultured Myxococcales bacterium | reverse complement strand
GCGCGTCCTTGGGCGAGCGCGCTACTTGGTTGAAAGCCGATACCGAGGGCGGCGACGAGCAGAAGGGCTGGCCCCTGCAGGCGGCGAATCGAGAACAGCGCACGCATCTTTTGCCCCATGGGTTCGAAACGAAGTGAGAAGTTGATGATACTCGCTAGCCCAGTCGGGAGGGAACAGCTAGCGGCGGACATCTTTTTTCCGGGCCGCTTTTGCGGGCCAAGGTGCGGGCGACGCAAAAATGTTGGTGGCCGCTTTCGTGTGCTGCTAACTTCCCAAAATGATGAAGCGCGATGTCCCCACCCGCCGACCAAAGTACGGGGTCAGGCTCGGTACATTTGGGGCGCGCAGTGGGTTTTGGCTTTTGCTTTCTGCAAGTCCGGCGCTCGCTGCGGGTCCAGCGGAAGTGCATACCACCGCTGCGGATGGCGGGCGAACGGCCATCGATCCCAAAGACGACCGGGTGCAGCGCAAAGCGATTCGCGGTGGCGCGCTGGATGTCTCGCGTGAGTCTGCTGAGCTGCGCGAGCTGCGGTCTTTTGAAACCGAGACGTTCCCGCGGGCCGGTCTGCGGGAGAGTCTGTCGCGGCCAGCTGATCCAAGTGGTCTGCACGGCGGATCGGGGCCCGATGCGCTGCCCGACGGTCTGCATACGCCGCTGCCGGAAAAGCCCGAGACGCCGCCGCCTAGTTCGTCCGTGCCGTGGCTGCAAGCGCTCAAGCTGCTCGACAACTTGGGGCTGGCACCGACGTTTGTGCGATTCGAGGCCCACGTCATCAAGTACCTGGAGTTTTACAAAGACGAGCGGCGCGGACGCTCGATCATGGCGTCCTGGCTGCGTCGGCAAGGCCGATACAAAGCACTGATTGAGCAGGCGCTCGACAAAAATCACCTGCCGCGCTTTCTGCTCTATGTGTCGATGATCGAAAGTGGGTACGACCCGCACGATCGGTCGCACAAGGGCGCGGTCGGTCTGTGGCAGTTTTTGCCCGAGGGCGCACGGATTTATGGTCTGCGCGTCGACTACTGGGTCGATGAGCGGCAAGATCCGGTGCGCTCGACGGAGGCTGCGGCCCGTTACCTGGGTGACCTCAAGGCGCGCTTTGGCTCGTGGCACCTGGCGCTGGCGGCGTTTAACGCTGGCTATGGCGCAGTGCTGCGGGCGATGCAGAAGTACAACACCAACGACTACTGGGAGCTGTGTCGGCACGAAGACGGGCTGCCGTGGGAGACGCTTCTGTATGTACCCAAGGCGATTGCGACGGCTCTCGTTGGGGAAAACAAAGGCTTCTTTGGCTACGACGAGATGGTTCCCGACCCGCCGCTCGCCTTCGACGCGGTGACTGTGCATAGCTCGGTGAGCGTGGCCGGTGCGGCGCGTGCCATCGGGGCGATGAGCGAGGATGTGCAGCGCCTGAACCCACATCTTCGCCGGGGACGAACGCCGCCTCTTGGTCCCGGCGAAACCTGGGAGCTGCGTCTGCCACCGGGAACGGCTGCCCAGTTTGTGGCAGCGTACGACTACCGAGGCGAAAAGCTCGAGTCATACATCGTTCGTTTCGGTGAGCGGATCGAAGACATCGCCCGCGTCCGTGGTGTTGCGGTCAGCCGCTTGCGGACCATCAACGGGATTGAAGACGCCGGTGAGGTCCGCGCTGGCCTTACGCTTTTGGTTCCTCCGGCGAAGGCGAGCATTGATCCCAGCCTGCCATCGCAGATCGGATCGCTGGCTGGGGATGAGATCGTCGTCGTCGCCGTGCCGGACAAGAGCTTCAGCGTTCCCGGCAAAAAGCAGATCTTTTACCGAACGATCTCGGGCGACAACATCTGGTCGATTGCGCGCTTCTTTAAGGTCAAAGACACCGACCTGCTTCGCTGGAACAACCTCGATCCAGAGGCGACGCTGGCGACCAAGATGGTGCTGTCTTTGTGGGTGGACCCGCAGCTTGATACCTCGCAGGTGGTGCTGGTCGACCCGGCGCGCGTGCGGGTGGTGACGACGGGTAGCGACGAGTTTTTCGATCTGGTCGAGACGCTACGTGGGCGACGGCGGCTCGTGATCAAGGTTCAGTCGGGAGATACCCTCGAAAAGATCGGCAAGCGCTTTGGCCTGTCGGCTGCGGACATGGAGCGCATCAACCGCATGCCGCGATCGACAGAGCTGCAAGCAGGCCAGACGGTCATCGCCTATCAGAACATGTCAGCGTCGGAGCGGAGCGCGCTGATTCGCAAGCTCTTGGCTGGCGAGCCGCTCGATGCACCGACTGTTGATGACAAGACCGATGACTCGGGCGTCGCCACGTTTGGTCCGCCGCATCCGGGGACTGCGCCGCCGGGCTTCTTTGGTCCGCCGTATCCTCCGACTGCCCCTTTGCCGACCCGTGATTCGGGCAAGGCCGATGCCGACAAAGAATCGGGAGTGACCAGCAAAGAGAACCTGGCCGACAGCGAAGACAAGCGGATGGAAGCAAGTCCCCCCAAAGCCAAGCCGTCTGCCAAAGCCCCGACAGAGAAGCCAAGGCCAGCCCCCCCAGCCAGCGGTGATACCTCACCGACTGGAAGCGACCCGCTCGGACCCGAAGACGAGCTGCCGTAGTCCCGCCCAGGTCCAAGCCAGGTCCGCGTGCGGCCTATGTGCGGTCAGGTCGTCGGGGCCGTGCGATAGCGAACGTAGACAAGCGGACTGTGATTTTGGCAAAGTGCCCTCGCAAACTTCCGCCAAGCAACGTTCGAGGGCACACCGCCATGGGCTACATCTTTGATCCAGACAAGCTTCATTCCCTTGCCAAGCGCGTCGTCGGCATGCCGCGTGAGCAGCTTATCACCCAGCTCGTTTCCGACGTCGCCGAGGCCTATCCAGGCTACATCTCGACCAAGCAGGATTGGATCTTCAACATCGCTGGAGGTGCGACGGGCAGCATGATGGTGCTGCACGGCTCGCTGACGGAATACCTGATCATCTTCGGGTCGTCGATTGGCACCGAGGGGTATTCGGGACGCTACCGGCTCGATATCCACGACTTCATGCTCGATGGGGAAATGTGGGTCTACGTGGGGGACAGGCCGACCGAGCGAATCACCTACAAACCGGGTGATCACGCCAAGCTGCCACGCGGCATGACCAAGGCCTGGAAGAGCCCCGAGAACGCCTGGATGCTCGAGTA
>CAYTGC010000589.1:0-3167 GCA_964437195.1 uncultured Myxococcales bacterium | reverse complement strand
ACTACTCCACTTTTTCGAGGAAAGATCATCACACTGAATCGCGGTCATCGTTGTCCCCAAAAAACCTACCGTAGCACTGGGAACCGGCACAAGACGGGTCCGTTCCGATAGGCTGTATCCAAGGAGCGTGTTTGGATGAAGTTGCAGTCCCTCTTGATGTGTACGTTGGCGGCATACTTTTTCGGACATCCCGGGGGCGCGTACGGGGGACCCCCAAAGGGACCGATCGTACCGGTGCAGTGGCGACCGCTCCGCGTGCCGTGTCTACCGACGCATGGACCGGTCTACGTCACCCAGTGGAAAGCGCTGAAGAGACTGGCTCAAAACCGTCCGATTGAGGTGTCTTCCGAGTCTGGCTTCGGGGAACTCTTCGGCTGCGCTTCGGGCGTCGATTGGAACACCGAGCGCCTGGTGATCCTGATTCTCGAGATACGTCATATGGATGGAATCCGCGTCAGCCAGCTCGCGCAACAGAATGAGAAACTGCGGCTCCGCATTCATGTGGACTGCGGCCCCGGCTACGACGACCACTCCCGTCGGTTGGAAGGCAGTCATGTCTTCTTTGGAATGTTGCTTCCGGCCTCGGGATCGCGCCTGGAAGTTCAATACGGAGACGGCGGCGCCTTCACCACGAACTACCAACAAATCATCCGAGACTGCACCACGATACCGCAGGCCCCGCCTGTCGATCACCAGCGCATGTCCTCAGGTCCGCAGCTCCGCCAGTAGCCGCCGTCTCCCTCATGGGAGCCGGTCCGGCCCTCTTTACTACCCCCACGGTTGCGCTGAAAACTGTCGTTGGGCCCATCTTGGCGCTCGCAATCACCAACGTGGGGGGCTGCCACGCTGCGCTATCGAAATCGGAATCCCAGCGACAGCACCAGCGTTCGCAGCCAGTTGTGGGTACCGGCTCCCCCAGGTTGTCCGAGCCCTTGGACGACGTCCCATTTGCTCCCTCTCACAGAGAAGCAGGTTGCGATCGGCGAATATCGCTTGCCCTCTTGTCTGGCCCAGGGGGAAAATCGGAGCAGTTTGCTTGGGCGGATAGGTAGACTCAGCTTGTGCGTGTTCGAACGCGCGGCCGCGTAGTGATCGAGCAGCGTGCGCATGCCGAGCTGTCGGCACGGGGATGCGCATAAAGCACATGGGACCGGCGCTGAGCCGCTTTGGAGAGGGCATTGGGAATGCACATGACTTGCGTAGCAGCGCTTCTGCGCGATGAGCGGAAAAGGAGTTCGAGATGGCTCTGTTTGATGACCCAAAAGGATTTCTAAAGAACAACCTGTTGCGAGTGACCGGCGGCGAGATGACACCACCCAATTCTGGACTGACAGACCTGGTCCCTGGATCCATGGTCTACATGGTCAATCCGGCATCGGCTATCGGCCAGGTGAAGGTCGAGGCCGACAGCGGGACCCAGAATGCGAAGTTCGTAAAGAACGGTGGCACCGCCGCGTATGTACTGCCGTGGAGCATGAACTGCGGCATCGGGATGCAGCTCAAGAAGCCAGATGGCGTCCAAAACGAGCCAACCTTCTTCATCACCGCACAGCTCAACGGCTGTTTGGTCTGCATCGATGGCGAACTCGACGAGCCCTATGTATGGCACTTCAATGCCAAGAACACCGGCGGATCGATAGGTGACTTCAAGCTGCCAGCCGACGGACCGCGGATGTTGCAGGCGATCAACACCAAGACCGACGACATGGTCAATCGCTTCAAGATCGCCCGCGGGACCCTCAGCGCACAGCTAAAAAAAGCCGGTAAGCCGGGGCTAAAGTCAAACGGAGGTCGCTACATTGGACCCAAGGACTATCTGGGACCCGCCATCGATGCGAATGAGTACGTTCGTCTCTCCGAAGCCATCAAAACCCAGAAGGGGCTCTCCGGGGCCGACATCAAGAGCCGAGATGGCAAGCGCGTGCAGCTCTCGCCGACCAGCGTCGGCTTCATTTGCTATGGCACCGTCGTCGGAGTAAAGACCCGTGGATCGTGGAGCTTCTATCTCCAGCACTTGGTACAGGCCGCCTACAATGTAAAGAAGGCCAGTACAACCGGCACCAAAGTCGAAGACTACGAGCTGCGCACCGAGTGGCTCCCTGGCGAGTCGGGGCGCAAGGAGATCTGCCCGGACAAAAAGACAGGCACCGATGTCTAGCATCATGCCGTGAGCTTCTGGATGTCGCTTCGGTGCTGCGTGGACACGGCAATCGGCGCCGTCTTTGCGGTCTCCCGTTCGTGGATCATGCAGCCGAAACCGCGTGTGAACTTCCTGTCTACTTTTCAATGGGAGGAAGCGCAATGACCTGTCGATACCAACTGGTGGCGCTGGGATTGCTAACGGTGGCCATATCGGCCTGCGCACCGGTGTCGCTACGGCCACCGCAGCCCGCCCCGGCCACGTCTGCGCTTCCGCTGCCAGAGCTGAATCGGATCGTGCTGCAGGCGGTGGCCGAGATGCCCGAAGGCGGCGGCTATGATGTGACGCGTGCCTCTGGCCAGGCGCTGATGAATGCGGTCCACATCGGACCCGACTTTCGCGTCGAGCCGGCACTGGCCAAGCCGAGCTTCTGTTCGACCGCGACCTATCTGGTCTTGCTGCGCACGCTCGCCCGACTGCGCGAAGCCGGTCGGCTCGACGTGCCGCTGGCCTCGCTGCAGCTGCTGGCGCCACCGACTTCGCTCGACTCACTGATGAATGATGACGGCAAAGGACTGTGGGGCCGCTGGAACGCCAACGGCCCGGGAACCGCGGTGATGTTCCACCAGCTCGGCATTGGCACAAACTTCACCGACTGGTCCAAGAAGCGTCCGGGCGACTTCATGAAGATCTGGTGGAACGATTCGGTGGGAAAAAAAGAGACTGGTCACTCGGTGATCTATCTGGATGAACGGACAAATCCGCAGACCGGAACGCCGGAAGTCCTGTACTTCTCGAGCGGCAAACCCCACGGCTATGCCCACGTCTGGGTGGCGCGCGAAAAGATTGTTCACGTTCTGTTCTCTCGGCTGACCACGCCTGCCAACCTAACGCGTGCCACTGCGCTGCCCGAGGTGGATGGTTATCTGGCCAGCCTGCTGACCACCGAGTCGAGCTTCGCCGAAGCCAAGCAGCAAGCCGGTGTCATGGAGTGAGCGCAGCGCCCCACAGCTGCTTCCCCTCAAAC
>CAYTGC010000588.1:0-3174 GCA_964437195.1 uncultured Myxococcales bacterium | reverse complement strand
TCGCCGACCCTTCGACATATCTTGGCCCGCTCTGCGCGCTCGGTAGCTCGCTCACTTGGGCGATTGGCTCGTCTGTGTACACTCGGCAAGCCGGTCGGGTCGGCGCGCTCGAGGTCAACCTGGCTCGTGCCGCAATCGCAGCCCCGCTCTTTGTATTGGCCACGCTTGCGACCGTTGGTGGCACTGGATTCGGGGCACTGACGCCGCACAGCCTCAGCTGGTTGTCCCTGTCGGTGATTTGTTCATACGGCGTCGGAGATACGCTGTTTTATACGGCAGCGCTGCGCATCGGTACGCCGACGGCGCTCGCGATCGGTTCGGTCTACCCGGCCTGGGCGACGTTGCTGGGTGCGCTGACACTCGGTGAACCCATCGGTGGACAGCGTCTCGTCGGTACGTTGCTATGCGTCGCTGGCGTCGTCTGGTTGGTCCTGTTGCAAGCCGCGGATCGTGGCGCGCGCAGCGTCCCTACCAACAGCAAAGACCGGCTCGTCGGAGTGCTCTTGGCGCTTTTGACGTCCCTGTTTTGGGCAGGAAATACCTATTCGGTGCGACGGGGCGGCGTCGGCCTCGATGCGTTTGTGGTGAACGGCTATCGTTATTTTCTGGCGGTGGTCGTCATCGGCCCGATTTGGCTGTGGCGACTGCGTCAGCTTGGCCGAAAGGGGGGCGCAGAAGAAAAGCTGGTGCTGTCTCCTCGCGAACTTTTGCGCTTTTCCCCCGCAGTGTTCCTCGAGGCGTTCATCGGCAGCTCAATCTTCGTCTATGCCCTGACCCACACCGATCTGAGCATCGCTGCGCCACTGGCTTCGCTCTCGCCGCTCTTCTCTGTGCCGATCGGTGTACTTTTGGGAAGCGAGACGCTCGACCTACGGCGGTCTGCCGCAATTGTCGTCACCGTCGCGGGCGTAGTCTGCCTGGTGACAGCCTAGCCGCGCCGCAGCACGCCCGCTGCCTGCACCACAATCGGCGCTGGGCCCAGCCGAACCAGCAGATCGCCATCGAGGTGCTGCGCATCGAAGCACGCGGCAATCTGCCCGAGCAGCTCGGCGAGCGCATCAAGCTGATCCTGCTCGCTCAGCGACACATAGGACCGCGCGACGGCTTGGGCTTCATCGGCAAGCATCGGAAGCAGGCTCGCTTCCGACCTGTCTTCGTCTGTCGCGCCCCAGCGATCAATCCGCAAGATCGGACCCAGCCCGCGCTCGACAACCGATTGAATTCGCAGCGACGGACCGCGCGGCGGAACTTCCCGCAGCAGGACGTGTTCGTAGCGTTCCAAAAGCAGCGCCGTCTGCCGTTTGACCTCGGCCTGAGACTGGCACAAGACGCCGTCACGAGACTCCACACTGGCCAGCTGCGTCACATCTTCACGCGGAGGCAGTCCAGGCAGCACCCAAACCGGCGTCCCCAGCTTGCTGACCACGCGCAGGGCAGACGTCGTCGTGTGAACTGGCGCTTGTCGCGACACCCGCACGCCGTACGCCGCCAGCAGTCGCTTCACATCGTGATCTCCGAGCGGTTCGCGCCTGACAACCTCGCCGGCCACATACAGCGGCGGTGGCAGATCGGCGAGCACTGCATCAAGGCGCTCACGCACAGGACGGACTTCGACCGGTGTATGCGGGACAGGCAGAAGCGACACGGACCGAATCGCTCGCAAGAGCGCCCGCAGCCGATCTCGCTCGGATGGCTCAAGGAAGATCGCAGCCCGCGGCGGACGCAGCTCTGAAAGCTGCTCACGAGCGCCACACAAGATCAGCAAGTCGGCATGGTCTGCGGCGCGCAAAAGCGCCCGGTCCACCGCGTCCACGTCATCGGCATCGACACGAACCGGCGGTGGCAACTGCAAAAGAGCAAGCTCGCGCTGCACCAAGTCCGCTCCGGCACCAAGGACCACAACGCTCATCCGCGGACCGTTCGACTTGTCCCGTCGAGATCCAGTCCGTCCGGTTGACGCAGGAAAGCCCGCATCGAGCAGTGCACCGTGCGACAGCCATTCCTCCAGGTTGTCGGTCACTTTTGCCATGGTCCGTCGACAAACGGCACGCAAGAGCGGCACGTCGCGATGGTTTTCGGGCAAAAGCACCACCGCCGGTTTTCCCGCCAGGCTGTCGAGCAGACCAAGGGGCCGCGCGCCTTTGCCCAATGCAACCAAAAGGCCACCCGTCGCCGGATCATGCTGCAAAAAGCTCAGAACATCCGCAGGATCGCCATCGCCGACCGAGACCAGCCACGAAACCCCGATCAGACGAGTCAGGAGCAGCGGCGCAAGCTCAGGCAAAGCATCCCGACGCGGAACCACCAGCGCAACGCGCCCGACCCGCGGACGCTCCGGCAGCGGCGCGGCCAGCGGAGCAATCCCGTCGACATTGTTCAGAAACCCAAAGCTATGCGGTCCCAACAGGGCCGAGCCTTCGGCCAGCGCAACGCCCATCTTTTCGGGCGGCATCCGACCCGCAGAAACCCAGGCGTCGGCTTCGCGATCAAGCTGCGCCGGACCAAGCTGCAAGTTGCCGCGAACTCGCTGCGCCGCAGGAGAATCTCCCTCGACCCAGAAGCTGCGGGCCCGCAGAAGACGGCTCACATCGCCCATGCGCGCAGTCGCCGAAATACGCCCCGAGCCCACCGTTTCCGGCTGGGTCTGCGGTGCCATCGCTGACTTTACGCGCGCTCGAGCCATTTGTACTTACTCCAAACCGTCGCGGCGAAGTCTTTCGACCAGCGCCTCGGCGCCAATATACAGACGGGGACGGTGGCGACGAACAGTTGCCTCTTCGGCCACAAGCTGCGGCGCCAGCAAATCCCCCGAGCACATCGATAGCTCATCGAGGGACCAGACCTGCACAGGCGTCACCGATGGCGAAGCGGACACCTGAGCGTCTCGCCCGACTGGCGGTAGCACCGACAGAACCGCTTGGGCGCCACCAGACAGGGTTTGAACACCGCGAAGTCCACGCCGTCGCACATGCAGCTGGGGATCATCCTCCGCAGAGACGTCGAGCCGCGCAGAAAGGACTTCGCTTATGTGGGCCAAGTTGAGCTGTTCAGCAACAGCCGCCCCAAGAAAACCAGCCACGGAATCGGTCAATGCCACAACCGGCGTACCGAGTCGCCGCGCCGCCTGGGCCACAACCGACGCAACGCGCGATTCCCAGTCGAAGCGATGCAGCT
>CAYTGC010000587.1:0-3181 GCA_964437195.1 uncultured Myxococcales bacterium | reverse complement strand
AGCTCAAGGTTGTGCAAGCGTGGCCACGGAAACAAATCCCAGACCCGTAGAATATTTTGCGCACCGACTGGCGGCTTGTTGCTGTTTCGACAAACCGCCCCATTCCCCAACCCTGTACTGCTGGTGAAGAGCCCCCTGCTCGCAGTTGATCACCTGAGGGTCGTACGAAACGTAATCGCGGTTTCGGCTGCATGGTCTGGGCACTGATAGCCCGAACCATGCAGGGTTGGGCGACGGCACTCGACTGTCTGCCCGACCATCGCTGAGAGTCCTTCCGCTCGCCATTCCTTGCGCCTTTGCTCGTGGGCGATTTCGCTTCCGGGCGTACTGCGTCCGCGGGTGTCAAACGAAGCGAGCCCAAGTAGTTAGAGAATCGCGTTCAAGGCAATTGGTAGTCGAAGTGATAGGAGTGCAAGCCGCTCTTGATCTCGATCGTCATGGCCCCAGTGAGGCCCGCCAACTCTCCCGTTCCAGAATCCGGCACCACTGTCAATGCCAGCGAGGATTCCCCGCGGTTCATGGTGCCGCTGTGCTGCAAGACGAAACTGCCCTTGCGCCCGTTCAGACTGCCATCCACGCGCTCCATCGCCACATATCCGGCAGAGCCTGATACTGCGGTGCGAAATGCCAGCATCTCTCCCAGACTGTGCGCGGCGAGCTCGCCTTCGAACTGTTTGTCTATCGTCATACGGCCAAGCCCAGCGGACTCGATGCCGGGTGCCGCTGCCTGTGGCGTCAACTTTACATGGAAGTGTCCTACAGCCTGCATGGTCTTTGCCTCCATTGCCGTGTTTGCGCAGGCTGAGCCTGCTTGTGGCTGGCACGTTTGGACTCGCGGCCCGGGTCCCTACAAAGAGGCTTGTTTGGCAGCGGCAATGGCCTTGGTTGCCACATCCTCGAGCCAGCCGAGATCTACCTGCTGGTGCGCCTCGCAGATGAACCATGGCTCGCGTGAGTCGGGTTCGAGCATTACGCCCGCTTCGATCAACTTCCACGCGAAGCGCGTATAAAGCGCGCTATCGGTTCGCCGCCAGTCGCGGTAGTTTGTGGGCACATGGGGAGTAAAGTGAATCCCAAACATGGCGGGGGGTCCAGCGAACGCATGCTCGATGCCCGCTGCCGAAAAGACCCGACCGAGCAGCGCGCGGATTCCTTCCCCGACGCGATCGATCGTCTTTAGCGCCTGGGTCTCCGTCAGGATTTTGAGGGTCGCATGCGCGGCGCTCAGCGCCACCAGGTTCGCCGTGTACGTGCCTCCATGCACCACGCCGCCGCGATGCGACCCAACGACATCCATCACCTCTGAGCGCCCACCGAAGGCGGCAACGGGATAGCCATTCCCCATCGCCTTGGCGTAGGTAGTGAGGTCGGCGTAGATCCCATAGAGTGCCTGGGCCCCGCCCGCCGCGACGCGAAAGCCCGACTTGACTTCGTCGATAACGAGCAAGGAGCCGTTCTGGTCGCAGAGATCGCGCAGCCGTTGTAGCCAGGCCTGACTGGCGGAGATGCTGCCCGCATTGCCGATAATGGGCTCCAGCACCACGCAGGCCAGCGAGTCCTTCCGCCGATGAAACAGCTCCTCGAGCATCTCGAAGTCGTTGAGTGAAATGATGTCGACGAGGGAGCGCGACCCCACGGGAATTCCTTTGCCAAAGGGAATCACCGTCGGAGCTTCGCCCCCCTGGGGTTGCCAGTTCTCGATGTCGGACTTCCACATCATCTCGTCATAAAGTCCGTGAAAGGCACCCTCGACGATGGCGATGCGCTCACGTCCGGTAAACCCACGCGCCGTGCGGACCGCTCCCATCACCGCTTCCGTGCCGGAGTTGGCGAAGCGCATCTTACCCACCTGCGGACAGAGAGCCTTCACCTGTTTGACCACAGTTGTGTCGAGCGACGATGAGAAACCTGATACCGTGCCCCCTCGACCGATTTGTTCGACGACGGCCTGGTCGACCCGCGGGTCGCGGTAGCCTAAGATAATGGGTCCGTAGCCCAGACGGAAATCGACATAGCTTTGACCATCGCAGTCGGTGATTCGGCAGCCTTGCGCATTCTCGACGAAGACCGTGCGCTCGTCCCCCCAGTAGCGATAGTTCTCGGCCACGCCTTGCGGCATGTGCTTCCGGGCTTCGGCCATGAGCATCGACTGTCGGGGACCTGGCATCGGTGGCTCCTCTTAGGAATGCGATTTTGCCCACCATGGCACTTCGCTCCCGAGCACGCAATATGCGATGATGCGCGCATGAGTTCTGGCGGCGGTCCGCATTCGGTGAGATGGCAGCATCCTGTCGCTTGGGGCGACATGGACGCGATGGGACATGTCAACAACACCATCTATCTGCGCTGGTTCGAGTCGGCGCGCATCATCTGGTGGGAGGGCATTCCCATTGCCAAACACCTGTACAGCCAGGGCATCGGACCGATGCTAGCGCGCACGACCATCGACTACCGGCGGCCGGTGAAGTACCCGGACACCATCGAGGTCACGGTCACAGCGCTGCGGGTCGGTGGCAAATCCGTGACGCTTGGCTATCGCGTGACCAGCAGTGCCCAAAGCGGCACGCTCGTCGCAGAAGGCGAGACCGTGGTAGTCCTCCTCGACTACATGCGCAACCAAACACTGCCAATCGACGACGAGCTACGGACCCTGATACTGGGAACCGAACCAGCAGCCGTCTGAGCACGCCCCATCTCCGTCCCTTCCCCCATCGGCAGGGAGTCGACGCCACAGACGTCTCGGCTACAGATCGGCGACAGCTTGGTGCAGAACATCTGCCGCTGACGGCGTCGAAGCCATGTTTCATCGCACCGATGGTGTGTCAGCCCATTGAATGTCATCACGGGGCGACGGCTCGCTGCCGCACTGCCGTCTCTGCACGCCGAACCAGTTCCCTCAACCTGTACGACGGACAAAAACCGGTCCTCCCTCTGCAAAGATACTACTCACGGACGGTCAGGAACTGCGGATGGCAGCGGATCGCCACCTCGCGATCGGAACTCAGGACAGACTCTCCGATCGGGGCACGCGCACTGGAACGTTCCCACCGCGCCAGCCAACGTTCAGCAAGCGGAGCCACCAGAGAGGACTTGCAGGTCGCCCCCACCGTGGTCTCCTGCTTGTTTCCGGTAGAGACTCCGGCACCGACAAAAAAACCGCCGAGCAGGAGCGAGACTCGCA
>CAYTGC010000586.1:0-3189 GCA_964437195.1 uncultured Myxococcales bacterium | reverse complement strand
TCCGCTTTCCAGATGTAGCTTACCGACGGGAAGTTCATGTCGGTGTAGACCACTCGGTTGCGCGGTCCCGAAAAGTCGAGACAGCTCGCGATCGTCGCCTGCACCTGGCTCACGTTGGTCGCCATCTGGACTGTGCCCGGTGCGGCGCCGATGATGCGTCCGATGCGGCTGGCTGCGGCCTGGGCCTCGCGGAGCCAGTCTTCCCAAGCGACGATCGATTTGTTCACCCACAGCGACGTGAATTCTTGAAGGGCTGCGGTCGTCGCCTGCGGCATCGCACCGAGAGAGTGGCTGATCATGTAGACACTCTGCGCGAGCGCTGGAAACTCGCCTCGCAGCCCGAGGAGATCTTGCTCGGTCATGGAACCTCGCTTACTTGCTCTTGCGACGGGGGGGTTTGGGGGCTCGCGCCGGTTGTGGCGCTTCGGGGGCCACTGGCTCGGGCGTGACCTTGCCGGTCAGCGAATAGTCTGCGCCAGACGGATATTTGGCCGACCACTCGCCGAACAGGTCGTCGCGAACTTCCCACAGCTTCGGGAAAAACTGCTGCCTTAGGCCGCGCTCCAGAAGCTCTGAGTGCTTGCCTTTGAGCGACGGCGTTCCCACTCCGATGGTGCGGTAGACGAGCAAGATGTGCCGGTTGCGCCATTCTTGCAGATAGAGATCGAAGTCGATAAGTGCCTCGGCGACCTGGAAGACCTCTGCGTAGCGCGACGGCTCGCGGTAAATCTCGATCAGGGTCAGTTTCCGCCTGGCCAAAAGGGCCTCGAAGTGGGGATAGACTTCCGCTGGAACCGCGAGCATTCGCTTGTAACCGGGCGACTCTTGCCCCGATCCGCGACCCAGTACCTCGCGGATGCGCATGTAGTCGGCGGGCGTCAGCGTGTAGAGCGTCTCAAGGCTCTGCGCGAGAAGCCCCAGCACGGTGTGGACCCGGCGGAGGATTCTACAGGAATCAGCCAACTGGTCCGACGAGATCATCGGCCCCAGCCGCCGCATCTCGTGGTCAGCGAGCTTCATCCACAGTTCGGCGGCTTGGTGAACCACCTGGAAGAGAAGCTCATCAGGACATGCCAGCTCAGCAGAGCGCTTTTGTAGGCTCAGAAGCTCTGGCACGCGAAGATACAACTCGTAGTCGGTAGGAGGCGTTTCTGACATGCCGCACGCATATCACATGCGGCGCATCAGTCTCTATTCCTCATCACCACTGTCGAGATCGACCTTGCGCGGCCCCATGATGCCCGCTTCGGTGCGCATCGCCGATGCCTCACCGTCGAGCCCGTAGTCGCGCATCTTGTCATACAGTGCGCGCCGCGAGACTCCGAGCCACGCTGCCGTCTGGCTGTTGTGGCCGCGATGCATTCTCAGCGCCTTCAGGATGAAGTCCCGTTCACACCGGCGAAGGTACTTCGCCAGCCGCCCCTCGGATCGTGGTCTTCGTGCAGTAGTCACTGGAATTACCTTACGAAATTTTTTCCTGTTGTTCAATTGTAGAGTGATTTAGCTAACAAAAATACTGTGAAGTAATATGCCCCTCGTTTCCGACGAAAACGGACGCCTCGTCGCTGATCTCTGACCTTGCCCCACCTGTCGTAAGGAGTCGCTTGGTTTCTTCCGAGAAGCAAGCAACTCGTAATAGGATGCGGCTGCTTGGCTCGCTCTCCAGGCGAGGACGTGTCGCATGCCCCAAAAGCCCGCTGCTGCCCCGACGGAAAAGCCTCCCTCTGATTTCGAGGAAGATACTTTGCTACCGCCGCCTGCCCCCGGACTTCTGGCCCCAGAGCACGACCCTCCGCATGGGGTTTTGCTCGATGGACAGTCGTCGGATTCGCATCTGCCACTGCCGGATCAAGCGGCGGTGCCAGAACACGTTGTCGACGTTCCGACGATGCAGGGATTTTTGGCCTCACGACCGGCTCCAGATATCGATCCGCTTGCAGCCCAGAGCGGCGATGCGATCGCAGCGGTGTTGGCCGAGCTGCCGGTGGATCGTACGCAGCGCATGCCGCTGTTCGTCCCATCACGCGCTCGTTCCGACGAAACACCTGTGGAACACTTGGTCGGCGCACATCACGGGCTGGCACCGTCGGCGCTGACCCAAGAGTTGTCGCCCATCGACCCGTCAGCAACGGTTGAGCTGCCCCAGGTTCCTCGCTCGCTGACGGTTCGATTTCCGACCGTGCTTCCGACGGCAACAGGGCCGCTTCCTCCCGTTTCCCCGAGTGAGACGATGAAGCTTTCGCCGGTGCCATCGAGCCAAACGATGCGCTTCCCGACGCTGGCGCCGCAATCTCGTGTGCCGCCGGTTTCTGCCGTACCGATCACGGCGCCGCGATCATTCGAGGGTGAAACCGATTCCGAGCTGCCTCCGGTCCACGATCCCGGACGCGGCGAGACCACGGCAGAGATCGCTCGGGCGGCGCTGAGTGCCGCTGCGACGGTCGAGATGCCGGCTGTTCTTTTGGAGGACGGCGAAAACGCGCTTTCGCACAGTACGCGATCACTTCCCAAGATCAGTCTGCCGCCACCGAGTGAAGACACGCTTCCGCCGCTGCCACTGCTCCCGCCGGCAGATACGTTTTTTGGCCGCCTGGCGTATGCAGTGTCGGGTCTTCGCTCTCTGTGGCGACGGCGGACCCAGATCCGGCGGCTGCGCGGCGACTTGGCGGACCGGCTGTCTGCGTATGACCGTGCGCTGATTCAGCTTGGCGAACTTGCCTATTCGGAAAACGTCGAGCTTCTGCGGGATGCTCCCGCGAGCGACGTCGGAGATCACTCGGATCTACCCGTCAGCAAAGAAGCCGCACTGCTTCGCATTCAGAGTGCAGCGCAGCGTTTCTGGGCCAAGGCGCAAAAAGAGCAGCGCTCACTGGCGCGCAAAGAGGCGGTGCTGGCATCGGAGCTGCGCGTGCTACGGCACCGACGCGACGAACTGTATCAGCGCCTGCTCCTGCTCGCGACCGATCCCCACTCGGCGGAAGCGAGCGGCGACGAGCGATTTTCGGTTGGCAACGAGCTGACGGGCATCGAAGCGGATCGGCAAAAAGTGGCGACGCGTCTCGGGGAAGTTCGCTCTTCGCTTCGGCTGCTGCGACGGCAGAACCATCAGTTGAAATCTCGGCGAGAACAGCTCTTGTATGCGCTGAGCCTCGAATATGCAGAGTCGGTTCGTCGGTCACCACACTTGCT
>CAYTGC010000585.1:0-3192 GCA_964437195.1 uncultured Myxococcales bacterium | reverse complement strand
CATCTTCCTGCTTTTCGCCCGATCCACCGGTGCCGTCGGGCTTCTTGCCCATGGCCTTGTCCACTTCGCCTTTGACGTCGGTACCAAGCTGCTTGGTCTGATCGGCAGTCGACTTTGTGGTTTGGGCGGTGGAGACGCCGGTTTGCATGCCGGTTTGGGCAGTGCTCAGCGTCTGGCAGCCGGTACTTGTGAGGGCACCCAGGCTGAGTCCAGCGGTGAGCAAATGGATGGAACGGCGAAGACGGAGCCGAGGAGCGTTTGAGCAGTGATCCATCGAGAAACCCTCTTGGGGATGCTTTCTCCAGAAATGGTCTAGGTACTGGAGAACACCATAAAACAACGTGCAGATCATATGCTAGGCCGCCATCCCCATGCAACCGGCCATGCAGCGACGACACGATAAAACTATTACCGTCGGTATGTGCGTCCGCCACGGCTATCCATGCAGATCATTGATAACGCTGGCACTTCCGTTGTTCATTTTGGGACGAAACCATTTTCATTTTTTGCAGATAATCTGTACCCCTCAAAACCAAATAGATCGCAGACATTCGGCGATGGCGTGGTACATTTGTAGTCTGCCTCCGTGTCGACGAAGACTTCGCCACCTCCGCGCAGCGATGGCGCGGCGGCTTCTCTGCCGTCGCCCGAAGGATCGCTCGCGCCCGCAGGACGCCCGCCAGAAACCAAGGGAAGTCGCCCACCTAACGAACCCCGCAGCACGTTTTCGGCCTCGGCATCCCTCATCGCCGAACCCGCACCGCAGGCTCCCGAGCGATACGGCAAATATCATCTTCTCGAGCGGATCGGCATCGGCGGAATGGCCGAAGTCTGGCGCGCCAAGACGCTAGGTTCCGAGGGCTTTACCAAAGATCTCGTCATCAAGCGCATCCTTCCCAAGTTCCTCGGCGATGAGGAATCGGTGCGGATGTTCATTGACGAAGCCCGGCTCGTCGCAAAGCTCCATCATCCGAACATCGTTCAGATCTTCGACTTCGATAAGGAAGGCGATCGCTACTACCTGGCGATGGAGCTTGTCGAAGGACGCGATCTGCGGCAGAGCGAAAAAGCCGCGGCCAAAGCCGGTATCTGGTTCCCGCTGGCCGTGTCGATCTACGTCATCGGCGAAGCGCTCAAGGGTCTTCAGTACGCTCACAGCCGACTCGATCATGGAAAACCGCTTGGCATCGTCCATCGCGACATCTCGCCGCACAACATCCTGATCAGCTTTTCCGGCGACGTAAAAATCAGTGACTTTGGCATTGCCAAGGTGGCCGAACGACAAAGCGTCCCCGCCGGCGGCACGGTCAAGGGCAAGCTGTCGTACATGAGCCCGGAACAGATCACGGGCCAAGCCCTCGATGCACGCAGCGACATCTACTCGATGGGAATCGTGTTCTGGGAGCTGCTTACGCGTCATCGGCTGTTCTTTGGCGCAGACGAGCAGGATGTCGTTCGCCGAGTCCGAGATGGGATCGTCCCGCCGCCTCGTCAGTACAACCCAGATGTTCCTGAGGAAGTCGAGAAAATCGTCCTCGGAATGCTGGTGGCCAATCGCAACCAGCGGACGCAGACCGCTGCCGAGGTCGTCAAGCAGCTCATGTCGCTGCCGCAGTACGCGTACGAAGCGCAGGCTCTCGGCGAGTTTATGGCCACGCTGTTTCCCGAGCAGTCGCGCAACTGGACGCAGCTTCTGCAAGACATTCTCAAGAAAGAACCGAAGCGGCCCATCGACAAAGGCATGCTGGCGATGACGCCGCTGCCAAGCTCGATTCCGAATCCGTTTCCGACCGCGCCCCCTGTCGCCGCGCCAGCAGAGGCAGGGCCCAAGGCATCGGACTCGCTGGCACAAACGGGAAAGCGCACCAAGCGGCCGGTGCTACCGCCGCCCGAAGCCCAGTCCCACGAAACGGCCCAGCTGCGCCCCGAAGAACTGGCTGCACTGCCAACGCCACACAGGCCCATTCCAAACCCACAGTCCGCCGCCCCACCAGGCGGTTCTTCTCCTCTTTCAGCGCCGACTCAAGGTGAGTCTGCGTCGCGGAGCAACATGTCTGGATCTGATCAGAAGACCCAAATCGCCACCGAGATGCCTCCGGAAGTAGCAGCAGCCCTCGCACGCGGCGCGCCACCAACCGCAGCAGGTGCCCGAACCATGATCGCGCAAGCGCCATCACTACCGCCACCACCGGGTGCGCCGCCAACTGGAGCCCCACCGCCTCCAGCGCCACCGACCGCAGGGAGCGCACCTGAAGGGGCGCGCACGATGATCGCCCAAGCGCCCCAGATTCCGGGCCCACCCCCGGGAGGGCCGGTGGTTTCGACCAGCCCACAGCAGGCGACAATGTATGCGGCCCCGGCCCCAGCGCTGCCTCCTCAATCGATGGCCGCGACACTGCCGCCGGGAGCACGCACGCCGGGCATTCCGCTCACGTTTCGACCAGCCTCAGTGGCGTTTTCCACCAGCGCGCCGAACGTGGGCATTCCGCCGGTTGCCAAGTGGATCATCGGACCAGCCATCGC
Organism: uncultured Myxococcales bacterium; assembly: GCA_964437195.1. Classification (GTDB taxonomy): domain Bacteria; phylum Myxococcota_A; class Polyangia; order Palsa-1104; family JAEUJZ01; genus JAEUKA01. The sequence goes on along the minus strand of CAYTGC010000585.1, from coordinate 669 downwards.
CGTGATCATTGGCCTCCTGACGACGGCGTTGGCCAACCGAATCTGGCCGCCCGAGCCCGGCGCAGGACCCGCAGGACCGAGCCTGCTTGCGGCGTCCCGCAAGATCAAGATCGTGACCGACCCGGCTGGCGCCACCGTTGAAGCCAATGGCAAAGTGCTCGAGACCAAGACTCCGACCGAGGTCAAGGGCGACATCGGCACGACGGCCAAGCTGAGAATCACCCTCGAAGGGTTCGATCCGGTGGAAATGAAGGTGTTGTTCGCTCGCGATGAACGACCACCGCTGAACATCAGAATGCCCAAGCTAGGTAGCACCAAACCCAAATCGGCCGATCCGAGCCAGTTTGATACGCAGGTCGGAGTCCAGGAACCCGGCGACGGTGAAAAGCCTGCCAAGCCCGAAGAAAAGACCGCCAAAAACGGGGGCAAGCCGGACGACAAAGCGACCAAGGCCGAGCCAGAGGATGAAGACGACAAGAAGGGCAAAAAGGACAAGACCGCAAAGGCCAAGCCCGAAGACGAGGAAGAAGACAAGAAGGGCAAGAAGGTCAAAAAGGACAAGACTGCAAAGGCTGACAAAGGCGACGTCAAAAAAGACAAGCCGACTCTGACGGTCACGGTGCGCCCGTACGCAGTCGTCTACATCGACAACAAGAAGATCCAGCAGAC
>CAYTGC010000584.1:0-3193 GCA_964437195.1 uncultured Myxococcales bacterium | reverse complement strand
GCTGCGTCCCCTGCGGCACTTGGACTTGGTGGTAGTGCTGCTCGAAGCCGTAGCGCGCGTGGCGCTCAATGTCGCGCTTCTGCTCGGCGAAGAATTCCTTGCGGAAGTCCGCCCGCCAAGGCGCATGGATGATGTGCCAGCCAACCTTGTGCTCTTCGTCGAGAAGCACAACGCGGCGCTCCTGCTGATCTTGCACCTTCCAGCTATCGGGAATGGCGAAACGAACCCCAGGAAGACCTTGTTTCAAATCATCTAGAAAGCCCATGGAGTCCACACTCTACCACGAGCCCCGCTCGCCTGTGCGCTACGAAACATCAGAACAGGCGAGCCTGGCCGGGTCCGACAATCGCTGGTTCGGAAAGCCCCAGGTGTTCGTAGGCTCTGCGAGTGGCGATGCGCCCTCGTGGCGTACGCGATAAAAAGCCCTCTTGGATGAGGTAAGGCTCGTAGACGTCCTCAAGCGTGTCGGATTCTTCAGACACAGCGGCGGCGAGGGAATCGATCCCAACCGGGCCACCGTCGAAGCGCTCAATGACGGTGCGCAAAAGAGCACGGTCCATCTCATCAAGGCCCAGCCGGTCGACCCCGAGCCGATCGAGCCAGCGTCCACAGTACGGCTCATCGACGAGTCCGCTTCGTTCCACGTCGGCAAAGTCCCGGACCCGTCTCAGCAGCCGATTGGCAATTCGTGGCGTCCCCCGCGCCCGCTGTCCAACGACGTGACACGCCGCTTCGGTAATCTGGACTTGCAACCGCAGCGCCGAGCGCCGAACGATTTCGGCCAGCTCGATGGGCGAGTAGTAATCGAGTCGCAACACAATGCCAAAACGATCACGCAGCGGCGACGTCAAAAGCCCGGTTCGTGTCGTCGCCCCCACGAGCGTAAAGCGCGGCAAAGCCATATGAAGAAGCTGCGCAGCCGGTCCTTCGCCGACCGGTATCTCGATCCGATAGTCCTCCATCGCTGGGTAGAGGTACTCCTCAACCACCGGCTGAAGTCGGTGGATTTCATCGATGAACAGGACATCGCGTTCACCGAGGCTGGTCAGATAGCTCGCGAGTGTGCCTTTGTGCTCGATCGCAGGCGCGCCAACTGGCCGGAGCGTGACGCCAAGCGCCGACGCGATCAGGTGCGCGAGCGTCGTTTTGCCCAGTCCCGGCGGACCACAAAACAAGACGTGATCGAGCGCTTCACCTCGCCGTTTCGCGGCTTCGACAAAGACCTTCAGGTTGTCCACGACTCGTCGCTGGCCGATGTACTCATCGAAGCTACGCGGACGTAGCGCGGCGTCGAACGCATCCTCGTGCGGCGCCTTGGCTGGTAGAAGATCGGCTGCTCGCGGGCCACTGACCGGACGGCTGTGCGAAGGACTTGCACCTTTTGGCCCAGAGGCGGGTGCGGCAGGTTCAGCATCGACATGGCGTTTGCGCGGCATGAGCGACATCCTGCCACACCGGTACCACCGCACCGAATCCGAACCGACCGCCGCAGGTCTCGGATTCGGGCCAACCATCGAAAACTTCACGTAACGTCAGATTTTTCACCCGGTGATTTTTCTCGTCGGGTATCTGCAACCTGCCATGTTAAAGTGAGGTGCGGCTGCTTATCCGCAGCTCAAGGTATCGGGGGGACGAATGGCCTTGCGTAGCTCTGACCCGCCCAAGCCAGGGGCCGGGCCGAGCCCACCAAATGCAAAACCAGCTCAGCGCGGTTCACTCGGAAGCTTGGCGAATGACGACGATGAGGACAAGCGCCCGGCACCGGGCAAGATCCGTCTGACAAGCGAAGGACGGGCGCCAGTGCTACCGCCAGGTCGGCCTCCGGTACCGCCGGGTCCACCGACGCAACCTGCGCTCAACCTGCCGGGGACATCGGCACCACCGGGTGCGCCAACGATGACGACGGCAAACATGAGCGGTGCGCCCGGCGGAATGGGAGCACCGACAGTCCGAAACGTGCCGTCGCTACCCAGCAGCTTGCCACAAGGTGGCAGTCTTGCCGATGAAGGCAGCGGCGAAGCCACAGTGATGCTGTCGCGGCCTGAGCCACCAAAACCTGAGCCACCAAAAGACGATGGCGAGTCCACGCGCATGCTCTCGGGACCGCTCCCAGGTATGAACTTTGGGGCCCCAAGCGGCGTCGGCAACAACGAATCAACCACCATCGGAAACATCGACCAATACGCCATCCTGCCAGGCATGGCGAAGCCCAGCGCGCCCAAAGCGCCTCCGCCAAAGAGCAAGCTGAAGCCGATCGCGGAGATCAAGGCCAAGCACAAGGTAAAGATCGCGCCCGCTGACCCACAGCGGCAGATGTTCCAGCAAGAAGCTGCCGAGAGGCGTGCGACCGAGAACAGTGGCTTCCTAGGCAAGGTCAAGGAGGCCTCGGGTCTATTCAAGCTGTCCGGCCATGAGCCGCCGCCAGATGCGCCAGCAGAAGGAACGATGGTCGGTCAGTTCCTCGGGTTTGCGGCCTTTGCCGACGCGGCTGGTGGTCCCGCCAAAGATCCGACTGCCGACACCAAAGCGGCGGTCGAACATGCGCCGATCCTCGCTGGGCTCAATCCTCAGTTTGTGCAGGACGCGATCAAAACAGGCGACGTCAAGCTGATCGATCTAGGCCGCGATCACCTGATCGAGATTCCGGGCCGCGCGCTGCTGGTTCTCGACGGACAAGTGGCGCTGGCGCGGTTTAGCCCGCAGGTCTTGGCGAGCGAGCGAGCGGCGCAAGCAGCCTACGTCAAAGGCGACAAGTACGCCGAAAAACGCGAATACAACCGTCGCCAGGAAGTCGGTCCGATCATTCGCTTGGCCGAATCGAACCTAGGTCTGTTCACGGAAGGCGATCTCTTCAGTCTCGATCTCGCGGGACCAAACCAAGTTGGCCTCGGTGTGTATTCGGTCACGCCCGTGCGAGCGCTGTCGATTGCGCTGACCCGGCTGGACACTTGGCGACGGACCTATCACTTCTTTGCCGAGCGAGTCCGCAGAGCCGCTGACGCTGCGCGAAGTCGACTGGATGCATCCACGGGCGCGCGCGGCATGATCGCGGACTTTTTCATCCGACACGGTTTTTCCGTCGGCATGTCGCTCCGCGTCCGCATCCTGAGCAAGTGCATCGAGTGCTACGAGTGTGAGAAAGCCTGCGAAAAGCGCTATGGCGTCAAGCGACTTTCCCTCGGTGGCAAGGTCC
>CAYTGC010000583.1:0-3194 GCA_964437195.1 uncultured Myxococcales bacterium | reverse complement strand
GCTGCGGCGCAAACCCTTCCTGCATACCGACAATCTTTTTGTCTGCAGAGAGCAGGAGCGCCACGATGCGAACGTGCTGTAGATCCACTTTGTCCTTGTTGTGAATCGTGCCGACCAAGCGATACCCACCGTGCGGCTGAAGTTCCAGCTTCGGCGACGTAACCTCTAGACTGAAGCGCTGGGCAGTTCCATAGCGCAGCGGTTCCGGGGCCACGTGATACGTAATCGATTCATACGTGGGCGCACGCTGAACCAGAATTCGCACCGGAATTTCTTCCCCTGGCAAAAGATTCATCGTCGGTGCAAAGCCCGCTCCGACAGCCAGCTTTTTGTGATCTGGGCCCCATAGCGTGGCTTCCACACGCTGATGACCGAGCACAGCCTCACCCGTATTTTTCAAAAGACCCACGACGTACAGATTGCCAATTCGATCAGGAAGCGGAACCGCATCGACAAACTCTGCTCGCGCAAGCTTCGGCTTTTCGACTGCATCTCCGCCGTATTCGGTCGCGGGCTTGGCGATGGGAAGCGGCCCTTGGGTCGCAGAAGCGGTACGAAAACGGCTGTTTAGCCGAGCCGCGATGTCGCGTTGGAGCTGGGCCTGGCGAACATACTCACGACGCCGCTCGCGCGCTTTGATCCGCAGCGCCACAAGCCCGGCCACAAGTCCCAAAAGCAGGACGAACGACAGCGCCTTCCGACCTGCGCTTACGGCTGGCTGCGTTGGTACAGGCCTTTTGACAGGAGTCACTGACGCCGCTTCCGATTCCACGTGCAGGGCGGTCTTGCAGTGATTGCAGCGGTACTCGCCAGGGGCCAGACGCGTCAGATCCGTGCTCGCACAATGTTCACAGCGCAGGACGTTCATGTTGTTCTCCCCCCAAACGATCGCACGCGAGAAGTGCTTCTCGCCGATCTCCCGTCGAAATCATCGGCAATTATCGCACAAAGTCAACGCAGGAATCAGCTCCGCGTCACGCCGCAGTCGGGCCAAGTCAAGCCGTGTCCTAGCGTCCGTACCAGATTCCGGTCGTCACACTGAGTGTGTGGAAGTCGTGGCTGCGCGGCTCTGCTGGTGGAATCGCAAAGTTTGCCAAGATGTTGAACTGGTAGGCCAGCTCGAGCTCTATCGCAACTCTCTCGGACACCTTGGTATCGATCCCCAGCGACAGCCTCGTCACATGTCCGATGCCGCGTCCGGCGAGCTCACGAACCCAGACCTGGGTTGCGCCAAGTCCATAGGCCAAAAACGGGCGAACCCGCTTCCCTGGGAAGACCGTGTGCTTGGCGAAGATGCCGTAGTTTAGGCCGAGGCTGTCGGCGAGCGTGCCGCCAAACTGATAGAAGAAGCCCGCGAAGAAACCAACGTACGAGTGCCAGCCCGACACAAAACCGCCGACTTGCCAGCCCGCCTTCCAATCGATCCGCAGCCCATGATGCCGGTACTTGGTGCCGATCGGATCGGTCAGGGAAACCGGCAGATAGCTCACCGGCGCGTAGACATATCCGGCGGTCAGGCTCATCACCCGCGGCGCGTGTCGGAGCGTGGCAAGCGGCGTCACCGCTACCGGAACCACCGGTTGCGGCACCGGCACAAGGTTGGGTTCCGCCAGCGGCTGGCCTTGGGCATCCGGGGGAGCGCTTGTCGGCGCGGGCGGACTGGCAAGCGGCGCTTGGGCCTGCGCGTACGCCGACGTCGAGAGAGAAACGATCCCCAGCGCAATCGCAAAGCCTACGTCGGCGCAGCGAGTCTTGGTTGTGATGCGCAGTGCTCGACGTGTCGACGAGATCAGAGGTCCAAAAGTCTGTGTTTGTGTCTTCATGGTGGCGCACTGGACAGTTGTCAACAGTTTAAATGAAATCGGTTTTCAGTTTCAAAGATCTTTCCTTGCAAAACAATCAGCCACGAAGCGAGAGCCTCCGAATTTCACCAGCAATGAAGTCCTGGCTCAGGTGGGCATAGACTTGCGTCTGTTTGATGTCAGAGTGACCGAGTAGGCGCTGTAGCGTCAGGATGTTGCCGCCATTCATCATGAACAGAGACGCAAAGGAATGACGAAGGATGTGCCATGGTGCGGACGGAATCGGAAGCGCTGCGGCTTGGTAAAAACGCAGCACACACGGAGCCCGCATCGGCATTCTCCACATCCCGCCGGAAAGACAGGGACAGACGAGTCCCTCCGCGGTCTCTGGACAGATTCCTTTCCACTTCCGGATGGTCTCTGCAAGCTCTGGAGCCATGGGAATCCGTCTCTCTTTGCCACTCTTGGTGGCGGAACGATTGTAGCTTCGTGAAACGGAAATTGTCCCCGATACAAGACTCAGATCACGCCAACGGAGTCCGCAGATTTCGCCCACCCGCAGACCCGCATAGATTCCCAACTGAATCGCAACTGCGATCGACGCATCGCGCAGATTCCCCTGCCCCTTTTTTTCCGCCACATCGACAAGACGGACCGCTTCTTCTTTCGATAGGAATTGCAGTCGCGTCGTCGCTGTCGGCGGCGAAAGACCTTGAAGCGGATTGCTGCGGAGGATTCCTTTTCTTGCGGCCCATGACAGCATGAGCCCAAGAGTCGCCAGCTTGTTGCGCGCAGTGTTGGGTTTGTAGGTGCGCACCAGTCGATTGCGAACGCGCTCAGCTGCATCAACCGAAAAAGCCGCGATCGGAAGCGCGCCAATCTCCTGCAAAATGGACACCAAGATGTAGTGCTGTTTCCGTCGCCAACGTGACAGATCTCGGATCCGCGGATTGTCATATTCGGACAGAAATCGCTCGGCCAGCTGCGCAATGGTCAAGCGCTGCGGCTCATCGAGTTCCGGCACACCAAACTTGCCGCGAGCAATCCGCGCTTCGATCTCAACCAGCATTCGCTTGGCGGCAGCCTGGGTCGGCTGCTTCGAGGCTCGCTGCTTGCGCTTGCCGTCGATGTCCATGAAGCGCAGATACCAGCCGATGAACCGTCCAGCTTTGGTCTTCCGAATCACCTCACCCATTGGCCTGCCCCCGCGTGGGCCTCCCGTGGTCCGCCCATATCGACCACCGCTCCGTCGAATAGGTCGAGCGCACTACTGTGCGCCCAAGCCCACATTTTCATAACCGCTGGATATTGTTTGCTGTTTCGGAAACGGCGAGCGCTTGTAGATAAACTCACGGGCGGCGTCTTCGCCGAAGGCGTCGCTGAGCGCATCGA
>CAYTGC010000582.1:0-3199 GCA_964437195.1 uncultured Myxococcales bacterium | reverse complement strand
CATCATGAGCCAGACCAGGAGTGTCTTGTGTGACTGCCGCAATATGAACCTCGGCTTTTGGGAACCGCTAGCTTACTTAAGTCGTACTCTTTGGGCTAGCCAGGGGGGAAAGTTGAACCTCTACTTCGACGAAAACAAGCCAGCCCAGTGATTATTCCATCCCGCTTTGGGCACCGCCAAACGGCGGGAGAATTCCGGTTCGATGCCGTCAGTCCTGGTCTGGTGCAGCGACAAGCTCTGCGAAGATGCGGAGCGGAGCAAGCGCTTGCGCCTCCATCGGTGCCAGCCCAGACCGGATGCCCAAAAGCCAGACGGGCTGATCGCTCACCGTCAGCACCCACCGCTGGGCGCGCTCCGACTTGGGGACTTTGGCATCAATCAGAAGATCGCTCAGCTTGCGGTGACCAGCCGGGAGTCGCAGTCGATCCCCGGGCCGAGGATGGCGCACTGCAAGCGGCAAGCCTGGCTGTGGCAGCGTCAGGATGACCCTCGTTTTTCCATCCACGTCCAGCGGTTCCGTCGGGCCCATCGGCACGAGGCGAAGCCGAGCCGAGCCGAGCGACACCGTTCCCCAGGTCCGAATGTCGATGCTGGGTGCGGTCGGCGGCGGCTGTGAGGATCGGACCGGGCGTGGTCCCTGGTTTTTCCGCAGATACAGCGTCCCATAGCGACGCTCAGCACAAAGACCCATCGGGAGATCGATCGCCTGGCTGCCGTGCGGCTGGCTACACAACCGCTGCAGCGCGTGCAGGTGAAGCGACGAAAGGGATCGCCCGATAAGCTGCTGAAGCACGCGCAGCGCGAGCGGCTGCGGCAAGCGGGCAAGCCGTGACAGCGAGACGGCTGCGATCTGGCCCGGAAGACGCGGCGCGTCGGGAACAAGCACCCCAGAAACTTCTGCTTTGGCCAGCCGGTCGAGAAGGTCGGCATCGGCGCGAAGCTGATCGGATAGGGCCAAAAGGTGCGGCCCAAGCGATGGCTCAAGCGCGGAAAGCTTCGGCAGCACGTCATGACGGATGGCGGCGCGGCGATAGCTCCGATCGTGGTTGCTCGGATCGTGAAAGGGCAGCGGGGCGACCAGCGGCCCGGCCACTTCCAGCAGGGCGAGGAGCGCAGATTTTTCGACAGCGAGAAACGGACGCACCAGCTGACAAGTCGTGTTCTCGGCAGACAGCGGTCGAGCCGGTGGCATGCCGGAAAGTCCACGCAGACCAGCCCCACCAAGAAAGCGCAAAACGACGGTCTCGGCTTGATCCTCGAGCGTGTGTGCGACCAAGACGGCGTCGGCAGACACTTCGGTTGCAACTGCAGCAAGCGCTTCGTATCGCGCCGTACGTGCGGCGGCTTGCTTCGAGGCCTGCTTGGCCAGTCGCACGCGCACGGTTCGACCGCAAAAGCCGAGCCGAGCTGCCACGGCGGCGACCTGCGCGGCTTCTGTGGCGGCTTCCTTGCGCAGACCGTGATCGATGCAAACGACCACAACCCGAAAGCCCTGTCTCGGAGCCAGAAGCCACAGCGCCAGCAGCAATGCCGTTGAGTCGGGGCCCCCAGAGCAGCCGAGAACCAGCGTCGCTCCAGCTGAAACCGAAGCAGCCACGAGCGCTCTTTCACAAGCCCGAATCGCAGCGCTGCCGCGGAGCGTTCGCAGGGCGTGTTTCGACAGCGCGAGGTCGCGGGTCGCGGGCGTGGGGTGATTGGGATCGGTGGTTCCCATGTACGTTCGTCGCAAGCGGGCGGCAGATGATACACTCTGCGGTCATGAAAAGACGTGCTCGTCGCCTGAAAACCTGCGAGCTGGGGGCGCTTTTGCTGGGCCTGAGCGCACTTGGGCCGTTGCCTGCGCGGGCGGGCGGACCAAAACCGGTGGCTTCATCGGTCGCGACGCCAGCGCCGCCCAGCCGGGATACGCTGCCGCTCGAAAAGAAGCGTGCGATCGAGGCGCGCAAGATGCTCGTGCTGGAGTTTGGGGCCGAGTGGTGTTCGCCGTGCAAAGTGTTCGAGCGCGACGTGCTGCCGAAAGAGTCGGTTCGGGTGGCGCTCACCCAGGTTCACTTCGTTCGCTACGACGCGGAAACAGCGGTGGGCAAAGAAGCGGGTCGGGCGCTCGGGGTCGAAGGCTATCCGACGTTTCTGGCGGTGCGTACCGACGGAGAAGTGGCGAGCGTGGTCCAGGGTTCGCTCACCGAGACGGAGTTTGTGCGCTGGATAAACCAAGTGGCCAAAGACTTCGAGCCACGGGCCAAGCTGGAGGAGCGTCTCCAGAAAAATCCAGACGACGGGGAAGCGATGCTGCTTCTGGCGCTGCGACTGCGCAAGAGCGGAAACTTGCAAGCAGCGGTCGAGTGGCTGGAAAAGGCCAGCGTCGCGAAGTCTGCCGACGGGGAGACCCAAGCACGAGCCGACTGGGAGCTGCGACGGCTGCGCTTGCGCCTGCTGATTCCTCGTCAGAATCTCATCGAACACCTGCAGCAGTTTCCGTTTGGGCCGCATGCCGATGAAGCGCTAAGGGCGCTTTTGCGGCTTGGTCCCTTAGACGATGCGGGTCGGGCGACAGTTCTCCGCTACCTTGATCGCGCGCTGGGCCAGACGGCACCGGACAAACTGAACCAGCTTGTCTACCGGCTGCTGCGGGCCCAGGCGTTTGCAGAGGCCGAGCGAGTCACTCGGTATCTCCTCGGTCTGGATGCGAAGAGCCCGTACTACCTGGACACGCTGGCGGAGATTCATCACCTGCGCGGCGACAGCAAGGAAGCGGCGCGGCTGAGCGCCCAGGCGCTCGCGTCTGTCAAAGGTCCGTCCGCCGAGTCGCTGCGGCAGGCCCTCTTGCAAAACCAGGCTCGCTTTGCCCGCGCCCGCAAAGAACCGCCGGTCGAGCTGACCGCTCCAGACGACGAGCTTCAGCCTTGGGAAAAGACCGACTAGCAGGCAGCGGCGAGCGGAATCGCGGCGTGGAACGTCAATCGGTACACGCTGTTTTCCGTCTCGACGTAGACCGAGTCGCTGTCTGGGTCCGACAGAACTCGCTTCACCGGCGTCGTTACCATCCGGTGTCCGTTGGGATCGCGGAAGATCACCATTCCTCGTCCCACCGTCGGATAGCTCACCAAAAGGCCATGATAAACGCGGCTCACGTTGGCGCTTGGCTTTTCCCTGGCGTCGCGCCCATGTTCACGGATTTTGCGTGCCGTGACGTTGACCA
>CAYTGC010000581.1:0-3206 GCA_964437195.1 uncultured Myxococcales bacterium | reverse complement strand
GCTCACGCGCAAGGAAAGAAACAACCCGAGAGGAACGATCCACGTCAAATACTGCGGACTGAATACGCGCCCGCTCACCATGTAAAGGACGAGGACGACACAGACGACGCGCAAGGTCAGCTCGGATAAGAGCATTTGCCGCTCTGACGGTGAGCTTTGCCTTGTCCGCTGCCACGCGAGGAGCAGCAGCGTCGCCAGTCCGAGCAGAACAACCGGCCCCTGCATCCGCAATAAGACCCACTGCAAACCCGCAAGCCTATCGCCCGACGCAACGACGTTGTGGGAACCAAACGAAAACTCCGTCCGAAGCGTACCCGGAACGACCGCTTGCAAGGTCCCTAGTATTGCACTCCCAGTGCTTTCGACTTGCAGCGGACGATCAGCGTGATAGCGCAACGCATCGAGTATCGACAGCCCGGTGTAGTAGTAAAGCAAAATCACAAATGGAAGTACACACAAAACCCCTCCCAATAGCGCTTTTCCGATCGATGGCCAAGGACGTTTCTCATTGTCGACATAAGAACTTGCAAATACGTAAAAGAGCCATACCGGAGCCACCAAAAGTGGAATCCCTTTGCTTACAATCGCGAGTGCCAGAAGCACACCAAAGAGAACCCACGACTGCTCAAATGCAGACCACGCTGTTGCGATCAGCAAAAATGCAACCAGCGGATCAAACCGATGCGCGGCTGCCGTTCCGAGGCAGAAATACCCCAGCCCGGATACAAACCACATGGCGGTGGCGGTCGGATTCGGTGGAGCGTCCGGCCCGCCCAGTCGGCGGAGCAATCGCAATACCAGCGCGGTCGCCGCCGCCAAGAGTATCACCATTTCGGCGATAAAGAGCTTGGTATATGCGTCCCCATGGTCTCCGCCCGGAAGTAGCAGCGCTGGCGGAATGGTCACCAAAAACACACCCGGAGGATATTCGACCAGATAGTCTCGATATGGAATAAGCGGTCTATCCGGGATGACCAATGTGGTGTCTTTTGAACCTAGATTTTTTCCAAGTTTAAACTCATCACGCCAACTTTCTGATGTTTTTACATAGTATCTATAATATGGCTTACAAAGTAGTGCATTTGTATAAGAATAGTATCTTCGAATATCGTCACTGTCAGAAAAGTAGGTTCTGACCGAGCGCCAGACATTTCGGACAGACAAAGAGAGCTGGCCCGCGTTCCATTCCTTTTCGACCTGCTCACGCAGTTCCCGCCCGGCGCCCAAGCCCTGCCCAATCAGCATAGAAATCAGCCAAAACGCGAGCGCCAAGAAATATCTTCGTCTGCTGTCCTTGGCGCCGATTGAAGGTGCGTGGGGCGCGATCGAGTGAGAGGCCATTTGCATTGCCCCCACTTTTTACAACAAGAACCAACCTACAGGGCGCGTCTTTGTGCGTCGCGTGAGAGAAACGACCGGGGCGCGCGACTACCGCTGTTGCCACAGCCGGAGCCGAGCGGCAGAACCAGGCAGCGAAAAGCGCAGCTCGATCGCCTGAAGCTGAGAGGGTCGCAGCTCTAGCTTGGCCACCGGCTCCGGGGAAAACGACTGGCTGCCTGTGGTTTCGCTGACCCGCAGCGAGAGCGGATCGAAAAGATGCGTCTCAAGCGTCGGGTTGGTCAGGAGCAGCACCAGCTGGAGTCCATCGCTGGACAGCGCGGTTCGCAGAATCTGAACCCGCAAAGGCCCGAGCTGTCCACGGGTGCCCTCTTGCAACGGAACGCTGGTCGGCAGTTCCGGTGCTGGCACTGTAGCAAGCTGGGCTGTGGTGGTGGGCGGCTTCGGTCGGACTTGCACGGTGTCCGTATCGACGAGCGCCCCAAGCCCAATCCCGGCTGCCGTCACGCCAAAAACCACAAACACAAACAGCCAGCCCGAAAAACGCGCCTCTTTGGGCGAGATCTCAACCGGCGGTGCAGCGTCCCAAGTGGCCGAAAGTGACACCGCTGTGGCAGCAAGCGGCGACAGCGTCTTGGGCAGCGGTCCAAACGTAACCGGCCCTCCGCTTCCCCAGTCTCCATCGGACAGATCGCGACCACGAGCCGCCGGAATCAAGCGATTTAGCTCGCTGCCCATGCTCTCGGTACGCGACAGCGGTGCGCCAAGCCGCCCCAAGCAGTCCTGAAGCTGCGAGAACAGGAGCCGCAGCGTCGGTCGTTTTTCCGCGTGCGGCGATCGACAACGGGTCAGAAATTGACTCAAGTCCGTCGGCAGCGCTGTCTCGAGCGGAAGGGTCGCAAGCACGGTCGCAAGCGAATAAACATCGGCGGCAGGCGTACAGAGGCGCCGACTCTGCCGGACCTCTGGTGCGACCGGATCGTCGACGAGAAGTGGTCGAGGGAAGGGAGCAAACGGCAGCACCTGCACCCGTCCCGTCGAGCCAACAAAAATACAGCTGGCGTCGATGGTTCCGAGGCCACGACGGTGTCCCCGCTCCCGCAGATCGCTGTGCAGTGACAACAGCCCGCGGACCGCGTCACACACCACCGAAATGGCCCACCACGACGGCAGCTTGGCTGACGCTGTCTTTGCGATCGTCTGAAGATCGAGCCCAAGCGGCGCCTCGCTCAGCACATAGGCAGTCTTGGCGTCGGCGGGACCATACTGATACAGCCGCAACAGGTTCAGGTGAAAAAGACCCCGCAGGGGCGCAAGCGCAGCGGACTCTAGCTCACTTAGCGCGAACCACTCGACCAACACCGTTCTCTCGGGCTGTCCATCCGTCCCGGCGAGAACTGCCCGCCGACGCCAGCGCTGGCCAGCAGGCAGCAGCGGCTCGGTCGCGATGCGCGGCCCGGGAATGAAGGTCGGAAGTTCAGTCCCTCCGTCGGGTAGCCAGAGCCGATTCGGCAGTGCCATGGTCGAAGGCCTATCTCGTCAAGGCTAAAGACCCACAGAGGCCGACACCGGACCAAGCTGGGTCTGCGCCAAGTCTGCCGACATCTCGTCAGGGCATTCTGTCGGGCGACCGACACCGTGCTGCACCGTCGCCACCCGAGGAACAACTCCACCTAGCTCGATGAGCGAAAAGCCATAGCCGCGTGCATTCTTTTTGCCGGAAACCCCCGCGTGCGCTGCCGCCTGCGTGGTCACGATTCCAACCGGCGTCTTGAGCGGTCGCAGACAAGGCGACAGGTCGCGCCAGGGCAGAAAGCTCAGACGACGGCCTTTGCGAACGAGATCAAACACGTCGGACCAGTGGGTAT
>CAYTGC010000580.1:0-3212 GCA_964437195.1 uncultured Myxococcales bacterium | reverse complement strand
GCGCGCTGATGCTGGTTCCCGTCATCATTCACACGCTGCCGTATCTCATCAAGCACATGGTCCAGCTCATCAACTTGAGCATGGACTATCAGCTATCGCGCACCAGTGTGCATCGCCTGCTGGAATACGAAACCGAGGGCGACACGGACGGAGCCGGAACTCCAGAGGCGAGGCCGAACGCGCCGACTTCGGTGAAGCTAGACAACGTGACGTATCAGTACGCGGGACCGGACGGAAGTCGGCAAGGTGGCGTGGTCCATGTGCAGGCCGAGCTGCTGCCGGGAAAGCTCACAACCATCGTGGGTGGGGCCGGTTCGGGCAAAAGTACGTTCATCAAGCTGCTGCTCGGGCGGCTGGTTCCGCAAGACGGCTTGGTGATCTATGGCGAGACCTCGCTTTCGCAGCTTCCGAAGCGCGAGCTGGCGTCGATGTGTACGCTGATGCCGCAGACGCTGGCGCTCCTCGATGGGAGCATTGCACAGAACATTCTGTTTGGCCGCCCGCGCGACAAAGACACGCTGGATGGGCAGGACTTCGAGGTGATCGAAAAGTCGGGACTTGGCCGGATTTGCCGTCTGAAAGCGCTCGAGATGGCACCGGACCCGAAGATCGAAGTGCCAGAGCTTGTCCGCAGCATTGCCGCGCTGCGTTCCCAGCTTCGCCAGCGCTTGCGGGAAAAGTGCGGTGTGACGGTTCGCGGCTACGAGGAAGGCCACGCCGATCCCAAGCACTGGGCGCTGGAGCTGCTGCTTGGGGGGAGATGTGACCGGGCGCAGACGCTGTCGCTGCTACTTTCGGACGCAACGGCGCGCAGTCTGTCCTCGCTTCTCGATACCGAGCAAGGGAAGCTGCTCATCGACCGTGCGTGCCATGTCCTTGCGGAAAGCAGCGGTCTTCTGTCGCTGGATAACTTTCATGTCTATTCGCAGCTATCGACCTGGCCGCTCGAAGAAAAAGTCTGGCAGCTTCGGCGATCCTTTGTTCACTTGTCGGCACGACCACCGGAAGGCAATCGTGAGAGGCTGGCGGCGCTGACGATTGGGCTCACGTCTTCGCTGGGAGAAAACGCAGCCTCGACGGAACAGCTTCGCACTTTGCGGAGCAGCGAGGATGCAGAGGGAATGCTGCGGCTCCTTCGCGAGCTGCTTTCACCGGTGTGTCGTCCGTTCCAGATCGATTCGGTTCATCCGTTCCTTTCGTGGCGTGAAAACCTGACTTTTGGTGTGATTGATCTGCCCAACAGTCGCGCGGGTCGTCTCGTCGAACAAACCTTGCTCCAGTTCCAAGAACAAGACGGACTCCGTGAGGCGTTTACTCGGCTTGGTGTGCAGTTCGGAATTGGTCGGCAAGGCGCCAATCTGTCGGGAGGCCAAGGGCAGCTTGTCGCGCTGGTGCGGGCGCTTTTGCGCAAGACCGGCGTCATCGTGCTGGATGAACCGACGTCCGCGCTTGATCCCGCGAGCCGGTCACGCGTCGTCGAGCTTCTGTCCGAGTGGAAGCAGGGCAGGGTGGTCATCACAATCAGCCACGATCCGGAATTCGCCCGGCAGTCCGACCACGTCCTTCTGATGGATGGGGGACGGCTCATCGCCAGCGGTACATTTGATGAACTCAAGGAGACCAACGAGGTCTTCCGAAGGACGCTACGACAAACATGAACCCGATGCCTTTGTCTGCTGCTGAAAAAATGAACGTGCTCACCCGCTGCGTGGTGTTCGCCGGCATTCCCAGCCGCGATCTGTCTGTGCTGGCGGAAATGATGACCACCGAGCGGCTGTCTGCTGGCGAAGACCTGTTCGAAAAGGGGGATCCATCGGACTCTGTCTTTGTGGTGGCCGATGGCAAGCTGGGAATCTTCCTCGATCCAGCCGGAAAGCCGGTTCGGATTTTGGGCCCGGGAGAGCTGCTGGGGGAATACGGAATGTTCATCGGACTCACCCGTACAGCGACGGTGAGGGCCGACTCAGCGGCGGTTCTTTTGTCTTTGGACTATCAGCGCTTTCGGGCGTTTTTGCTCCAGTTTCCGCAGTCGGCTCTGGTGCTCCTAAAAATTGCAGTCCAGCGACTTGTGGCCGCCGAATCGGCCAGGCGGTAGGACTGAGTCCGCACAGATCGGTCGATCGTGCGAGATCGACTTTGGCCGCGGGCGACATTTTTTCTCACCGATTCCCAAGCAAAATCGACTCCTTGCCGAGGCATGAACTTCTCTGTTCGGACGAGCCCGCTCCGTCGTACAGTATTGATCTCTATGGAGCATTAGTCCGTGAACGACCTAGATGCTTGGTTAGAGCTTGACGATGAGAAAATTCCCTTAGCGGACGACTGCTCGATCGGACGTACGCAGAGCAATACGCTGCCGCTTCGTGATGACAAAGTATCGCGTGCCCATGCCAAGATTTATCGTCAGCAAGACGACTTCTTTGTGGTCGATCTGGGCAGCGCCAACGGAACATTTGTAAACGGTCGCCGGGTTGTCCAGCCGGTGCAGCTTCACAGTGGCGACGTGGTGGCGGTGGGTCCGTTCGAGCTGACCTTCCGTCGCAGCGAACACTCGATGTCGATTCCGCCGCCGGAAAACGATGAATCGCTCAACGTCCAGACGCTGGTTCATGTTCGATCGGTCGACTGTTATCTGCTGGTGGCGGACATTATCGGATCGACGCAGCTTGTGACGACGCATAGCTCAGATGCGCTGCCGTTTATCACCGGACGCTGGTTTACGCGCTGTCAGGAAGTCATCGAGCGCAACAAAGGATCGATCAATCAGTACCTCGGCGACGGACTGTTCGCGTACTGGCAGTCGAACAATGTGTCACCCCAGCAGGTTGCTGAAGGACTGCGCCAGCTTGCCTTTTTGCAAGCCTCGGAGGAGCCGCGCTTCCGCTTTGTCCTTCACTTTGGCCCCGTCTCGACGGGGGGGGTGGTCGCCACTGGAGAAGCGCCGCTGTTTGGTCAGGATGTTCACTACGTCTTTCGGATGGAAAAGCTCGCACCGCAGCTGAGCCTGACGCGGATGATGAGCCACTCGGCCCGCGAGCTGCTCGGCCGCTTCATTCCGACCACCGAGGTGGGCGCGCATCCGCTGAGCGGCATGAAGGGCGTTCATCGGATGTATTCGTTTTAGCCCCGTCCATTCCCAAACCAGCACGTTGCGCCCTTAGCCCTCCCCCACACTTCGTGTCGGGGACTGCCGCGCTTCCCTGCGAGACTTT
>CAYTGC010000579.1:0-3216 GCA_964437195.1 uncultured Myxococcales bacterium | reverse complement strand
TCTACGCGCGCGGTGGCAGCGGCACGACGATCGGTGACACGGGCGGCAACTTCCTAATTGGCGATCAGCTGTCGGCGTCTCCGCTGCGCTACATGATCAAGCCCAGCAAAGACGGCAAGAGCCCGGATGCGTGGAAGACCAACCTGGGCAGCCTCGATGTCCACTTCTCGTCGGGCCCGATGAACCGCGCCTTCTACTTCTTGGCGCAGGGTGCCAGCAAAGTGACCACCGATGAGAGCTACAGCACCTGCCTGCCGTCGGGCATGACCGGCCTGGGCAATGACAAGGCGGCACGCATTGCCTACCCCGCACTGGCCACCAAGATGACGTCGAACACCAACTACGCCGGAGCCCGCACCGCCTTCCTGGCCGCAGCAACCGATCTGTACGGCGCGACCAGTCCGGAATTCGAGGCCGTCGAGAACGCCTTTGGCGGCATCAACGTCGGCAAGCCGCATGGCGGCGGCGGCGGCAGCGATGTCACGCCCCCGACCGTCAAAGTGACCAAGCCGGGTCCCTTCGCCTTCCTAAAGGGCACGGCCAACGTCAGCGCGACGGCCACCGACGATGTCGGCGTGACCAAGGTCGAGTACTACGTCGGCCCGACGCTGGTGGCAAGCAGCACGACCGCGCCGTTTGGCCCTTCGTTCGACAGCAAGAAGACCAAGAACGGCATCTACTTCTTCACCAGCAAGGCCTACGACAAGGCAGGCAACGTTGGTACCTCGCCCAGGGTGCTGATCTTCGTCGCCAACTAAGGACGCTGAAGCGCGCCACAGGGAAAGACCCGCGGCCGCAGCCGGGCCGCCTTCGTCGCGCAGGCCGCAGGAAACTACGGTGCCTGCCGACGAAGCGGCCGATCCGGCGCGCTGGGGGCCGTGCTGCTTACTTGCCGAAGTAGCCCGAGCAGAAGTCGCGCGCTCCGCCGCCCAGCGGCCCGTGCAGGGCGGCGGGGGCGATGCGAAGCCACTCGGTGGCCGCGATCTCGTGATCGACGCTGCGGTTCCAGCCGTATAGCTGCATCTGATAGCCCAGGTCGCCGTTGTTGCACGCACCATTGCCATCCGCATCGACGTAGGCCGCCCAGGATGGGTACGCGTAGTTTTCGCGCAGCGAGCGGTCGCACGACAGAGAAAACGCCCCCGAGCGGATCACGCCCGAGCGCAGGACGACACGCTGGGCATTCAGCCCGCCGCCAAGGGTCGCGTTTTCGTAGGCGGCGACGACCACGCGTCGGCCCTCCAAGCGACCGAGGCCACGGCCCTTGACCTGGAAGTCGAGCCGACCGGTTCGGGCACACACGTCACGCAGAACCGCGGCGCTGTCGCCGCCTACAGCCGACGGGTCGGCTTCCGCCGTCGGAACGGTGGGGGCGCGCAGTGCTGCAGGGTCATCAAGCGCAAGGTCAGAAGCGTTCTCGCCCCCGCAGGCAGCAAGAAAGCATCCCAATACGACGCGGTACGGCGTCTTCATCGTTCACTCCGATTTCTGGCTCGTGGTCTCCGAGCCGCTGTGAAGGGTACGAACACGAAGGCTTACCCTATGCCCGGCCCACTGTTGCGTATATCAATATTTTCGACACAGAACTGTATTGCTTTGATAAACACTGCCGATGCCGCTGTCGACCGACAACCTGCGCTGCTTTGCTGAGGCAGCCCGCCTGCTGAACTTCCGCGCTGCGGCGCGTGCGGTGGCTCTATCCCCGGCGGCGCTGGGGCAGCGCATCCGGCAGATCGAAGACGAGCTTGGTGCCCGCCTGTTTCATCGGACGACGCGGGCGGTGGTCATGACCGAGGCCGGGCGAAATCTGCTGCCCTATGTCGATCGGGCGCTGTCCGCTGTAGAAGACTGCCGGCGCGTCGGCCGCGGCGAGCTAGGTCCTGCCCCGATGGAGCTAGTGCTGGGGACGCGGCACGAGCTGGGACTTTCCTACATCGTGCCGATGATCGACCGACTGGAACGCCAGCAGCCCGGACTGACCCTGCACGTGTACTTTGGCTCTGGGCCGGACCTGGTCATGCGGGTGCGCAGCCTTGCCATCGACTGTGCCGTGACTTCGTCCCGCATTACGGATCCCAAGCTGGATGACCTTCGTCTGCACGACGAACGCTACACCTTTGTCGGCAGCCCCGCGCTTCTGCGTCGGCTGCCGCTGCGCAGCGGTCGAGACGCGCGGAACCACACCCTGTTCGATGTGACCGAGGATCTTCCGCTGTTCCGCTACCTGCGCGACGCCCCCGGCGGCATCGACAGCCGAGACTTTTTGCGCGTCATTCGGCTTGGCACGATCGCCGCCATCCGCCAGCAGGTCTTGCGGGGTCTTGGCGTCGCCGTCTTGCCCGAGTACTTCATTGCCCGCGATCTGCAGGCCGGCCGCTTGGTCTCGCTCCTGCCGCGAGTACGTCCCCTGTCTGACTTTTTTCGTCTGATCTTTCGCGTCGACGATCCGCGCCGCGCTGTGTACGCCAACCTCGCCGATTTTTTTCGCGCGCGCCCACTGCGCTAGTCGTCGTAGCCGCCATGCCGGCTGTGCCGCAGTGCCATGGGCAACGTCCGCACAATCGATTGCCTGCCTTTTGAGATCGTGGTAGCGCAAGCAGATGCGAAGCGTGCTGCGCAACCTGACACTCCTTTTTCTCGCCAGCCTGGCAGCTTGCGACGCCCCCTCACCGTCCGCACCGGACGTGGTGACATACCACCGCGACATGGTTCCGCTGCTGGCCCGCTACTGCACGGGATGCCACGTCGCCGACGGAATCGCGCCGTTTTCACTGACCGACTATCCAAGCGCGACACGTTACGCCGCCGCCAGCAAGCAAGCGGTTCTGGCGGGCACCATGCCACCGTGGCTGGCGTCGGACGCGGGGCTGCCGCTGCGCTACTCGCACAAGCTGCGCCCGCAGGACCGCGACCTTCTGCTGCGCTGGATCGACGGCGGAATGGAAAAAGGAGATCCGCAGAGCCCGGCCCGCACCGACATTCCGCCTCCCGAGACGGTGGAGCTTCCCCGTCCGGACCTGCGGCTGATGCCCGAAGAGTCCTATTTGCCCAGTGCCAAGCAGCCCGATGACTATCGCTGCTTCGTCGTCAAGGACGAGCTACCGGGCGATCTGTATGCGCACGCCGTGGCGATTCATCCGGATCAGGTCCGCATCGTTCACCATGTGGTCCTTTTTGAAGTACCCAGCTCGGGTGTGGTCAAGGTGCGCGAGCGAC
>CAYTGC010000578.1:0-3225 GCA_964437195.1 uncultured Myxococcales bacterium | reverse complement strand
GCCTGTCTTGGGCTGGCAAGTCCCCATCATACACCAGGGTCTGCCGCGACGGCACCCGCTGTGACAAGTCGCGTCCGAGGCGATGACCCGCAAACTTATTCTGAACAAAGCACAGCGCACTCGCTGGGCCACTCATCAGCTCCAAATCTTCAAGCAGAGTCTGTGCGGAGACTCTGCTCGGAAATGGATTCACAAAGAGAACGAAGCGCTGAAGGGAGTCCTCCTTCATGGCATTCCGAATCAGGTTGGGAACTTCGATGGCTGGTACTTCGGACGCTTCGGTTGCTCCGCCATCGTCGACGTGATGAAAGTCTCTTGGACTCCGCCCGACAAGCTGGCCAGCGAAGGCGGTAGCGTCCGGAAGCGTCGCCGAGGCCAGGAACAAGCCAGGCCGCCCCTTCCTATGTAACTCCAGCGAAGCATGAAGACGGTTCAGCATGGCACGAACGTTGGCCCCCACCGCGCCATGCCAGACATGGGCCTCGTCCAGCGCCAGCGCCGTCAGTCTGGATAGGAAGTAGGCGTGCTCTTCCTTCATCAGGCTCCAGTGGACTTTGTCCACGGTGGTGAGCCGAATCCGAGCCTGCCGGAAGGAGTCACTCTTTTCATGGCGAGCCATGATGACGGAGTCGCTGACACCATGCCAAGCCGTCCACGAAAGCGTATCCCGACCTAACCGAACCGTTCCCGCGTAGCACTGCCCCTGATGCTCCACCAATGAGTCTGGTTCTGAAGCCCGCCGGAGCCGCTCAACCTGTCCCCACAGCAGCGCCTGGGTAGGAAAGCACGCCAGTGCCGTGGAATCGCTTCGCGCAGTGATGGCCTGCACCAAGAATCCCCACAGCGCCAGACTCTTGCCAGAGCCCGTAGCGGAGGTCAGCAGAGTATCGTGCATCTCTCCCGTGCTGAGCGGGCGCAAGACCTCTGCCTGATGCTCGTACAAGCCCAGCTGTGCGGCAGCTGGATCGAATCGCTCTATGAACCGACGGACTACCACGGGCAGACCGACCTCCATCAGCGCGATTCGCTTGGGAACAGCGGTGCGAAGACAGACAGCTTTCTCACAGATCTGTCTACCAAACCGCGCGATCAGTGCGGCTGCCACACGCTCTGCTGGCACGCCCAACGCCTGCTCGACCGCATTCCCTTGGACCGGGACTCCTGCTTCTTGACGAGCACCGTTTCTGGTTCCTTTTCCTTCAGTCGATTTTCGCGGGCTCATGTTGCCCTCGACAGTCTTGCGCCCGTCTGATGTTCTTCCCTGGGTTTGCAGCAGAGCTTGTACTTTTTGCCACTCCCACAGAGACAGGGCCGGTTTTTACCTTGCTTGGGAGCCGGATCTGCCGACGGAACAGCGGGGATGCCGCCTGGCTGAATCGGACCCTTGGGATCCTGCAAAAGGAGACGCTCCGCATGTGCAAGCACGCCGTATGCACCGAAAATTCTATCCAGTCGCTCGGAGTCCTCCTTCCTACCGAGTCTTTCATAGAGCAGCGCCAGGCGATCGACGGCCAGCTTGAAGTGGTCGCTCTGGAAGAAGTCTCTGGCGAGCTGATAGTACCGCTTGAGATGTGGCTCCACGATGGCGTACTCACCGCTCACCATGAGGGCCTCTGTTGCAGGGGCGAGCACGCTCAGCTCGTTTGGGGAAGCGTCCAGCGCGCTCATGGCAAGCTCCTTGGCCTTTCCAAACTGCTCCGCAAAGAGAAGCATTTCCAAGCGAGGAAGGAATGCCTCTCTTTGTGTCTCTCCTACCGTGGAACCCAGCAACTCGTACAGCGCCAGCGCGTCCTCTCGTCGTTGGTTTTGACAGAGGAACTTGAGGATGGCAGCGACCCAGGGCTTGAGCCATCCCCTGGCGCACATGTTGATCGTCACCACTTGGCGCGGACGGTTGACAAGCGTTCGACATAGGCGCTGCGCTAGCAAGACATACTGGTCGATCTTCTTTGGATCAACTTCAGGAATGTCCGTTGATGGCTGCTCAACCAGCCTTCGGCTGTACCAACCAGCATAGTCTTGAAAGGAATCGAGTAACTCCAGCACGAGTGCACGGAGATCATCTGCAAGTCTTGGAATCTCTAGGAACTCCGACGAATCATCCACAGGATCGGAAGTTGTCTGTTCTTTCAGGTGGGACGGGCTTGCAGTGGCGTCCTTATCACACTCACCGCTTGCAACGATGGGCGCATCCATAGGCGTCTCTGATTGTGTCACCTGCTCCGGGATCAGCGCTGCTTCGGATAGGAAAAACCGCAGACCGGGAACCGTGCCGTCTTGCTTGGGTAGAATGATCTCACCCGCCTCGCCAGTCCAGATGACGCGATAGATCTGGCCATCGCTTAGGCGGATGTCCGTGGGAGCCTGAAACGGACGGAGGGAATAGCTGCCCTGATATCCATTCCCATCAAGCTGTGGCGATAGACGTGGTACCTCATCTGGAGTCCGGCTTGGGAATACCAGTCGGTATCCCACAGCTCCTACCGGAGCCAGCCGCGCGAGCTGTACTTCCATTGGTAGACGTTGCGGAACAGTGTTTTCTGTCCTGCGCTCTGAACGACGGACCGAGTCCCGCGTCCGCCCGCTTGCTTGCGTAGCGCTCGTACCGTTTGGCGTTCGGCTCCGTTTCACGGAGGGCTCGTTCTGAGCGCTCAGCTCTGCCTGTTTCCGCCAGGCTTCTGTTCGGCACACACTGTCGCAGAACTGTCTACGTGAGCTGCTACCCTGGGGTAGGTCTTTACCGCAGTGGACACATTTCATCGCTGCCATCGTATCTCGGAGTGCATTGCGAGCGCAACAAAGGTAGAGCGGTGCGGTGCGTAGAATGTAACGCAAACGATCCCGCTCGGAGTGGTTGCGTACGACATCTCCATCATCGTTCGTGCTGGCGTACGGACTTGAGATTCCGAACGAAGGACGGATGGAACGGGAACGCATCCCACCTGCCTGCCGATCGCACCGTTGCGTTCGCATGGAGTCGCTTGTACTCCGCAGCCAAAGAGCCGTCGCAGAACGATACTCCGCCCCAGCGCTGTTCATCGAGCCGTCAATACAGACCGGCACCCATGAGGTACCTGCGTGCCGTTTGCTGGCCCGCCAGACCACGCCGTACGAACCGTTTATGGCCGCCAAAAACAATGTCTCTCCGATCTCGACGAGAAAGTTCTTCCGTTGACGGTCTGTTGATGACCTGTTGACGACTCTTTGACGTGCCGTTGATGTCTC
>CAYTGC010000577.1:0-3229 GCA_964437195.1 uncultured Myxococcales bacterium | reverse complement strand
CTCAGCAGAATGGAAAGGAACACGCAGCGCCACCGCACGGCGCGCAGCGTAGGCAACCGCGCGGGCGGCGGCAAGTTCCAGGGATGTGATCAGGAAGAGAACATCGAAGCCGTCAGCCAGAGAGACAGACTGCCGACGCGGGCCAACTACCTCGCATCCGCTCGGACTGTCGACGATCGTGTCCTGTGGCTGTCAGATCCCAGAAAAACGCAAGCCTGGCCATCGGCGTTGTGTCCGCTTGGGTACGTCAGGAAGAATGTGATGTGTTTAGTGAGGTGTTGGCGCACGGAGTGTGTCTGTTCGCGATAGAGGGTCCTTCGGACAGAGGGCATTTGACACGTTCATCAAAAGCGTTCGACTTTGGGTCGCGCAAGAGAGGAGCTTCACCTCATTTACCTGCAGAGCGAGTCGGTGGGGTTTGCTGCGTGGTTGTATTTTTTTGATGACGCGGATGTTGGCATGGTCTACGTCTCGGTTGAGGGATGATAGATGGAGAAGAGGCGTTGTCATTGGGCTGGAAGCGATCCGCTCTACATCACCTATCACGACGAGGAATGGGGACGACCGGTGCATGACGACAGGCAGCTATTCGAGATGCTCATCCTCGAGGGCGCGCAGGCAGGACTGTCGTGGATCACCATCTTGCGCAAGCGCGCCAACTATCGCCGGGCGTTCGACAACTTCGATGCCGAGAAGGTTGCGCGCTATGACGCCAGGAAGGTGGAGGCGCTGATGGCCGACGAAGGCATCGTGCGCAATCGCCTCAAAGTGGCTGCCACCATCGACAACGCCAGGGCATTTCTCGCCGTCCAACAGAAGTTCGGCTCGTTCGACAAGCTCATTTGGAGCTTCGTGGGTCAGACGCCGCGCGTGAATCACACACGCATCGTCAGCTCGCCCGAGTCCGATGCCATGAGCAAGGCGCTCAAGCAGCAGGGCTTTCGGTTTGTCGGTACGACCATTTGCTATGCGTTCATGCAGGCGTGCGGCTTGGTGAACGATCACCAGGCCGACTGCTTTCTGGCCACAGCCAAGGGAAACCCATGAGATCGCTGCTGGCAGGGCTCGTTCTGCTCTGTGCTTGTCAGGCCAAACCCAAGATCGGTACGCTGCTGGTTCCTCCGGATGCTGCGCGCACGCAAGCAGGAGGGGATGGCGTACATGGAGCTGCGCTCACCTCATACGATGCGCAAGCCCGCTTGAGTGAAGCGATGCGCGTGAACATCACGTATCCGGCCAACGCCGATGCCTTGCCTGTGAGCTTGGCGATGCCGCCGCCGATTGTGGTGCTCGTGCAGGGCGGTCTGGTCTCGGTAGCCCGCTATCAGTGGCTGGCCACTCACTTGGCTACCCGTGGCTATACCGTGATTGCGCCCAACCACCTGCTGGACTTGGCCCTTCTCGAGATCGACAATGCGCGAATCGCACTCGACGACGCGCTTGCGCTCGATGTGCCGTGGCTGCAGCCTGCGCTCAGCAGCGAGGCACCGGTTGCTGTCGGTGGTCACTCGCTCGGCGGCGTCGTCTCTGCTCACGAGTGGGACAGCGACAGCCGCTTCTCGGCGCTGTTTCTGCTCGCATCCTTTGCAGCCAAGGACGAACCGGTCGAACAGAGCACGGGCAAGCCGGTTGTTTCGCTGGTGGGGTCGACCGACCAGAAGGCGCTGCCGGATGACGTGTTCAGTGGGTTTCAGCGGTTCGGTCAGCCGCGGTTGTTTGGTCTTATCGAGGGTATGAATCACTACGCATGGACCGACGACGCCTCGAGCAACGAGCTCAAGAGCGACGGCGTCAATACCCGCCCTGTGCCAGAGCTAAGGCGTGACGCGCTCCGTGTGCTTGATGCTTGGCTCGATGCCAAGCTGAAAGGCGAGCCGCAGGCGCTCACAGTGGCCAACTTTCCTGGTGTATCGGTCAGGCCATGAGAGGGGTGATCTTGTGCGGGCTTGTCTTCTTGGGCGCGAGCAGCGCGCGTGCCGAAGGTCTGGCTTTGCGCGCGCCGCAGCCCGGTAGGGCTGTCCACATTACTGGTGGCTGGCCAACGCTCGCAGTCGCCGGTTGGCTGAAGCCTTGGCTCGGCCTTGGTATCGATGTGCGACTGCCTCTTTCCGCTGTTGCTGCCGATGTGGCCTTTCGCCATGCTTTCGTGGGCAGTGAGGCCGCGCGGTGGTCTCTGTGGGGCCTGGCTGGTGCCGGGGTGCTGGTTCCAACGCTGTCGCCGGGCTTGGCGGTCGAGGTGCCGCTTATGTTGCAAATGCGCTATCAGCTAGAGGTATTTGGCTTGGCTCTCGATGTCAGCTGTCCCGCCGCGCTGCGGCTTACCCAAGGCACGCTGTTTCGTGCGCCGCTGTTGTTGGAGCTATGGCTGAGCGTGCGCATGCGACGTTTCTTCGTGGGCGGCACGCTCGGACTCGGCGCGACGCTTGTTTCAGGCATCGCGCCATCGCCCGCATTCAACGCGGCGGTGACGTTCGGTTATGCGCTGTAGCCTTTGTAGCAAAAGCACCAAGCGTCTCTCCGAAGAGAAGATAGGGGGCTGACCGCGCAGGAGGGTGTCGCCCCAAACGCCCGCTGTCGCTGTTTTGGGCCGCAAGAGCTTGCCTATCCGGTCCGACCACAACTGGTGTCTTTGGACGGGGTGTTGCGGTGTAGCTGGTCACCATCGTAGATGGCTGCGATAGGTGGGACCGACGTGGATCGAGCCGATCTCATCCTGCGCAGCTGAGCTTGGTATGAGGATTGGCAGCGACGTAGACATGCTGGCGTAGTGGCGACAGGGAGAGCGCGCGAGCCTGCGGGTAGCGGTCGCTCAGCGCGAGGGCGCGTAGGTCGACGATGTGGCCGCCGGAGTCCGTTTTCCAGCGGCAGCCGGGGCGGTTGAGGCGGACCTCAAAGAGACTCTTGCAGGTGGCTTCCACGTTGCCAGAGCCGACAGGCAAGCCGAGCCGTCGCGCTGCCGACTCAATCGCCCGTCGCGTGGTCTGCACGCGCACCGCCCAGGGCCGCGGACGGCGTGAATTGGTGGCCCCAAGACGGCATCGATCCCGTCCCAGGCGACTGGTACGACCGAACCCGCGCGAAAAAGCCCTCCCGAACACCCTCCCCACCAACGGGTAGCGCTCGTGGTGTATCCACGGCAGTCCAAACATGGAAATATCGGTTATTTTCCATATATAGACGGTCCGCAATGTAATATAATCCATCTTATCGGCGACCCGCAGGGTACCGG
>CAYTGC010000576.1:0-3232 GCA_964437195.1 uncultured Myxococcales bacterium | reverse complement strand
AACCTACCATAGGACTTTGCCTTTTTGGACTGCGATGAGCCCGAAGGGGACAACGTGGAGGAGTTTGTCTTAGAGTTTGCTCGCGCCGATCAAGCGGGCGATCCGTTTGGTTTTCAGTTCAAACCACAACAATATCTGCTACGTACTTTGGGGGGAGGCTTCCAGTCCGCAGAGTTTCCATGGAGCGAGTCGGTTCTCGATGATCTTGCGGCGCTGCGGGCGTCTCGTCCGGACCGAGTGATTGTGCAGCGCGTGGGCGAGCTTCTGCGCAAGTTCCTGTCTCCGCTCGGTTTTGACAAACACGCAGAACAGATCACTTCAGCAAGCCGCGCAGGCAAGCAAGTGATGATTACGCTCCGATCCGCCGCGGCAGAGCTTTACGCGCTCCCGTGGGAGCTGGTCAGCGACAAGCACTCTGGCCAGGCGATTGGCAGTCTGGCAGGCGTTCTGTGGCGCTACGAGTGGCCCGAAACCAAGACGATTCCTGAATGTTCTCGCGGCGAGGGTGGACGCATTCTGTTTGCGTGGTCCGCCGCAGGAGGCTCTGTTCCGGTCCAGGACCATCTGGGCGCAATTGCCGCCGCTTGTGCAAAAGAGTCACTTCCGTTCGATCCAGAAAAGGATGTGATAGCCCACCTTAGCTGCGCAAAGCTTGTCACCGCACTGGAAGCAGCACGCCAAAAAGGACGAGAAGTGGCCGTGCTGCATTTGCTCTGTCACGGCGGTGAAAATGGAAGCACGTTTGGGCTTGTGCTGCACGGTGAAGAGGATGCGGAGCCCGAGGTCGTGGATGCCGGAACGCTTCGACAGATTCTCGCGCCGTTTGCCGACATGATCCGATTGATCGTTTTGTCGGCATGCGATTCTGGCAACTCTGGAGAAGTTGGGAATCAGCTCGGCAGCGTCGCTCAGGCACTCCACCGGGCTGGCTTTGCAGCGGTGCTCGCTTCGCGTTTCCCTCTTGCAGTCCGGGCATCGAATCTGCTGACAGAGACGCTGTATGCTTCGCTCATTTCGCAGTCCCAATCGGTAGAGTCAGCGCTCCTTGCCGTACGAACGCAGCTGCTCCGCGATCCAGTCCGATTGGACTGGGCAAGCCTCCAGCTCTACGCGCGTACAGGGACAGACGAGGATCTGCGACCTCTGGTCTTTCGGCCCTATCGCGGTCTGCTCGCGTTTCAGCCGGAACATCGCGCGTTTTTTTTCGGAAGGCAGCGCGAGATCATGCAGATCCAGTCTGCGCAGGAGGCACTGCAAAAAAGCGGCAAGCCCAAGTTCTTGATCGTCGCTGGAGCTTCCGGTAGTGGCAAGTCCTCTCTGGTTCTTGCAGGCGTCATTCCCAAGCTCATTTCGACGGCAGAGGACGGTCTCCGGGTTGTCTCGATCAAGCCAGGAGGGAGTCCACTCGATGCGCTGAAGCAGATTCCGAATGACGACAAGGCCAGCCGCACTTGCGTGGTGGTCGATCAACTGGAAGAGCTATTTACGCACGTTCACGACACCACGGTACGCACCCAGTTTGTGCAGGCGCTGTGGCAGCTGTCCCAAAAACCACACATCCAGATCATTGCGACACTGCGAGTGGACTTCATTGGTGAGTGTGGCGAGGTTGTGCTTGATGAGAGTGGGCGAAGGCTCGATCGTGTGGCCTATGATGACTCCCATCGCGTGTTTGTCGCCCAGATGGGAAGCGAAGAGCTGCGGGAAACGATCGAAGGACCAGCCAAGCGGGTAGGAATCAAGCTGGAAGCGGGTCTGACCAATCGGATGC
This sequence comes from uncultured Myxococcales bacterium, assembly GCA_964437195.1. Taxonomy (GTDB): domain Bacteria; phylum Myxococcota_A; class Polyangia; order Palsa-1104; family JAEUJZ01; genus JAEUKA01. The sequence continues at coordinate 1,461 of CAYTGC010000576.1, read as the reverse complement.
TCGAAGCGGTGACCGGAGAGCCAGGAGCACTCCCTCTTTTGCAACACACGCTCGATCAGCTCTGGCTTCGTCGCGAAGGAAGGACGCTTACCCAAAAAGGATATGATGCCTTGGGACAACTTGGGGGTGCCCTTTCTCAACATGCAGAGTCGCTGTTTGGCAAGCTTGGGAAAGACGAACAGCTCTCTGCAAAAGAGGTCATGGTTCGCCTGGTGCGCCTAGAAGACGGAATGACCCGCGCCACCCGGCAGCGAGTCCCAGTGGACAAGATCAGACCGCGCAAAAAGGAATCGCAAGCGCGCTTTGATCAGGTGCTGCGCGCGATGACCGAGGCCCGGCTCTTGACGATTGCAGGAGAGGATCCAAACTCGACGGTGGAGGTTGCGCACGAAGCGCTGATCAGGAGCTGGCCACGGCTCAGTGGTTGGCTTGTGGAAGACCAGACATTCCTTATCGAGCTTGGCAAGCTGGAAGGACTGCTTCGGGAATGGAAGGAGCACGGTGCGCTGCTGGTGTCGGAACAGCTCCGCTTCGCCGAACGACTTCTGCATGAACATCCAGAGCGGCTCCCAGAGGATACGACCGAGCTTGTGAAAAAGAGCCTGTACCAAGAGCGGAAGCTCTATCTGATCAAGCGGCTTATCGTCTTCTCTATGTTCTGTGGCTTGGTCGTCCTGAGCCTGGCGTTCTTTTCGCAGCAGCGGTCGAGTCAGCGAGCCGAGCTGGCCCGCCATCAGATACTCGGGTTGATCAGCAAGACCTCGCAATCTCCGTCGAGAACGGAGCTTTTGCGCACGCTGGGAAGACTCCGCTTGGCGCTGGAAATGCGACCGGATCTGGCGCTTACCGCAGTCAATGAAGCCAAAGCGATTGAGTCCGACAATCCGCTCCTTTTGGTCGATGAGGCAGAGTATCTGCTGGCTGCGGCTCGCTTTGCAGAGGTCTTTGGTCCAGCCAAGCGAGCGTTCGAAAAGGATCTCGATCCGTCGCGCAAACTCCTCAGTGCAACGATGGCCTGGGCCGCCGCACGGATTGTGCAGGATGCCCCAGAAAACGCAGTGTGGAGCAAGCGCGTCCTGGCAGCCTATGAAGCGCTTCCTCCTGGTGTGGAAGTGCCAGATCTCTATGCGACATCGCAGCTCCTTTTGGAGTACCAGGCGCGCACGCACCGGCCCCTGCCACTGCCGGATGTACTTGCGGTCTTTCAGCTCATCCACAGCGAGAAAAGTCCTCGGCGGCTTAAAGAGCTAGCAAATCTGCTACGGCTTGCCCCATAAAGAACCCCCAAATAAGAGTCATTTTATATGTCTCTTATTTGGCACTTCCCGCGGCTCGTCCTTGTCGAAAGCGCCAGGCACCGTGCGGTCGGGACAACGATCTGTTTCCGTGCGCAGCCGGACCTGAAGTTGTGTATCTTGCGCGCCCGTGAAACTACTACTGACCAATGATGATGGTGTGCGC
>CAYTGC010000575.1:0-3237 GCA_964437195.1 uncultured Myxococcales bacterium | reverse complement strand
CCGGTCGAATAATTGGCCCACTGTCCGCTTGTTTCTCGCCGACGGATTGGCCTATTCTCTTTGCCAAATCTGGGGCGGACTGGCCCCGGCAGCCAAAAACATGAAAATCGGCATCATCAAAGAGATCAAACCGGGCGAGCGGCGAGTCGCTGCAACGCCCGAGACCGTCAGCAAGCTGAAGAAGCTGGGCTTTGACGTAGTTGTCGAGTCCGCGGCAGGTGAAGGCGCATCGTTCCGCGATCAAGACTATGAGCAGTCAGGTGCCCAAATCGAAAAGGACACCGCGACGCTGTGGAGCACCAGCGACATCGTGCTCAAGGTGCAGCCGCCGGACATGCACCCGCAGCTTGGTCGGCACGAAGCCGAGCTACTAAAGGAAAAGGCGACGATTGTCAGCTTCCTTTGGCCGGCCAAGAACCGCGAGCTTGTCGAAAAGCTGGCGGCGCGCAAAGCAACCGTGCTGGCGATGGATCTGATTCCACGCATCACAAGAGCGCAGAAGATGGATGCGCTCAGCTCGATGGCGAACATCGCCGGATATCGTGCGGTTATCGAAGCGGCAAGCTTCTTTGGTCGCTTCTTCACCGGCCAGGTCACGGCTGCAGGCAAGGTTCCACCGGCGAAAGTGCTGGTCATCGGTGCCGGCGTCGCCGGTCTTGCAGCGATCGGAGCGGCGCGCAGCCTGGGAGCGATTGTGCGCGCATTTGATACGCGCCCGGTCGTACGCGAGCAAGTGCAGAGCATGGGCGCCGAGTTCCTCGAGGTCGAGCTAACCGAGGACGGTACGGGCGAAGGCGGCTACGCCAAGGAGATGACCCCGGCCTTTATCGCTGCCGAGATGGCCCTGTTTGAAAAGCAGGCACGCGAAGTCGACATCATTATCACGACGGCGCTCATCCCAGGACGCGCCGCGCCGCAGCTTATCCTGCGCAGCCACGTCGAACAGATGCGGCCAGGCAGCGTCGTCGTCGACTTGGCGGCGGAAGCTGGCGGCAACTGCGAGGTAACCCGTCCCGGCGAGGTCATCAACCACCGCGGCGTCACCGTGATTGGTTACATGGACCTACCAAGCCGCTTGGCACCAACAGCCAGTGGTCTTTACGGCAACAACCTCGTCCACCTGCTCAGTGACATGGGCGGCGCAGCCAAGTGGCAGGTCAATCAGCAAGATGAAGTGGTGCGCGGCGCACTGGTCGTCTGTGAAGGCGAGATCTTGGGCCCGCCACCCAAGCCGAAAGCGCCCCCACCCGATCAGCAGAAAAAGCCCGCGGCGGCACCGACCAAGGCTGTCACGAAAGAGTCAAAGAGCGGGCATGACGACGCGAGCGTGAGCCCCAAGGCGCAGGTCACGGCACTGCTCGCCATGGCGGCAGCGTTCCTCGTGATTGGACTGTTTGCTCCGCCAGCTTTTCTGGCTCACTTGACGGTGTTTGTGCTCGCGTGTTTCGTCGGATGGCAGGTGGTGTGGAACGTAACGCCAGCCCTGCACACCCCGCTGATGAGCGTGACCAACGCAATCTCCGGCATCATCATCCTCGGTGGCATGCTCAAGGTCGGCGGACCCGTGCAAGCCCCCGCGACGATCTTGGCCGCCGCAGCGGTCCTTCTTTCAACCATCAACATCGCGGGTGGATTCCTCGTCACCCAGCGCATGCTGAAGATGTTCCGCAAGTAGGTGTCCTATGCAGACGAGTCTCGTCACAGTTTCCTATCTTGCGGCTGGTGTTCTGTTCATTCTTAGTCTGGGTGGGCTGTCCACTCAGTCGTCAGCCCGCCGTGGCAATGCGTTCGGCATCATCGGCATGCTGCTCGCCATCGTTGCCACCGCGCTGACCGCCTTTTCCCAGTTCGGCGCGCAGATCCAGTCCATTGGGGTTCTCGCCGGGGCGGTGGCGGTCGGAGCCACCATCGGAGCCGTCGTCGCCGCGCGCGTCGCAATGACGAGCATGCCCGAGCTGGTCGCCATCCTTCACAGCTTCGTGGGCGCTGCGGCGGTGCTGGTGGGCATCGCCAGCTATCTGTCCCCCGACACGCAGCTTGCTGGTGTGGAAGTCACCATTCACGAGATTGAGATCTTTCTCGGCGTCCTGATTGGTGCAGTCACCTTCACCGGATCGATCATCGCCTTTGGCAAGCTGCGCGGCACCATTCGGAGCAAGCCACTGCTTCTGCCGGGTCGTCACATCCTGAACCTCAGCCTGCTCGCTGGTTCGTTCTTCCTTCTGTGGCGCTTTCTGCAAGCGCCCTCGCCTGCTGCGACCATGGAGCTGGTCGTCATGACCGGCATCGCCTGCGTGCTTGGCATTCACTTGGTGATGGCGATTGGTGGTGCCGACATGCCGGTTGTGGTGTCGATGCTCAACAGCTACTCGGGCTGGGCAGCGGCGGCGGCGGGCTTCATGCTGTCCAACGACCTGCTCATCATCACCGGCGCGCTCGTCGGGTCTTCGGGCGCAATCCTGAGCTACATCATGTGCCGGGCAATGAACCGATCGATCTGGAACGTGATCTTTGGTGGCTTTGGTGCCGATGAAGGGGCAGCCCCGGCCAAGCCCAAGGAAGGCGTGACCGAGCAGCGCGAAGTCCAGTCCGTGAATGCAGAAGCGACCGCCGAACTTATGCGAGAAGCCAAGAGCGTGATCATCATCCCGGGTTACGGCATGGCGGTCGCACAAGCCCAGTATCCGCTCTACGAAATTGCCAAGCTGCTGCGCGAGCGCGGTGCGAATGTTCGCTTCGCGATTCATCCCGTGGCCGGACGACTGCCGGGTCACATGAACGTCCTGCTGGCGGAAGCGAAAGTGCCGTACGACATCGTTCTGGAAATGGACGAGATAAACCACGACTTCCCCGAGACGGATCTGGCGCTGGTGATTGGCGCAAACGACATCGTGAACCCGTCTGCCTTGGACGATCCGCAGAGCCCGATTTACGGCATGCCGGTCCTTGAGGTCTGGAAGTCGAAGACCAGCGTGGTGATGAAGCGCAGCATGGCGTCGGGTTATGCCGGCATCGAAAACCCGCTGTTCTTCCGCGACAACACACGCATGCTCTTCGGCGATGCCAAAAAGCAGGTCGACGCAATCCTGGCGGCACTGCGCGAATCGAAATAGTACCCGTCACGTAGCGACAGTCGCTCTGCGCCTGCCACCTGCGTCCAACCCGTAACGTCCCTCACATATGGAGGTCCGCGATGCTCCTCGCCAGTCTTGGCAAAAGTCCGCTTCCGTTTGACAT
>CAYTGC010000574.1:0-3237 GCA_964437195.1 uncultured Myxococcales bacterium | reverse complement strand
CCAGAACGGATTGGGCGACTTGATTCCACAAAAATCGACGGAAAGATCGGCCATCGCGAACTCCTCCGGCGCTAGCGCGCCCCTCCTCGCTTCGACAGGACTTCGGCGGCAATCGTACGTGCCGCACGCTGGCCTTCGGCCACGGCATTGACCACTTCTTGCCCCCCCGATACGCAGTCACCGCCTGCGAAGTAGCGCGGGTCGGACGTCCGGCCCAGCGCATCGGCCACCACTTTGCCAGCCTCGGTACGAACCGGCAGTTCGAAGGTCACCTTGGCCCCTTTTTGACCGGTCGCCCGGATCACCAGATCGGCGGGCAGCGTCTCTAGCTTCTCGCCACCATCGGGCAGCTTGCGGCCAAACTCCAGACCCGCCACACGACTCGTGCGCGGCGAGAGCCCTCGCGACGGACCCACGACACGATGCGGAACGGCGTGCAGCAAAAATTCCACACCATGCTGCTTGGCCAGTTCCTGCTCGTGTGCATAGGCCGACATCTGCTCGCGTCCCCGACGGTAGAGCAGCCAGACCTTGGACGCGCCGGCTCGGATCGCCTGGGTCACGACGTCTATGGCTGTATTACCACCACCGAGCACTGCCACCCGAGCGCCACGAACAGCCTCGAAGACCTCGCTGTCGCCCTGCTTGAGCGCGGCGATAAAATCGAGGCCATCCCACACACCGGCAAGGTCTTCCCCGCCGATGGAGATGCCAGGAATCAACCCCATTCCGACGCCAATAAACACCGCATCGTGGCGACTCTCCAGCTCGGCAAAGCTGATGTCCTTGCCAACGGTGACGCCGCAGCGAATCTGCACGCCTGCCTTCGTCAGCCAGTCGATCTCGGCCAGCGCAACTTCAGGTGTCATTTTGTATTGGGCAACACCGATGGTGTTCAGCCCACCCGGCTGCGCCGCGGCTTCGTAAACAACCGACTGGTAGCCGAGCCGCAAGAGCTCCGCTGCACAAGCCAAACCCGCGGGTCCGGCACCGATAATGCCCACCGATCCCGGCTTCGGTTCGCCTCGCTTCAAGATGGGCATCCCAGCACTCATCGCGTGGTCGGTGGCATGACGCTGCAGCGGCCCGATCTGAATCGGTTTGTGCTGGTCCGACAGAACGCACGCGCCTTCACAGAGGACTTCCGTCGGACAGACGCGTGCACAACTGGCACCCAAGATGTTCGCCGCCAAGATCGTCCGCGCTGCGCCCTCGGGATTTGCCGTCGCAATCTGACGGATGAACAGCGGCACGTCGATGTGGGTCGGGCAAGCGCGCATACACGGCGCGTCATGGCAAAACAGACAGCGGTTGGCCTCGGCAAGCGCTTCGTCCTTCGACAGCGCCGGGCGAAGCTCGCGAGCAAGCGCCTTTTTGTGGAAACTCTCGGCCATCATGTCGGGGAAACTAGCACAGGCGCCCACCTGTGAAACGGAAAATTGCGCTCCAGACGACAACGCAAGCCGACTGTGTGGTTAAGCACAGGGAATCGTTGACGAAAAATGACCATATATGTCATGTACCTTGGTGCAAGTCGGTCGCTTCACGTTAGGAGCCAGCATGACGATTGCCGGTGTGGCCCAGTCCGTGACAGAACGAAACAACCAAGCGGTGGCGCTTGGGCCCCTGCAGCAGGTGGCTGATTCGCTACGACGGGCCCGCGAGGGGCAGCTACCGACTGGCGCGCTGCGCATGCAGCTTCTCCACCTGGTGCCTGGCCTTGGATGTGCGCTTTTGCCGCAGCTCCTGCGCTCGCTGGCTTCAGAGAGCGAGACGGAAGCCCAGTGGTCGATGCAGCTTCTTCGCCGAGCGGATCTGACGCAAGTGACGACGAGGCTCGGCAAGCTGCTCGCAGCGTCTGGTCCATCTGACGAAGTCAAAGCGCGCGCACTCTCGGTGCTGGCCGACCTGGGAGTGTCTCCTCCGACGGCAGTTGCAATCCAAGATCCGGACGGGTTCATCCAGCGCTCGGTGTCGCAGCTTCTATCGACGATTGAATCCGCGGACGATCTCCGCCGCACCGCTGACGACCTGTTGTCGTCGGTACCCGGCGAGGAGCTGTTGTCGGTGATGCGTGAAGTGGTCCGGCACGGTGGCGAACAAGGAGCGGCGCTGCTCGAGGTCGTGATGGTGGACCCGAGGACTCCGCACGAGGTTGCAGTTGAGCTTGTCCCGCTGTCTCGACCCACCCGCGCTGGCTCTCTTTTGGGGCAGGCTGCAAGCGACCCGTTTCTGCCGCAGCCTCGCCCGACGTCCCGCAATCACAAGCCACGGGCGCTTCGATTCTCTTCTTCTCGCAGCCTGATCGATGCGCTGCCGGTTCATCGTCGGGTTGCTCAGGTCAAACAGCCGCAGAGGCGGATTCAGCTCATCGACCTTCAGCCCGCCATGGAGGCGCTCGCCCAACAGCGCAAAGCCGCCCGCTGTTCCCGACGCGCAAGCGATCTCCAGTCGACCCAACCCAACGCCTAAGCCGCAAATCCTCTAGTCTTACGCACAGTCCTTTTGTCGCAAGGGCTGCGGAGTTCCTTTGAATCGCGCACTGATTCCGATTTTTCTCATCGTCCTCGTCGACGTTTTTGGGCTGACGCTGGTGCTGCCGCTGCAAGCGATCTATGCCGAGCACCTCGGCGCGTCGCCGTTGCAAGCCACACTGCTCGTGTCGGTGTTTGCCGTCTGTCAGCTCGTCGCCAGTCCGCTGCTTGGGAGCTGGTCCGATCGGATTGGCCGCAAGTCGGTGCTCTTGTTCAGCCAGGTTGGCGCGCTGTTCGGTTACTTGGCGATGGCGTCGGCGACGTCGCTGTGGATGGTCTATTTGGCGCGGGTGATTCAGGGTACGACGGCGGGAAATCTCTCGATCGCGCAGGCCTACATCGCGGATCACTCGGAAGCCAAGGACAGGGCCAAGTCGTTCGCGGTCATTGGCGTGGCTTTCGGCCTGGGCTTCTTTATCGGTCCCGGTGTGACGGGAGTTCTGGTCAAGCATGGACTCGCGGCCCCGATCTTCCTGGCCGCAGGGATGTCCCTTCTGTCGATTGTCTGCACCCTGCTGCTGCTGCCCGGCGGCGTGAACATGCGAGCCCAGCCCAGCACAGCGGAGCTTCCGGGCGGCAAGCGCCTGTCCATCCTCGAGTGGCGCGCGTATCTGGCCTACTTCGATCGCCCAGTGCTCGCCGCGATGCTGGTGCAGTTTTTGTTCTATTCGATGTGCTTTTCGGTCTTCACGTCGGGTTTTTC
>CAYTGC010000573.1:0-3239 GCA_964437195.1 uncultured Myxococcales bacterium | reverse complement strand
ATCCCCAGGTAGTGAGGTCAGCCATGACAAAGAACATCTTTGCATCTTTGCTTCTAGTCGCTGGTTTGACCAGTGTGGGCTGTGACAAAACCACCTCGTTCGAAAACGTCGTCTACGAGTACTTCGACCTCGGTGGAATCGATAGCAGCCCAAGCTTCATCCCGGGCAAGCCGCTCGCCGATGCAGTTCAGTACGACAGAGTGGGCCGCCCGCTCGTCACGCTGATGCTGGTAAATCCATTCGGGCTTGCCAAAGACAAGAACTACGCCGACGAGTACAAGGACATCTACAACTCCGCCGTCCCGATGCGCGGCTGGACGCCGTACTCGAATCAGCCATACATTCAGAGCAGTCTCGGAATCTGGGACAGCCTCGACGTGACCTGCGGCAATCAGGTCGGCGCCGATACGCAAGTGACCCAGACGCGCTATCAGAAGCTGGGCGACCAGTTCGCAGACGATCGCCTGTGGGTCGACACCACCAAGACCTCGTGCAAGACGTTCATGGCAGTCGAGCAGAAGTTCCTCGACCCGACGACACCGGACGACTGCGGTGGACGGCCACTTCTTGAGGTTCCAGCCGGCAGCCCCGTCAAGCCGTTCGATGCGATCGATCAGACGTACAACATCCTCATCGGCAAGGGCTCAACCGTTACGGACGGCGTCCCCGCGGATGCGGATGGGAATCCGACTGGACTGTTCCCGTTCCTTCGAGACGCCCTCTAAAAAATCGTCCGATTCCTCAGGGGGCCAAATCAGCCCCCGACTTCACCGGCCCGCGCGGTTTCCTCACCTGAGATGGCGACTTCTCCGCCTTTGCTTCGCTTTGAACCGAAGGCTCCCCGTCAACCGCAAGACGCAGCTGCTGTCGCTTCCCGTGCCGCGAAAGCTGGACCTTTCCCGTTGTGACCAGCGTTGCCAGGTTGCGCAGCGAAAGCGAAGCGTCAGCCACGACAAACGGAATCACCAGTCGGCAAGTTCGATAGTCTCCGCAGCCCCACGCCTGTTTCCCCCAAATGAGCGAGGCAGCCCCGCAACGCGGACAGCGCAAGGTCGGCAGAACCTTTGTCCCGGGACGGGGCCGATCTTGCTGAGCCCGCGCGGTCGGTTGTTTTCGTAACGGCTTTTCCGCCACGGCAGAGCCCGTTGCCTCTCTCCAGGTTCGGGGGCCCGGCGCGCTCGGTTCCCGCCTCGGCTTCCGCCCAACTTTCGCCAAAGCCTCCGCACGCACTGGTCTTCCACCGGCGCGGGTTGCCGACTCGGACTCCACGGCGATCGCCATCGGAGCAGGCAGCGTGCGCACCTTGCCGATGAACTGCTGCACGTACTCAACAATCCCGCGCATGAAGTCCGACGGCGACTCCTCACCGCGCGCCATCCGGTTGAGCCGTGCTTCCCACTGGCCCGTTAGCTCCGCCGACGCAAGGCTTGGATCCGGGAGTTTCTCGATCAAATCGATCCCCAGCGCTGTCGGCCAAAGCTGCTTGCCCCGCCGATCGATGTACCGACGGGAAATCAGGGTCTCAATCACCGACGCGCGAGTGGCCGGCGTCCCCAGACCTGCATCTCGCATCGCCCGTCGCAGTTCCTCATCGGATAGCTGCTTACCGGCGCTCTCCATGGCTGCAAGCAGCGAGGCGTCCGAGTAGCGCGGTGGAGGCTTGGTCTGTTTCGTCTGCACCGCAAACGTGCCCACCAACAAATCGCCTTTGTGCAGCCGTGGCAGTGCCTGATTGGCAAGCCCGTCGTCTGTTTCTTCATCGCCATCGGCATCTTCTGCGGACGGCTTGCGCCGCGTCGGACCCTCGCCGTCTAGTCCCGCAACCTGCTGCCAGCCCGCAACCAAGCGTTGTTTCCCTTGAGCGACATAGCGATCGGGCGGCCCCGGCAAGGTGGTCAGCCGACCCTGTTCATCCGGCTCGGGAGTGCCGTTCGGCGCGACCCCGTTTGCATCGACGCGCACCGTCACGGTCGTCTGTGCAAACTCCGCATCGGGGAAAAAAGCCCCAAGAAAGCGTCGAACCACCAAATCGTGCAGTTTGCGCTCGTCCACCGAAAGCGCCGAAAGTCGCTGAGCCGACAGGCTGGTCGTCGTTGGAATGATCGCGTGGTGATCGGTGACCTTGTGGTCTTGGAATACCCGTGACGGTGGTGACCGCTCGGCGGCTTGGGTCGCAAAACCTGCATACGTTGGCGACTCCCCAACAGCGGAAAACAACCGAGAAAGCTGGCCGATCAGATCGCGTCCAAGATGCCGCGAGTCGGTACGCGGATAGCTAAGCAGTTTGTGCTGTTCATAGAGCTTTTGCGCCAACGCCAGTGTGTGCTGGGCAGAAAAACCAAAGCGGCGGTTGCAGGTGCGCTGCAGCGACGTCAGGTCAAAGAGGAGCGGCGGTGGCTCACGAAGCCGTTTTTCTTCAACTTGCTCGACGACAATCGGTGCAGATTGATCCCTCGTGACGAGCTGCGCTGCAAGCGCCAAGTCGCGAAGCCGTCGGACCTTGCCAAAGTGCCACTGCGCGACAAACTGACCCGGCTCCTTTTCCCGATGAAGCTGAACATGCACCTCGAAATAGTCCGCGGGCACGAACTGGCGAATCTGCTGCTCTCGCGACACCAACAGCCCCAGCGTCGGTGTCTGAACGCGACCGAGCGAGCACAAGACCTGCTGTCCGCCGCGTCGCCACACCGTCACAGCTCTCGTTGCATTCATTCCAACCAGCCAGTCCGCCTCGGAACGACAGCGTGCCGCACGCGCCAGATCATCGAAATCACGTCCGGGCCGTAGCTGCGCAATCCCTTTCTCAATCGCTTGCTCGGTCAGCGACGAGATCCACAATCGCTCGATCGGCAACCGACAGCCCGCAAGCTCGTAGCACAAGCGGAAGATCAGCTCGCCTTCGCGGCCTGCATCACAAGCGTTTATCACCGACGAAAAAGTGCGATCCTGCAGCAGCTTCTTCACAGCTCGCCACTGCTTAAACGAGCCACTTATCGGGCGCAGCTTGAACGGACTTGGCAGCATCGGCAGTCGGTCGATCCGCCACGGCTTCCACGCTGCATCGTACTCGTGCGGTTCACACAGCTCGACCAAGTGGCCGATGCACCAAGTGATCACGTAGTGTTCACCGACCAGCGCGCCGTCACTGCGCCCACTCACGCGGAGTACTTTGGCGAGATCGCGAGCGACCTGCGGCTTTTCGGCCAAGATGAGCTTTCGCGTCGAGCTAGCTGCCAAAA
>CAYTGC010000572.1:0-3241 GCA_964437195.1 uncultured Myxococcales bacterium | reverse complement strand
ACCGCATCCGGCGCGCGTTCGACAAAGAGCGTCACGACAACACCGTGCAAGAGCGACTCTCGGAAACGGTGATTCGTCGTCGGGCCAAAGACGGCAGCCGCTTGCATCCAGAAGCCCAGCACGCGATGGCAACACCGCCAGCGCCGCCGGTTGTGGAAGTTCGTCCGGTGGCTGTCCCGGTGACCAGCGAACCGCCTCGTCGGGTGGTTCGCGTCATTAGCCCCGCGGTTGAGCCGCCTGCCCGCCCTGCGGCGGAAAGCAAGCCAGCGGCTCAAGTTGTGACTGTGAAGCCTGCCATTTCCGTCGCCAGCGAAAAACCCGCTCCGGCCAAGGTCGAGCCCGTGGCTGCGGTCAAGTCGAAGCCGGTTGAGGCCGTTCCCGCACCGGTCGGTCCTGCCGCTGTGCCACAAGCTCCTGCTTCGGCAAGCCCGGCAGAACCGACGGCGGGTGGGGCCGAGCCTGCCAAGAAGGTCGTTCGTCCCAAGGTCTCGGTGGAGCCCACTGCGCCGCCGAAGACGGAAATGGCTGCTGAGAAGCCTGCGGTTGCTCCTGCGCCTTCCAAGGCGGAACCAGCAGCAGCAGCTCCTGTTGCTGCGCCGCCGAAGCCCGCGGTTGTCGAGTCGAAGCCGGTTGCGGAAGCCAAAGCCCCAGTGGCTAAGCCCGCTGATGCGCCCGTGGTTGCAAAGCCGGAGGCGCTGAAGCCGACGGTGGAGGTCGCAAAGCCGGTCCACCCCGAGAGCAAGCCCGCCCCCGCCAAGTCGCCTGAGCCTGCGGCTCAGAAATCGGCTCCGGTGGAAGCAAGCAAGCCTGTGGAAACACCGTCGGCGCCCGCCAAGGCTCCGGCTGTGGTCAGCAAACCAGCGCCGATTGCCCATGTGGTCGAGGCGGCGGCGAAGCCAGCGACGGACAAAGTGGTCGAGCGCGTTGCTGCTCCTCCGAAGGATGGGGGACGCCCGGCACCGGTCGCGGCTCCATCGGCTGTTTCGCCGTCAGCAGCATCACAGGCCAAGGTCTTTGTGACCGCCCAGACGCGTCGCTCGCATGAGGGCCTCGGGCCCACGGGTCGCGTGATCGATCTGTCGGCGTTTAAGAGTGCTCCGGCGGCCAAGCCTGCGGCTCCGAGCAGCGAGAGTCCGCGCAGCTTCCGTCCAGAGCGTACGGATGCCCCAGAGGCGGGCAGCGGACGTGGTCCTCGTCAGGAAGTGTCTGGCGAGCGCCTGCGGGGTGGTCAGGAGTCGCGTCGTGCGCCGGTCGGTCCGCTCCAGCCCGCTCGTGGCAAGCTGCCGCCGGGACGAAAGCCGGGCAAGACCCAAATCACCACTGCCGCCGAGCACAAGCGCGTCGTCAAGATGGGCGAGACGATCGTCATCGCCGAGCTGGCGCGACAGATGGCCCAGAAGGCCACCGACGTGCTTAAGAAGATCTGGGAGCTTGGCATGCGCCAAGTCATGATCAACTCCTCGATCGACTTTGATACGGCGCAGCTCGTCGCGAGTGAGTTCGAGTGGCGTGTTGAATCGACGGCCTTCCAAGAGCAGAGCGTCGTCGCCGAGACTACCGACAAGCCCGAGGATCTCAAGCCGCGGGCACCGGTCATTACGATCATGGGTCACGTCGACCACGGCAAGACCTCGCTGCTTGATGCGATTCGCAATGCGAACGTTGCGGCGGGTGAGGCGGGCGGCATCACGCAGCACATCGGCGCGTACAAAGTCACGTCGCAGGCCGGTGATGTCGTGTTCCTCGATACGCCGGGTCACGAAGCCTTTACTGAGATGCGTGCTCGCGGTGCGCAGGTTACCGACATTGTCGTACTGGTCGTGGCCGCTGACGATGGCATCATGCCACAGACGGTGGAAGCGCTGAACCACGCCAAGGACGCGAAGGTGCCGGTCATCGTCGCGGTCAACAAGATCGACAAGCAAGGCGCGCAGCCGGATCGGATTCGGCAGCAGCTTGCGGCGCATGGCCTGACCTCGGAAGAGTGGGGCGGCGAGACGATCTTCTGTGACGTGTCCGCGCGAACCAAAATCGGTGTGGACAAGCTGCTCGAAATGCTCGCGCTTCAGTCGGAAGTGCTTGAGCTGCAGGCCAATCCGAACAAAGCAGCCAAAGGCGCGGTCATCGAAGCGCGCATGGACGCCAAGCGCGGTCCGGTGGCGACGGTGCTGGTCCAGGAAGGTACGCTGCGCGTCGGCGATATCGTGGTTGTCGGCGAGGAAATGGGCAAGGTCAGGGCGATGAGCGACGACAAAGGTCGGACGCTCGCGCAGGCTGGTCCATCGACGCCGGTGGAACTGCTCGGTCTGTCAGGCGTTCCGCGCGCTGGCGAGGTTCTCAACGCAGTTGCCGATGAGCGCGCTTCCAAGGAGCTCGTCGAACACCGTCGTATCCGCCGCATCGAGCGCGATCGGGCCAAGGCCGGTCCGGTGTCGCTCGACAAGCTGATGGACGCGATGAAGGCGGGCCTCAAGGAACTGAAGATCATCCTCAAGGCCGACGTGCAGGGCTCGACGGAAGCGTTGGGCAGTGCGCTCACCAAGCTGACCACCAAAGAGGTCAAGGTCTCGATCATTCAGTCCGGCGTCGGTGGTATCACCGAGAGCGACGTCAACCTGGCGAAGGCCGGCAACGCCATCATCATCGGCTTCCACGTCCGTCCGGCGGGCAAGGCCGCGGCGCTCGCCGAGCAAGAGGGTGTCGACATCAAGCTGTACGACATCATCTACGACGCGCTCGACGACGTGAAGCTCGCGATGGCTGGTCTACTCGCGCCGGTCAAGCGCGACAAGTTCCTCGGCAAGGCCGAAGTCCGCGAGATCTTCAACATCCCGAAGGTTGGCATCGTCGCTGGTTGCGCAGTGCTCGAAGGCACGATCAAGCGCTCGGCGATGGCTCGACTGATTCGCGACTCGGTGCTGATCTACACCGGCAAGCTCGGTTCGCTGCGCCGCTTCAAAGACGATGTCCGCGAAGTCCAGCAGGGTTACGAGTGTGGTATGTCCATCGACGGTTACCTCGACATCAAGGTCGGCGACGTGATCGAGTCGTACGAAGTCGAAGAAATCGCGCCGACGCTGGCCTAGCCTTAGGTTTCGTTCCTCCCGACGGGCGAGTGCCAGCGCTCGCCAGTTCGCTGTAAGATCCTGTCCAGGCAAGAAACCATGATCGTTGGTGTCTGTCGCATCACCCTGCAGCTGGAAGACTGCCACTCGGACAAAGACAAGCGCTCGGTGCTGCG
>CAYTGC010000571.1:0-3244 GCA_964437195.1 uncultured Myxococcales bacterium | reverse complement strand
CTCGCTGCGTCAGCCTTGGCATGAAGAGCTATTGCCTCGCGGGCTGCAACAACGCGACGACTTGCCGTCATCCGGGCTACGCGTGCTCGTACTACGACACCGCGGGCGTGTGCTTCCCCGACACGATCTACAACTGCAGCCCGAAGACCGCGTCCTGCACCGAAGCTGGCACCGGCAAGATGGGTGGCTGCATCCGTCAGGCGTACGAAGACAAGGGTACCTGCGCGGCAAGCTGCACGGCTGGCACCGGAACCTGCGCCTCGGTCGGTAGCACCAAGCGCCAGTGCGTCTACCTCGATACGACCAAGTCGCCGCCGAATGACGCTTGGAAGGGCTTGATTTGCCTTGAGAGCCCGGCAACGGCTGTGATGCCAGGAGCAGCCTGCACCTACGTGAACGACTGCACCGATGGCTATCAGTGCGACGGCGCGAGCAGCACTTGCCGCCAGATTTGCGTCAAGGGTGGCACCCCAGCTTGCACGATGGGCATGTGCGCCGACGCCTTTGGCACTGCGGCCACTGGCCCTGGCATCTGCCGGTAAACCGCCCATGGCCGCAGCGCAGAGGAACCCAATCTTCTGCGCTGCGCCGCCTCTTGCTGAGCCGAAACCCGCCCCGCTGACCACTATGTCGGTAGAGATGTCTTCCGGCACCCCACACCTTCGGATCTGTCCGCCCCCGTCCGCTGCGAAAGAGATCGCGTCGCATGCACCGCCGTACGACCTCGCTCCGCTGACGATTGAGCGCCTGTTCGTCGAACACGCCGCCTTTGTTGCGAACGTCGTCTTGCGGGTGCTCGGACGCGATCACGAGGTAGATGACGTGGTTCAAGAGGTTTTCATCGATGCCATGAGTGGTCTGCGCTCGATTCAAAATCCTGCGGCAGTGCGTGGCTGGCTCAAGACGATCGCGGTTCGCAAGGCAAGTCGGCATCTGCGCAAGCGGCGACTGCGGGCGTTCCTTGGTCTCGAGCGCGACTGCTGTTACGAGCACATTGCCGATGCCAGTTGTGGTCCAGAAGAGAGGGCGCTGCTTGGTCGAGTCTATCGCCAACTCGACTCGCTGCCCGTCGGAGATCGCGTTGCTTGGACCCTGCGCTATGTCGATGGGGAAGCTCTCGAGTCCGTCGCAGCGCTGTGTGGTTGTTCGTTGGCAACTGTGAAGCGGCGAATCTCGGCCGCTCAAGCGGTTCTTGAAAGGAGGCTACGTCATGGCTGATCTGCCCACGCAGGTACGGGCCGCGGCCAGCCACATCGCCGCCGAGTGGACGCCGACACGCGCGAGCGAAGTTTTGGGACAGATCCATCGGATCACCAAGCGGCGCAAGCGAAACAGAGTCATCGGCTCAGCCCTTTTGCTCGTGCTCCTCGTCGGAGGGTCGCTTGTCGGGTTCCGAATGCCGCGTGGTACGCCGCCGACGCTTGCCCCCCTAACAAATACCGTCAGCAGCGGCCCCGAAGTTCGCTTGGCTGATGGTTCTGTGGCCAGCGTGCTCGATACGCAGAGCCGACTCGACCTTTTGTCGACGCAGCCAGACAAAGTCCTCATCAGGCTACGCGGCGCAGCATCGTTCCAAGTGGCGAAGAATCCGGGCCGACTCTATCGGGTCGAAACCGAGCGAGTCGCCGTCGAGGTGTTGGGAACCCGCTTCATTGTCAAAGAGCAGCCCGATCACCGCGTTCACGTCGCCGTCAGCGAGGGTCGCGTTCGCGTTCTGTGGGGAACGGATCAAGCCGAGCTGGCGGCTGGCCACAGCGGTGACTTTCCGCGTCCGACAAGACTGCCAGAAGTCTCTACGTCATCGAGTCCGCCCCAGAACCCGCCCGTCGCAATGGACGAGGAAGCGCCGTCGAGCCCTCGTCAAGCACCGATCCTGCCGCTACGCTCGGTACGAAGCCTGTCCGTCGCCAAAGTCAATCCGCCCCAGGCTGGCCCTGCGGTCGAGACCTGGCAATCGATGGCTGAACAAGGCAAGTTCGAGCTGGCCTATCAGCAGATCCTCTCAACCGGTGAGATGGCAGACTTTCTGCGCAGTGGTTCGCTGGAACCTTCGGAGCTGCTTCTCGTCGCTGATGTCGCCCGATTTTCTGGTCATCCCAAGGACGCGGTACCGCCGCTGCGACAGCTACTTCACGACTCACCGAGTGATCCGCGAACGCCTTTGGCGACCTTCACTCTGGGACGCATTCTGCTCGATGACCTGGGACAGCCTCGCGAGGCGGCACAGACCTTCCGGCAGGTGGCGGATTTGGAACCCGAGGGACCACTAAGCCAAGATGCACTGGCCCGTGAAGTCGAAGCCTGGTCGAGGGCCGGAGAACAGAGCACAGCACACAGCCGTGCAGCGGAATATGTGCGGCGCTATCCGACGGGCCGTCGTCTCCGTTCAGTCCGTCGGTACGGAGACCTCGATTGAGTTTCGGGCGGTGGGCCCCGCTGTTTCTGCTTTTTTCTCTCGCCGCGAGTCCTGTCCACGCAGATTCTCCGGCGAGCGAGGCCCCACAGGTCGCTCTCGACATCGATCCCTGCGTCGCGGTGTCGCACGCCGAAGTGCAGCGGCGATTGGCGCTGGAGCTGGGCGAGCGCGTGCTCAGCCAGGGAGAAGCCTCTGCGACGAGTAGTCAGGCCAGCGTCACCTGTGACGATGGCGGCCGGATCACACTCCGCATCGACGACCCTGTGACGGGGAAGTCAATCTGGCGAAGCATCGATCAACTGGGGCAGGATCCATCGGTGCGTGCTCGGCTTTTGGCCGTGGCGATCGCCGAGCTGCTCTACGCCAGTTTCGCTGAGCTTCTGCTCGAAAAACGCGTCGAACCAGACAAACCGAAGCCGCCGCAGCCGGGCCTGCCAGTCACAGTGGTTCAGACCTGGAGTGGACATGTCGAGGACAAGCTCAAACAGCCACTCCCACCGCTCGGCGTGGAGCTTGGGGCCGTCGCCAGCATCCTCGTGCAGCGAGGTGCTCCGTCGCTATTGGCCGGCGGCGGGCTACGCCTTCTTGGCGACGTAAGCTACCACTTGGGGTGGGACGTGGACGTACAGTACTTGGGAACGGCCACTGATCATCCGCTCGGGCAAGTCCGCAGCGATCTGGTTGGAGCCCGGCTGGCGATCCATGGTCAGGTGCGGGTGCCACGAATTTATATTCGCGGCGGCGGCGGTCTGCGACTCGGGCTTGTACGCAACGAAGGAACGCCGAGCGATCCGAGCCAGACGAGCTTCGGCCTGCAGTGGGGGCCGT
>CAYTGC010000570.1:0-3244 GCA_964437195.1 uncultured Myxococcales bacterium | reverse complement strand
GAAGCCATGGCAATTCGGTTTGCCCCAGCGGACCGGCGACGCGCAAGCTGATCTTATGCGTCGCGTCACGAGGAAACGGCTGTCCGTCGCTGGCTTTTTCGGGAAAGTGGACGCTCCACAGCTTGGTAAATGGGTCGCTTTGATCTGCCAGCAGGGTTTGTTCGACGGCTTGGCGGTTCGTCAGCCCTTCAATCCGGTCCGCCTGAACCTCGCGGCCCTGGTCATCGAGCAAAGAGAGCCGCCACTTTGAGGCCTGCGGGCGCAAATCATTCCAGCTCGAGCTGTGCGTCGTTGATCGGACGAACAGCGCCAATCCGCCTTGCGTCTGCTCGGCCTGTTCTTTTTCGACGCGAGTCCGCTCCCATCGGTCGACGATGCCGTAGGTCTTGAGATATTTGTCGACGTAGGCCCGTTGAAACGCCTTCGACCGCAGCGTCGCGACGACGAGGAGCTGGGTGTCAAACTCGGTCTTTGAGATGATTCGTCCGACACGGCTCCAGCGATCGAGAGACCTGCTGTAGGTGGTTCCGGCGGGATCGGACTCGCTGCTGAGGTTTACAACTTCGGGCGCACAACCGCTGAGCGCGACTGCGCAGACCGATGAAGCCCAGAGAAGCTGTAGCAAACCAAAGCGACCGAGCAGCATACGACCATTCTATCGCAGTCGTGCCCTGCGTCGCTGTGGTCTTGTGGACTTGCCGAAAAAACGCCTGCTACGGCCTATGCAACCGTCCATCCACCGTCGACAACCATCGTGTGACCGGTGAGATATTGCGATGCGTCGCTGGCCAAATACAGCGCGGCTCCGGCGATGTCGTCGGGCTGACCGAGTCGCTTGAGCGCCGTTCGCTGAAGAACCATGTTCAGAATTTCTTCGTTTTGGGTCAGCGCTGACGCGAACTTGGTGTCGATAAGCCCGGGAGCAATTGCGTTCACGCGAATCCCGGCGGTGCCAAGCTCCATCGCCAGCGTCTTGGTCATGCTGATGACCGCCGCTTTGGTCATCGCGTAGACGCCTTGCATCGGGGAGCCAATGAACCCGACGACGCTCGCCACGTTCACGATCGAGCCCGGCGCATTGCGATCGATCAAGTGTTTGGCGACGGCCCGGGTCGCCGCAAAGTAGCCCTTCACATTGACGTCAAAGGTCTTTTCCCAGGCCGACCACTCGACGCTGAGCATGGGGCCAAAGTAGGGATTGGTCGCAGCGTTGTTTACCAAGATGTCGACCTTGCCAAACTGCGCGATCGTGTCAGCAACCAGCTTGTCGACTTGCTCAGGCTGGCCGGTGTGACATGAAATGGCGACGGCCTTGCCGCCTCGGCTGTTGATCTCGTCCGCGACGCGCTGTAGCCCGTCGAGCTTGCGCGAAGCAAGGACGACCTTGGCGCCATGGCTGGCGAAAGACTTGGCGATCGCTTCACCGATGCCGCGGCTGGCCCCGGTGACGATGGCGACTTTGTCGGAAAGCTGAACAGTGGGAGTCGAAACGGGCGTGCTCATGGAGGGCATGTTACAGCGGCTGCTCGGCTGCGGGCGAAAAGGCGAGACTAGGTTTCGCCGGGCTTTGGCGGATTCTTGATCTCGAGCGCGTGTAGCACCATGCCAAGCTGGCTCCAGTCGAGGTCGGGTGACACCAAAAGCTCGCGGACGGTCTTGACGGTGACATAGCAGCGCTCGCCGACATTTGCACCGTTGGACTGCCCCGACGCAGCCATCGTTTCGAGCGCCCGAAGCTGATCTTCGCGCAGCCTGACTCGAAACAGGTGACAGTGATAACTTGCGAGGGAAGCGGCGACTTGGCGGTCACCTGCCTCGACGGGCTGAAACTGCGCGGGCTCGATCTGAAGCCCCGTCTCTTCGGCGACTTCGCGCTGGGCCGTCACTCGCGGGTCGCTCACCCGCTCGCTGGCCATCGCTGCTGAGCCACCGGGGAGCATCAGCCCAAAACCCAGCCGATTGCGCACTGCCGAGCGGTACTCGCGCACCAGGATCACTTTGGCGTCGAACACGCTGCCATTTGCGGCCGGATAGAAAAGTACGCTTGCGCTTACGTCGGTGCGGCCGATCACGACCTCGCCGCTTTTGTGCCGACGCTCTCCGACGACAAAGACCCGCGGACGAAGCGCCCACAAAAGGGGAGGGCGACCGGCGGCACGGCTGCGATACGACCACTCAAGCTGGGCGTCCTCGAGACGATGACCAGCTTTGCGGAGCGCTTGATACCACGCCGCAAAGCCCGGACTGCGCCACAGAAGCAGCGGCACCGTGCGTTCCCCACCGCGACGGAGCTGACCTGGGCGAAGGATCAGGAGCGCCTGCTCAACAGCGTCGGTTAGTGTCCGTGCGATCGGCACATGCAGTCGGCTGGCGGACTCCGGCGCAGGCACTTCGCGCGGTACGCCAAGCACGACCCGAGAGGTGCGCTGCCAGGCTCCCCACAGCTCATACAGCCACGGGTCGTCCTTGCCACCGTCACCGAGCCAGATGAGTACACCGTCGCTGTGCTTGAGTGCATCCTCACGCCAGCGCAGAAGTTCGCTACGCCGGGCCATGTCTCCGTCGGGGGGATGAGTTTCTGGCGGTAAATAGACCACACCGTCCCACCCTGCTTGCTCGAGGGCGCGGACTACCGCTTGCGTCCACGGTCCAGGCACACCGGCGACAAACAACGAAGCCGAGAAAGCAGAAGGTAGCGGAGAGAGCGGCGCAACAACCTGCGTACGCGATGGGGGCATCTCGCTCAGCGGGTCTGTTCGAGCTGTCCTTGTGGACGCACCTCGGCCACGGCGGCAGTGCAGCCCTGACGCATGATCGGCGGGCACGACACCAACGCCATCACCGATGAAGTGCTGGTGTTGGCGCCACGGGTCCGGTAGGTGAAGACCACCAAGCTCGTCGATGAGCAGCCCGCGAAGCCACACTGACCATCCAGCTCGACGACTGTCACTTTTTCGTCAAGCTGTGCGGCCTGGTCATTCGCCACACCCGCACCGGCGCTTTTTAGCTTGGCGAGTTTTTCGGCCACCGCTGGTGTCTTGCGTGCGACGCTGACTGGGTCACGTGGACTGTCGCTTGTCGATGGTGGAGCGGGTGGCTGGACCGGAGCTTTGGGCGCTGGCTTGCGGGGGCCTGGCACCGAGATCTTCGGCTGCGGCGACGAGATATCAGCATGTGCCGAGGCGGCGAGGAGCAGCAGCGAGCACAGCGCAAACGTGGAAAACTTCATAATCTGCGAATGCTA
>CAYTGC010000569.1:0-3246 GCA_964437195.1 uncultured Myxococcales bacterium | reverse complement strand
CGCCGATGACCTTTAGCCAAGCAGGTGGCGGAAAGCGCGCACGCGAAGCCAATCGCGATCGCAAGAAGAAGGAAAAAGAAGAGCGTCTTCGTCGCAATCGCGCCGAGCGCGCAGCGAGTGGTCGAGATTCTTCGTTCGAACTCGACATTGACACCTCGCCAGCGGTCCTTCCTGAAGTGAAGCTCGAGGACATCATCGTTTCTGGTGTTGCGCCTCGGGGTCCGAAAGGCTCAAATGGGCCGACCAAGCTGTTCGTCGGCGGTTTGAGCTGGGATACCGAGGGGGCGCAGCTTCGCGAAGCATTCGGCCGCTTTGGCGCGCTCAAAGAAGCGACGGTCGTGACGGATCGGGACAGCGGGCGGTCGCGTGGCTTTGGCTTTGTGACGTTTGAGAATCCGATCGATGCCGCTACTGCGGTTCGTGAAATGAATGGTGCCGAACTCGACGGTCGGACGCTTCGCGTAAATCCTGCCGATCGCGGCTGAGCCCGCCTGTTCTCCCTCTGCCTCGGAATTGCAAGGTGCCGACTCCCGATTCTTGACGGGAGCAGGTCGCCTGCGCTTTTATTCCGCCTGCCTGCATCTTCCTAGATAGGCCTACGGTTGCCTACTGGGGGGCTTCTTCCCGATCGCCAAGGAGTCGTTTGTCATGAGACGCCGTCGCATCATTCTCTCGGTCGCTGTCCAGCTCGTCCTTTCGGGCTGCGTAACATCCAACCCGGACTTCTGCGTTTCGCCTGATGTCTGCGGCAATCCCGATGATGTGAACCGCCGAGATCTGGCGATGGAAGGCGTGGACTCCGGGCCGCTGGACAATCCCGACATGACGACCGGCAAAGGTGACATGTCGATGGAGTCCGGTCTCGATCTGAGCAAGAAAGGGCCGCTGTCGACGGTTCGCTTCGATCTCAAGGTGAATGTGAACCGGGCCAACATCGACTTGACGGTGATCGGTCCCAGCACCGACGGAAAAGAGATCACCAAGACGGGCGCCCCGTTCCCTTGGGTCCTGCTGTCTCCTGGCTTTTCGACGGACCACAAGCAGTACCAAGGATACGGCGATCGACTCGCCAGCTATGGGATCGTGACTGTTTTGCAGAAGTCTCCGAATGAGTTCGACCACGCCCGCTACCGGGACGACTCGATCGCGCTCATCAGCTGGCTCGTCAATCCGATGGGCATGGGCGGTGAACGGCTCGCGGGTCGGCTCGACAAAGATCGCATCGGTGTGGTTGGGCACTCCCTGGGCGGCAAGATCTCGCTCTTGGTTGCCGAGTCGGACAGCCGGATCAAGGCGATCTTTGGGATCGATCCCGTGGATCAGCGCGACCCGCAAGCGGTCAAAGACATCGGCAAGATCAAGCTGCCGAGTGGTTTCCCAATTGGTTACGTGGGGGAAACCGTCAGTCAGACGGGCGGGATGCCGTGCGCACCAGCCAATGCCAACTACGAAGTGCTGTTCAAGGCCGGTCCCTCTCCGGCGTTTGCGATTACCGTGGTTGACGCGGCCCACATGGACTTCGTCGACAATCCCTCGATGTGCTGGAACTGCGGCTTCTGCCGCGGAGGCACGGCTCCCAAAGAACGCACCAACCAACTTGCCATCAAGTACACCACTGCTTACTTCCTCGCGACGCTGGGCGGAGATCGCCGGGCCGTCGACACCCTCTCTGGGATGCAGTTCCAGAAGGATGCCACCGCCGGTTTTGTCACGCGTGTCGCGAAGTAGTCACCCTGTTTGCGTCGTAAAAGGAGCGCCGCGATTTCCCCATGTCTACGCCTAGCCCTGCCTGTAACCGAGCCCTAGAGGCTTTTGCCAAGAAACACCCTCAGTACCTCGCTGATCTGTGCGATCTGGTGCGCATTCCCTCGGTGAGCTTCGAGGGGTTTCCTGCCGAGGAAGTCGCGAAGAGTGCGGACGCAACGGCGGCGCTGCTCCGTGCGCGTGGGTTCGAGAACGTCCAAGTTCTCAAGCTCCCGGGGGTTCATCCGTACGTCTACGGAGACTATTTGCACTCGCCCGGCAGACCGACGGTGCTTCTGTACGCGCATCACGACGTGCAGCCTGCCGGTGATGTTGCCGCATGGGCGACACCCCCATTCCATCCGACCGAGCGAAATGGTCGCTTGTATGGACGAGGCACCGCCGACGACAAAGCCGGGATCATCGTCCATACGTCCGCGCTCGATGCGTATTTGTCGTCGGGAGAGAAGCCACCGATCAACCTCAAAGTGCTGATTGAAGGCGAGGAAGAGATCGGGTCTGGCAACCTCGCCGACTTCATTGACAAGCACCTCGATCTGCTCAAAGCGGACGTGATGGTGCTGACTGACACCGGCAACTTTGACGTTGGTGTGCCGTCGATCACGACGAGCCTGCGCGGACTGGTGACGGTCGAAGTCGAGGTGACTTCGCTCAAGCAGTCGGTTCATTCCGGATCGTGGGGTGGACCACTGCCCGATGCGGGTCTGGCGCTGAGCAAGATCCTGGCGACGTTGGCGGACGACCACGGACGCATCGCGATTCCGGGGCTGTATGACAAGGTGCGTCCGCTCTCGGATGTGGAGAAAAAGAGCCTCGATGCGCTGCCGTTCACGATGGAGCAGTTTCGCAACCAAGCAGGCATCGTCGAGTGTGTTCCGACCGTACCCGCTTGCGGCGACAACCCGTGGACGATGATCTGGCGTGAGCCGTCGATTTCGGTCAATGCCGTCGAGGTGTCAAACCGTCGTGATGCCCGCAACATCATCAATGGCACAGCGTGGGCCCGCGTCGGTATTCGTCTGGTGCCAGACATGGACGCCGATGAAGTCGAAGCTGCTCTCGTCGCTCATCTGAAATCGGTGGCGCCGTTTGGCGTGCAGGTCACGGTGTCGACGCTGGGGGCCAAGGGTCCGTGGTTTACGTCTCCTGAACATCCGGCGTTTGCGGCGGCGCTGCGGGCGCTTGAGTCTGGATACGGTCGTGCGCCGGTGCTCATCGGCTGCGGTGGATCGATCGGGTTCGTCGGACCCTTGTCAGAAAAGCTCGGCGGGGTTCCTGCGCTGCTCGTCGGTGTCGAAGATCCTTATACGAATGCACACTCGGAAAATGAGAGTCTGTGCGTCGCCGACTTCTACAGCTGCATTCGTAGCCAGATCCACCTGTTCGACCAGCTCTCGAGAATCTAACCTGAGTCCACTGCGAAACCAACAGATTGAGTACTGAGACTGTGGGGGCGACCGGAGAGCTTTTTTCGGACCGCCT
>CAYTGC010000568.1:0-3260 GCA_964437195.1 uncultured Myxococcales bacterium | reverse complement strand
TTGGCAAGAGCCGTCCGATCGCCGACAACAGCACCGAGGAAGGCATGGCGCTCAATCGGCGTGTCGAGTTTACGATTCTCAAGGTGGCACCCGGTCACCAGCTGCCCGTGCTAGAGCGACCCGATCAGGTCAAGATTGAGCCAGTGCTTCGGAGTCAGAACTAGATGCCCAAGTGCCGCTCATCGACGCTGATCGCTGTTCTGGGCGGGCTCTTCGTTTCGGGCTGTTACCAAGGGGAATGGCGTCTGGGAACCGAGGTTCCAGTCTCGATGACGTCACGGCTGCACACAGTGCGTAGCGTCGAGACCTGGGAGCTCAGCGAGCCCGGGAGCGGCACAGTGGTGAAGCTCAAGGCCACGTCGACGCAGCGCTGTCGGCTGGCGATGTACGGCAAGTCGAGCCGCACCGACACCGGCACCTTCGAGCGTCTGGGGGGAAACTGGTGGAAAGGTGCTGCCATCGTCACGGGCATTGCCGGTGGGGCCGGCGTCGGCATTGGTCTTGGCGGCATGATTACCCAGCTTGAGCCCAAGTACGGTGGCCCGATCACCTATGCGACGGGTGGAGCGATTGCCGCGGGTGGCATTGCAAGCTGCTTGGCGTCCATTTCCAACGGCAGCAAGGTTCGGTACGCGTTCTGTGGCATCCTGACGGGTTTTGGTGCGTCAATCCTTGCGGGTGGAGCACTCTCAACCATCCCTGGTTCTTCGACGGGCACCACTGGTACGGGTACCGGAAGTGGCTCCAGCTCGAGTGCATCGTCGAGCGCATCGCTTGTTGATCTCCAGACGTTTCAGACGATCCTGACGGCTGGCGGCGGACTGGTTGGGGTGTCGATTCTCACCGGCATCATTGGTCAGGCCTGGCAGGGCAATGAGGATCGGATTCGCACCGTCGATACTCCGAGTGCAACGATTTGGGATGATCAACAGTCGGAGTCCGCTTGCAACGCGCCGTCTCCGCTCCAGGCGCGTGGAGCAACGCTCAACATCACCGTCGAGAACGTACCAAGTGGGCCGGGTAGCGACGAAAAGCCGCTTAAGGTGCGCGTGCAGCCCGTCGGACCAGGGCCCCAGATGGTCGACCTGCGGTGGATTCGTCAGGCGCTCCCGAGCTGCGGCATCTTGACGGCCAAAGTCGTGCCAGATGTTGTGTATCCACCGTACGCGGACGACTATGCGCCGACGGTCGGCCCGGACCTGATCGGCAAGTCCGTTCGTCCGATTTTTACGCAAGTCTTGCCGCCGGATGGGGTGTCCATCGAACCGCTGGTATCCCCGCTAAAGACCCCGCCGCCACCCAACAAGAACGTGCTGCACGGCATCTCACCCGAGACGCTGAAGCAGATCGATCGAGTCTGTAGCGGCGAAGCGCCTGTGGCTGCCAGACCGAAGCTTCCGACGATTCCGATCGTGCCAGCGCTGCCCAAGCCCGAAGTTCCGAGCGATCCGGTGAACGTCGTCACAGCGTCGAAGCCGCCGGTCGCGGTCGAAGAACCAGGACTTACACCCGGGCTGCAGCTCGGGTTGCCGATTGATGGTGAGCAGGTAGAGGCAGAATGTAGCCGTCAGGCGCAACAAGCTCGTCTACAGGACTGTGAGCTTCAGTGCGGTCGGAACCTGCAGTTGAGTAGCTGCCTGGCTGAATATCGCCCCTGTATGGCAGTGGCCAAGACCGCGACGCAACCATTGCGAGAGCGTGCGCTGTGCGAAGTGACCTGGAATGACTGTCTCGACCGCAAGTCCGTCTCGAGCAGCTCTTTCAGGTCATGCACGGAAGCCTGCGCCGATGCGAACACACCCTCGCTGTGTCGAGAGCGCAAACCGCGCAGGCTTGCTCCGTAACAATCCGCAAAAACGGTCGTGGATCCCGGACCGATTGTACGCGGCGACGCTACGGTGTGTCGCTGCAAAGTCCCGTCGGAAGGCTCTTCGTGCAGCGGTTCAGACTCAGACGGTTTGCTGTGCCCTGGTCGTCGATGTCGTTCTTGCTCGAGCGCACGCTCTGGTTTTGCTGAACATCGAGGTTTTCGGTACCAGCGCCTAGCTCGATCGCGTTTCGCTGGCTGTCGGCGATGCTGTTCTGGATGACCACGGTGTCTAGCTCATCGTCGACCGCGATGCCATCTCCGCTGAACGCGAAGCAGCTCTCTACCGTCGCCGCCGTACTGCGCTTTAGCTCGGAAAGTGCGTTCTTGCTGATCCGCACCTGTCCGTCACCGTTTTGACTGCTCTCGATCCCGAGGTAGTTGCGAATGAATCGATTGTCATAGGCAACCTGCGGATTTTGGTTTTCACGCAGCCACAAGCCGCGGTCGGCATCAACGACGACGTTGGTGGTGATGAACGCCTGGCCGGCGCGATAGAAATCGAGGCCCGTGCCGACACCCCGACACGGATCGCCGCTAAAGCGGAGGTCGAATAGGTTGTTGCGATCGGCGGCACCGGCAGCGCCGTTGGTGAAGCGAATTCCAGTCTGAGGCAGACTGTTTTGCACGCCAGCACCGCGAATCACATTGTTCTGCACCACGAGGCCAGCATTGGTGCCGCTCGCAAGGACTCCGACTGATTGGAAATTGCGGACCGTCGATTGAGTAAGCTGGACCGAACCGCCACCGGTTCCATCGCTGGTGACACCGATGCTGATGATGTTGCTGCACGACGAAGCAAAGTTGGCACCTTGGCCGCGCACGTTTTCGACGACGATCCGTTCCAGGTTTCCCGTCGAGTTGTGGTAGCGAACACCGAAGAACCGCTCCGTACACGTCGCATTGCTTCGTCCGTCGATGCTGAGATCGCGCAGTGTCGCCAGCGCGCCTGGCTTGATCTCGACCACGTAGGTGTAACGTGGCAGATAGGTGGTCGTCACCGTCGAACGAACCCGTGTTGTCGGGCTGCGCAGGATTGTGCGACCGGCGCCCTTGCCGGTGATGGTGATGCCAGCACGACCGATCGAGATCTGTTCTGTGTAAACCTGGGCTTCAAGTTGGATGTCCGTGCAAGTCGCGTCGTCGACGGCCTTTTGGATCGTCGCGAACATGCCAGGAACCTTACAGACCGCGGCGTTGGCGATCTGCGGCGCAAACTGAAGCGCGATCAGTGAACCGACAACCGACGAGAGCGACTTCCGCATAAGCAATCTCCTCGAAGCTGGCCGAACAGAGGGAGTGAAACCGCCCACTGATAGACCTAGCCAACTGCTCAACTTCATAGCACTTTTTGAGATCTTCCCCCAATCGCAAGGCGAGGTAAGCTGCTCAA
>CAYTGC010000567.1:0-3263 GCA_964437195.1 uncultured Myxococcales bacterium | reverse complement strand
GGGCTCACCGGATTGGCTGGGATGGCGGTCGCTTGGGGAGTGGTCCGGTCACTGGCCGGATTTCCCGATGCTGGCCCGTCGGGCGGTGACTACCTTGGCGGAAGTTGCCTACCTTCGCTGGCCCGGTTCGTGATTGGTACTGCTCGCTATGTCGATAATCACGGCTTGCCGCTGTGCGGATGGGAGCGGACCTGTGGTGGAGTTTTGTTGATATCCGATAGCGATGGAAGAGGCTCCACGGAACACGTAGGACTGCGACGAGCGCGCGCCTTACTGGACAGCGCTCAAGACGAACCTGGACACCGCCTTGGCTAGCTGCCAATCGGAATACAAGCGACGGGCAGCCGAGCGACAGCGAGAGCAGCAACTTCAGCAGCAACGTGAAGCATTGAAGGCCAGTGAAGACGCGCAGCCGCAGCAGGAGCGGGGGCGTCTGGGATCTGCGCCGGTCTACGTCGGCGGTAGCTCTGGCGGAGGGTATGGTGGCGGCGTGCATCGCGCAGGTAGCGGCAAGAGCCGAGGCTACTACGTCGGTGGATCGGGCTCCTCCCACAAAGGTGGACGTTATGTGAATCCCTCGACAGGGAATCGCTATCGAACACGACGCTGAAGCGCTCTCGTTTGAAGCGCGAGTCTGCTGCCATCGAAGATGGCGAGCAGACCAGGGATTAGGGCAAGTGCTTGCCCGTGCGAGCTTGGCTTGCTCTACTGCGGCATACGTTGGAGCAGAAACGGGGGTGCAAACCCTGTAAATATAAGCCTGTGACCGCGCTCCGCAACCTTTGGGCGACAAAGATCGCCCGGCAGGGCTCCCATTCACATCGGCGCAGTCCCTGACTGACCGTCAAGACGGCGCCTCGCTGGGCTAGGATTTCGTTGGGATCTTGGGGCTGCTCGCTTGGCGGGGGAATTAGGACTTCATCGTCGAACAATAAGCGTTGCCCATCTATGAATTCCTGAATCGCTCGGAGGGTATAGCCATCCTTTCTCAGGATGCCCAGCAGTTCTGTAGGTGGCTGCTTGTCGTGCAGCACATTCCACGTCTCGAACGGCTCTGCGTCCATTCTGTTCGGGGCGTCACGGTCGGTGAAGAAACGCCACTCGACGCCGCTTGTCAGGACGCCAATCTTCGCCCCCTTCGCCTTTTCAAAGTAGCTTGCTAGTTGTGGTTGATGCCTCTCGACGAGTTTCTTCTCGCCGGCTGCTTTCACCTCGACGAGGATCACAGGCAGATCGTCCTGCAAGATGGCGAAGTCTACACACTCCCTTTCTGGAAACTGCTCGGAGCTTGCTCCGACCCTAAACTGAGGGGCCCACTGTTCTGGGTCGGTCACGTCATAGCCGAGCACTGTAAAGAAGGGGCCGATGAGGCTCCACTCGGTCGCCCGCTCGGCGTTACGGACACGCTGATACTTCTTCCTCACCCACTTGATGTAGTCTTCCAATGCGTCCCGCATACTGAGCCGCTGTCTCGCGACTTCAGTATACGAGCGGCACTCTCGTTGGGTCAAGGCTAGGACAGTCTGCTCTGACCGAGCCCATCCGGGGCCCACGCTCGACCGAGCGGCCAGCCTAATCGTGCCACAAGAAGCGCTTTAGAGAGGCTCAGTCCGTATTATTATCGTTTCTTTCTATGATCAACAGGCTTTACGGAGACTTGCACATTCGATACCCATCCGTGAGTCTCTTCAGTGACAATTGAACTCTTGTGCAGCCCTTCCAACACAAAATAAGTAACATTCGTCACCACACATATGGTTTCATCCAGCCCATGCCGCTTTTTGCCATCAGAATTAAGGATGCGCACATGTTCGCCGATACTTGGAACTCTAGGGAAGTAGTACGTGACTTCCGCATCGTTACCTTCCACGTTCAAATAGACTAGCGTTCCAACCTGGCGCAACTTATCTAGTTCGTCCATTGGCATATCCTTCTGCTGCGCTCGGGAGGCGCTAGCTTGTCCATCCTCGGTATCTGGCTGTTGGTTTTCCGTTGGGAACAGTGGCCCTGCTTGGCCAAAACGCGCTAACCGCAAGTGAGCACTCACAAATGGGAATACATAGGAAAGTCGGATTTCGCAGCCTCTCGCAAGTCACAAAACCATTGTTCATAGGTTTGTCCCTTAAGAAGGGTATTATGACTGCCTTCCGCCTTCACCGCTTGTTCTGCTTCATCAATGATTTCGATGAGTCTTTTATAGTTCATATCCTTCTCTTCTAATGCAGAGACAAGTTTTTGCGCCCCTGAAGATGCATCTACCATTCCTTGCCCATTTGGTTTTCCTGGCCAAGTGTAGGGTTTGAGGTTTAGTAGAATCTCAATGATCTGAATGTACTGCATGCTAGATCCTTATGGGTGGTTCGGCAGCGGACGATCAACAAGAAGCATTCTAGCGCAAAGTCCCGTGCTGAATTCCGTTCCAGCACCCAGTCGGTCATGGTGTGCAGAAGCGGTCCGTGCGCCCCACCAAGTCCCAGCATCGCAACGGTGACCGTCGGAGTCCGGCGATCCCCCGCAGGTTACTCTACAGCGACAAGATCACTTGGTGGAAAGGCGAGCGAAAAGGAGGAACGAAAGCGCAGCAGCTCCGATTCCGGATCGCCTCCCGAGCCGACCGAGTCAGCGTCCGCCGAGAACGATACTCCGAACTTACGTCCCATCGCTGTCCCTCCACTCAGTCAACATCGTTCCGTCAAGATACTTGAGAGTAGGCCAGACCCTGGATAGTAGGAAACACAAATGTGTTATCGACTTGGCGCCCGGGGGAGATCGGTCGCCGGAGCCGTGACCGTATCGGCGACGGAGGGAGATCCTGTGACGTAGAAAGTCGCAGTTGTGCGACGGCACTCCCACTCGGGACCACCTGAACGTGATAATTTGAGCCGTACGATTCGCGTTCGTACCCTTGGTGCCCGCGTTATAATAAGAAGGCCCTTGCGTTTTTCCTCAGACAATGGCAAGCGCACCGAGTCATGGGGGATGGCAGCGTGGGCTGCGGTGAGGTTGGCCGCTTGCACCTTCGGCCCACTGCACAGGTCGAAGCGTCCTGCCACTGCCAAGGCTGGCGATAGTGGATCGTGGAGAACTTGGCCGACTCTGCGTAGCTCGACGCGCTGGGAATCGTGCGAAGCGATCTACGGTGGCTCATGGAGAGCGGAAACGAGAGGATGACCGCTTGCGCGGCGCTTTCAGCCCGTTCCCTACGCTACCGAACCGAGGGAAAGACCCATCTGGGGAACAAAAGCAAGCCCTCGCGAGTGGCG
>CAYTGC010000566.1:0-3265 GCA_964437195.1 uncultured Myxococcales bacterium | reverse complement strand
CTGCGCACCTTCAAGGGCAAGGAAACCCTCGGTGAGGTATTGCCCTTCATCCAAGCCGCCGTGAGCCGGGTTCCCCGCTTGGTGGGCGCGTTCTGGAAGCGACTTCTCCCGCTCGATCTTTCGTATCAAATTGCCCAACGCTTCGAGCTAAACGGTGAACTGGTCCACCGCGAGGACTTTGCGCCGTACCTTGATGCACTGTCGCGGATGGACCCGCGGATGTTCGTCGCGACGCTCGCTGCCGCCGGTCAGCACGATGCCCAGGATGTGCTCCCCCAGATCGCGGTGCCAACGCTGATTTTGACGGCGCGGCACGATACGTTTACCCCGATGAAGCTCTCGGAAGAGATGCGGGACAAAATTCCCGGTGCAGATTTCCATGTGGTCGAGGATGGCACGCACACTGCACCGATCGAACGACCGTCTGAAGTGACGCAAGTGGTGCGGAGTTTCCTCGAGCGGCGGATACTGAACCGGTGAGTGAAGCAGAGTCCCAACCAGCCGTGACGCCCGAGGGCGCACTCGGGCCGCGCATACACTGGGTGAATCACCTGCTTTTGTGGGTGATGCGGACCGGGATCGTCGCGATGATCATCATTAGCGGCGTGTATCTCTACCTGCGTGATCGGCCTTCCGCCGAGCAGGAAGAGATGATCCGTTACGTCGAGATCAACATTCCGGCGCTCGAGTATCACGAAGCGCCGATCCTTTCGCAGATCGATGGGCTGCTGCGCGACAAGTCTCTTCGTCCCGAGTCGGCGCGCAAGCAGCTTGCCGACGAGATCATGCCGGCGCTGGTTCGGCTTCGCAAAGTGGCCGATGGGCCCGTCGCTGCGGCGAAGACTCCCACCGTCAAGCAGCTCGCCGAAGAATATCGGCAGAGCGTCGAGGAGCTGATCAACGTTTGCCGCACCACCATTCGTGTCATCGATGATCCGAAAATGGGCGAACGCGAAGGCTATCAGCAGGTCCTCGATTCACTGCGACGCGCGATTGCGCAGAATCGAAGCTGGCGGGATCACGTCGGGGAAACGACCGATCGGCTCAAGCTCGGGAAGAAAAAAGGCGCGCTCGGCAAGAAGTAGGCGCGGCTAGGATGATTGGCCAGCCTGGCTGACCCCGAGCGCATGGGCAAGGCGCAATAGCGCGATGAGCAGATGCGCATCTTCGACGAGTGTTCGCTGTTCGATAAGCTCATCGAGACGCACAAAGGCCAGGGCCGACTGATGGAGTGACGCTGCTTCGACCTCGGCGACGAGCGGATAGACCACTTCCGGGGTCGCACCGATCGACGGATAGTACTTTCCACCCAGCGGGAAGATCCGCTTGGCTTTGACGGCAAAGTGGGCGAGCAGGTTGCGCTCGACCAGCGCTTCCGCATCGGGAATCGATCGAATCGAACGCGGCAGTCGCCACGCCGGGCACGTGATGATTGTCGAGTGCTGGCCACCTGTATGTAGCTGGACAGCGGGCAAGTCGCGACGCTCCAGTCCAACGTAGTAGTGACCACCATGCCGAAGGACCGGCAACACCGAAACCGTGTTGAGGCTGTACGAGCGCGGCGCACATAGCTCTAGCTCAGCCCGTCGAACAACTTGGTCGTCACGGTCCAGCTCCTCAATGTGGGCGGTGTGAAGCGCCAGAAATCCTGGCGGCGAGTCTTCAAACGACACCGACTCAAACGCCGGCTCGCCCTTGGCTGCTAGAACCTGCGTCGTACCGGACGGAGCAAAGCCCGCTGCCGCTTGATCAGTGAGCGAAAGCTCGACGCCAATCCACGGGCCGAGCGATTCGCCAAGGCCAAGCAGCAGATGATAGGTATTTAGCTCGATCCGTGCATCTTGGAGCCCGCCGACCTGGGCCGCGCGCAAGAGCTGGGCAGCGACGAACGGTTGTACCCGTCCAGCGGTGGTAAACGGTGTGTAGTTTGGCACCTCATCGGACAGCGCGGGCAAGCCGTCGCCACGCAAGGGCAGGTGGGTCAGATCCAGTTCGCACAGGCGAGAGCTGACATGCTCGCTCAGTCCTCCCGGCGAGGTGAAGTAGCCAAGCCCGTGCTTGATCTGGGCGATGGATTCTTTGGGCAAGCCCGCACGGGTTGCCAAAATTGCAGCCGTCGCTTGTCCGGCTGGATCGCTCGAAATGTCGTTCGTTTGCGCCGTGATCGTCTCGGTCAGATAGCCTGCGACATGTGCGCCATCGAGCGACGTGGTATCGAGCAGCGTCGTGGCCAATGGCCGCGGAAAGCCGTGCTTGGCCAGCACCAGGACGCGTCCGCCGTGCCGAAACCAGGGAATCACGTCGAGGACTGGGTTCGGTCGCTCCGCGAGCTGAAACACTTGCCCGGTTCGACGATGCCGTAGCGTATGGAGCCGCAGAAAGTGAGGCTCTTTGCGCGGCTCGGTGACCACTTGAAGCTTCACGCCATGCTGTGGCGCGACCTTCTCTCCGACGATCAAGTAGTTGGTTGGGGGAAACGGCAGCGGCTCTCCGTCCGTCGTGAAGACAGCACAGCGATCACGGAAGCGATTTTCGATGATCCACGGATTGCGCAATTCGACGGACAAGACGATGCGCAGATCGTGGCGGCGGAAAGCGGTCTCGTAGTCGGCCTGGCTGTAGAACGTGTATTCCTCTCGGCACTCCGCGTCCCAGTCGCTGCGATAGTCTTTGTGGAGCAGAAACTCGGCGGCGGCTCGTCCGGTGGTTACAAACCGGCTCCATCCGACGCGGTCGGTCGGTCGTTTCTCGTAGACGACGGGGCTGGTCAGGTTTTGACTCGAGCGAAACTTGTCGCAGAACTGCTCAAACAGTGCGGCGGTCGATAGCCCGGCGACGGGGCCTTCGCCGAGACCATCGTTGCTGGGCAGATCCAGCCAAATTGTGGTCGGAAAGCGAGGCACCACAAAGTCGCGCACGATGAGTACACCGCCGGTTCGTAGCGCCGCGGCGTGGTGACGAAGCGCTCGCTCCACTTCGTGCAGGCCAAAGCCGTTGAAGCTGGTCAGGTGGTGCCACACCGATGAGTTGAGGATGCCGTCGAGACTTCCCGGTGGAAACAGTGGATCGGCAATGTCTCCCTGCTGGTATGCCAGGTTTTCGCGTCGGTAGTGCTGACTTGCGTACTCGACTGCTTTCACCGCGATGTCTACACCGATCACGCGCAGACCCGAAAACAAGCTGGCAAGGTCAAACGAACCCGACCCTGATCCGCAGCCCATGTCGACGAGCGTCCCACTTGGAGGAAAGAAGGCGGTGGTGAGCG
>CAYTGC010000565.1:0-3274 GCA_964437195.1 uncultured Myxococcales bacterium | reverse complement strand
CGCGAAAAAACTGCCGTTGCTGAGAGGGCCGCAGGCATGATAGTAGCCCAATGAACATGGATGACCGGGTGCTGATTGTCGGTGGTGGGCTAACGGGCTTATCGACAGCCCTTCACTTGCCGTCGCACATGTCCTGGCAGTTGTTTGAAAAAGATGCGCGGCCTGGCGGGCATGCGCGCACCGAGTGCCGGGACGGTTTTTTCTTCGACAAGACCGGTCACTGGCTGCACCTTCGCGATCCTGGAATCATGTCCCTGGTCGGTGAGCTTTTTCCCGGGGGAGCGGCCGATCGCGCGCTGACCAAAGTGGCCCGCAAGGCGCGGATCTTTTCGAGTGGGGTGCTGACCCGCTATCCGTTTCAGGCGAACCTGTTTGGGCTTCCTCCCTCGGTGATTAGCGAGTGTCTGCTCGGCTTTATCGACGCCCAGTTTGATCCACGCTCGCAAGAGCCCGCCAAAAACTTTGCCGATTTTTGTGACAAGCGCTTTGGCAAAGGGATCTCGCGCCACTTCATGCTGCCGTATAACCGCAAGCTGTGGGGTGTGGACCCGTCGGAGATTACCGCCGCTTGGTGTTCTCGCTTTGTGCCGATTCCAAGGCTTCCCGAGGTGGTCAAAGGGGCCGTTGGCGACACACCACCGGAGCTCGGCTACAACGCACATTTTCTGTATCCACAGACGGGCGGGATTGAAACGCTGGTGCACCGGATCGTCGACCGCTTGCCCAAAGATCGGCTGCACCGTGGCGCACCGCTCGAAACGATCGAGCTGCGTACCAAGACCGCGCAGATTGGCGGCGAAAAAATGTCGTTTTCGGCAATGGTGGCGACGCTGCCGCTGCCGGAGCTGTGTCGACGGATCGTGGATTTGCCCGATTCGCTTTTGCCTTGGGTGGACAAGCTGCGCTGCACAGCGGTGCGCTATCTGAACGTCGCGACGAAAGTGCCGCCGCGATCGGACTATCACTGGCTGTATGTTCCCGAGGACAAATATCCATTCTATCGCGTCGGCGTTTATTCCAATGCCGTACCGAGCATGGCGCCACCGGGCTGTGGGTCGTTCTACGTTGAGCTGTCCGAGCGCGGTGACATCGATGTTGCGGCGCTGCTCCCAAACGTGCTGGATGCGCTTGTCACCGCAGGAGTGCTTCACAGCAAGGAAGATCTGCTGTTTGCCGATCTTCGTGAGATTGAGTACGCCTACGTGGTGTTCGACGACAATTACTATCCAGCACTCGCGGCACTGGTTCCGTTTCTGGAATCTCACGGAATCTATCCACGCGGGCGCTACGGATCTTGGACGTACAACTCGATGGAAGACTGTCTTTTGCTCGGGCGCGACGTGGCGGCCAAGCTGGCTGCCTCCGCTCGGGATGGGAAGAAAAAGAGCTAAGCATGGCGACCACTACCCAGCCGCCGATCGTTTCGATAGTGATTCCTGTCTACAACGAAGAGGGAATTCTGCACTCTGCAGTGGTCGATTTGATCGAACGACTTCAGAACGCGCAGAAAGACACGCCGCAGTTTGCCAGCTACGAGATCCTGCTTTCAGAGAACGGATCATCGGACGCAACAGTGCAGATCGGGCAGGAACTGGCGGCCAAGTATCCACAGGTTCGCATCGACTCTTTGGGCCGCCCAAACTACGGCGCGGCGATGAAGGCAGGAATCGAGAGAGCGCGCGGAACCTTCGTGATGTGCGACGAGATCGATCTCTGCGATGTCGATTTCTACCAGCGTGCGCTGGCGCTGCTCGAACCAGGGCAGGCAGAGCTGGTCGTGGGCTCCAAAGCGATGAGCGGAGCGCATGACAAGCGGCCTCTGCTTCGTCGCGTGGCAACCCAAACCATCAACGGAATGCTGCGCGTGCTTCTCGATTTCCGCGGAACCGATACGCACGGGCTCAAGGCGTTCCGGCGCGAACGTCTGCTCGATACCGTGTCGCACTGCGTGGTCGATAAAGATCTGTTTGCATCCGAGTTTGTGATCCGGGCCCAGCGCGAGGGCAAGAAAGTCGAAGAAATTCCAGTCCACATCGTCGAGAAGAGACCTCCCTCAATCAATCTGTTGAAGCGCGTTCCCAACGTGTTAAAGAACCTCGCGCGGCTTACGTATGTGATTCGCATCCAGAGTCCGCACGACTAGATTTTCGCCGCCGCAACGACGCAACCTCCTGCACAGAAGATACATCCATGAAGACGCTGACTAGCTTTCTCAAGGGCGCTTGGGTTTCCGGACAGGGCCACGCTGCCGTCCTTCATAACGCCACCACCGAAGAACCGGTGGCCTCGGCCAGTACGCTCGGACTCGATATGGAAGGCGCACTCCGTTACGCGCGGGAGGTCGGTGGTCCGGCACTGCGGTCGCTGACGTTTGCCGAGCGTGGCGTGCTTCTCAAGCGGCTTGCAGATGCGATCGTTGCGCATCGGGATGAGCTGCTTCTGCTTGGTATCCTAAATGCTGGCAACACCCGATCGGATGCCAAGTTCGATGTGGATGGTGCGTCGGCGACATTCGCGTTCTATGCGGAGCTGTGCAAGACGCTTGGTGATGCGCGATATCTGGTAGACGGCGACATGATTCCGCTGGGGCGATCATCGCGTCTGTCTGGACAACACATCTTTACTCCGCGCGTGGGTGTGGCGATTCACATCAATGCATTCAACTTCCCAGCGTGGGGTCTGGCAGAAAAAGCGGCGACGGCCATTGCAGCCGGAATGCCTTTCATCGCCAAGCCCGCCACTTCAACCGCACTGCTGGCACACCGCATGTTTGAAGTGATGGTGGCAAGCGGAGCACTTCCGGACGGAGTCGGTCAGCTCATCTGCGGCAGCGTGGGGGACTTGTTTGATCACCTGACCGGCCAAGATGTCGTTGCGTTCACGGGCTCCGCGGATACGGCGGCGAAGCTGCGCGGGCACAAGCGGATCCTCGAAAAGGGCGTGCAGTTTAACGCCGAAGCGGACAGCTTGAACATTGCTGTCTTTGGTCCCGATCTAGAGTCAGGAACGCCGACCTACGATCTGTTTCTGTCCTGTGTCGTGAAAGAGCTGACGCAGAAAGCAGGACAGAAGTGTACCGCGATTCGTCGCATCTTTGTGCCGATGGACAAGATAGAGCAAGTGGTTCCAGATTTGGTGGATCGTCTAAGTCAGCACAAGGTCGGCGCGCCCAACTTGGATGATGTGACGATTGGTCCACTATCGACGGCGCAGCAGAGAGCCGATGCCCAAGCGGGAATCCGGCTGCTTTCGCAAGAAGCGAAGATCGTGTTTG
>CAYTGC010000564.1:0-3278 GCA_964437195.1 uncultured Myxococcales bacterium | reverse complement strand
CGGTAGCGAGGAATATCGCTCTCTTTTCGAAGCAGCGATCCAAGCATATGATATTTTAAGTGATGAGACGCTGCGTTCTCGCTATGACCGGGAGCGTCTCGAGTACCTGTCTCGGCTGGGCGCCATTCGCTGTGCGGGATGTGGTGAAGGTCTACGAGCTGGCGATTGCATTCGTTCCCAGCGCTGCCCGCTCTGTAAGACCGCTGTGGCGTCTGATTCTCCACAGCGCCACTCGGCGCAAGTACCAAGGCCCCTG
Organism: uncultured Myxococcales bacterium; assembly: GCA_964437195.1. Lineage (GTDB taxonomy): Bacteria > Myxococcota_A > Polyangia > Palsa-1104 > JAEUJZ01 > JAEUKA01. The sequence goes on along the minus strand of CAYTGC010000564.1, from coordinate 3,022 downwards.
CGTGAATCTGCTGCGCGCTTAGGAAACAAGGTGATCGATGCAACGCAGGAAGAGGCCGAGCTGCTGGGCCGTGTGGTCGTTCGTCATGGCGCAGAGCTTCTTGCGCAGGCGGTAAATGCGGGTTTTCAGAGACTGCGCAGAAAACTCAATCAGTAGAGGTGGTCCATGCAGATTCTGTCGACTGAATTTTTTCACAAGAAGGCGCTTCTCAAGAATCGGATTCTGTTTTCGCAGCGAATGCAGAAAGCGATCGAGCGCAATCTGCTCACCAAACGTCGGCAAGCCGATCGCTATACATCCGTCGGTATGCGTAACGTGTATGGTGCGCAGATCAGTGAAGAGCTCAAGTCGCTGGCTATGTGGCAAGCGGTCGAGGAAGAGAGCAGCACGAACTTGGTGCTCTTGGAGCAGATCAAGCGGACCGCGGTGCAGAGGCTGGAGAGGACGGTCGACCAGGATGGAGACGAGATCGAGACGCTCGTTGAGTCCCTGCCGGACAGTGTCGCCAACTACCAGTATTTCCATCCGCTGGACGAGGAGGACTGGTTCGCCCGGCCTCCGCAAGAGGAACTCTGGCCGACGGCAAGACGGCGGCCCAAGAGGGCGAGTACAACCCGGCAGAGCCCGGTAGTGGAACTCCCCGATGAGTCCGCCGATGAGTCCGCCCAAGAGCCCGAATCCTCACCTGCGGTTCATTCGGCTCACCTGAGTGATCAGCTCCGAGTGGATTGGTCGGCGAGCCGCAACACTGAAAAGAAGCCAGATATCTCGTCGTCCGTGAGTGTTCAGGATGCGTCGTGCGTAGCTGCATCAACTGTGAGTCCCGCGAGCGCGATCGAAGTTCCAGCGGCGACGGTTGTCCCTGTCGAGGCGGCGAAGGTTTCTGAACCTCCGATTGCGATCACAGTTGCAGTGGAGAATGAGTTCACTCCGGTTTCTCCGATCGCGATGGTGGCCGCAGAGGAGACGGCGCTGGCCCCTGTTCCGACGATTGAGATTGTTGCTGTGGCGCAACTGGAGGAAGCGGCGCTGATTCCTGCGCCGCAGACCGCGATCGCTGTTGTGGAGGAGACGGCGCTGGCACCCGCTCCTGAGGTAATGATGGACCCGTCTGTCACAGTGCCCACGCCGGCAGTGAGCGCGCAGTCCAGCAAGCCGAGTGTGCTGCTCTCGCTGATTCAGACGCTGGTGGCCGCAGTGATCCTTCGCGTAAAGAGCTTGCGCGAACTGGTGTCCATCGATGTGACGATGACGCCGCTTCAGCCCAGCGAATCTCATCGGGCCACCTACGAAGTGTCGACACGGAGTCCGGTGCAACCGCGCGGACGGACGCTGTGGGGAGGCTTGACGTGGAACGGGCTGTGGATGCCGTCCGATGCCACGAAGCGAGCGCAAAGTAGCGATCCAAGCGAACCGACGCCCGATGCAATCGAGCAGTCCACTTCGCCGAAAGAAAAGCGCAAGGCGTGGGTGCAGTACAAGACGGGGCCGCGTCGCTACAAGGGGCAGAAGCGGCGACGCTGAATCCGGAAGCTGCAAGTTGGTGTGTACACACCGAAAGGGGGGGGGACAGATGCTGCGGTCACGAGATGGGCAGTATCCGCCGGCGCAGGAGCTGGCGGAGCTTATCTACCACTGGATGCGGGCGTTTCCGAGCGCGCAGATCACCGAGCGAGAGGTGCGCGATCTGTATCCGTACATCGTCGCAAAGTGGCGGGAGGGAATGTCTCTCAAGCACATCGCACAGACGGCGTGCTCGTGTAATGGGAAGGAGATCTCGCCGAGTCCGGTGGCGCGGGCCTATCTGCCACGACGGCTGGTGCTGCCGCCTCCTGATGCGCAGCCGGGACGCGCGTTCGGAGCGGAGTCGCTGCGCGATGCGAAGTCGGTGGCGCGGCTCAAGCTGACGGCGGAAGTGGCATCGCTCAAAGCAGAGAGTCTGTATCGCGAGATCGGAATCATCGACGCGAAGCTCAAGTTTGCGAGCACAGAGAGTGAACGGGACCGACTCCGTCCGCGGCGGAAGAAACTCCAAGACTCACTGAATGCGCAGATCAAAATTGAGGCAGAGGCCAAGTCGAAGCTCGCGACTCTGGAAGCGACTGGCAAGAAGACTCCGCGCAAGGCGCCGCCGAAAGAGAAGCCGACGGAGAAGCAAGCGGTGAAAACGCCATCCGCGAAGACGGAAGAGAAAACGGAAGGCACGGAGACGAAGGTGAAGCCCAAGATGAAGCGGAAGCCACGCACTCCCAAAGCCAAGCCAGCGGCTGAGCAGAGTACGACACAGACTCCGCAAGCAGCGCCCACACCGCCGGTGCCACCAGCGAGCAAGCCCGCGGCTCCGTCTTCTTCGGAGCGCTCCATGGACGAAGTAGAGGACGACATTACCAAGCTGTTTCCTGAGGAGGAGCCGTAACCGTGGAGCTGGATGCCGCGACATACGCGCTCGCACGGGAACTGCTCAATCGGGTGCAAGAGGAGTCCCTGTCACGCCTCGATACGGCCAAGGGAAATGAAGTCCGTGCGTACTATGCGAAGCGCGGACCCCTGCTGCGGCAGCTTGCGTATCGCGTGCTGACTGTGAAGCAGGCCGGACGCGACAAAGAGGGGGGTATCAACTGGAGCATTGCGGATCTGCGCAGCGAAGTCCTCATGCGCGCCGCATCTGACGCTACTCGGAGCGAATATGAGCGATGGTTCTCCGCTCGGCAGAGTCTGCTGCGGGGTCTTGCGAGCCGGTTCTGGATGCTGGCCCAGACCGTTCCCGAGAGCCTTCCCCAGACTGCGACACCCACCACACAAGGCAAGCTCCCCGCCGTGCGCCGTCGTGAGATGGGAATCTCGGACGAGCTGCTTGCGGCGTATCTGCTCAGTCACAGCGAAGCGCGCGAGCCCAAGGAACGAACCGAGCACAACTTGCAGGCGATCTCGCTGCTTGCTGGGGGCACTCCGATCAATGGTCCGGCGCGTGAGAAGCTGGCGCGGTACTCTGGATTTGGCGGCCTCTCAATTGACCGCATTG
>CAYTGC010000563.1:0-3282 GCA_964437195.1 uncultured Myxococcales bacterium | reverse complement strand
TTTGGGGACATCTTCGGACGCATGGGCGGTGATGCGGGCGGTGGTCGACGAACCCGAGAACCGCAGCGCGGCACCGACATCCAGACCGCTCTCACGCTGACGCTTGCGGAAGCGGCCCTCGGGGTTGAAAAGAGCTTCACCCTTGCGCCACACACCCCGGACGAGCGCAAGCTAACGGTGCGGATTCCGGCTGGCGTCGAGGACGGCGAGACAATTCGTCTATCGGGGCAGGGTCGCGCAAGCCCGATGGGCGGGCAAGCGGGCAATCTGCTGATCAAAGTGACGGTATTGCCCGACCCCGATTTCCGTCGCAAAGGTCATGATCTCGAGCGAGATGTGCGCATTCCTCTCGACAAAGCCGTGCTCGGTGGGACGGTCGAAGTGCCGATTGTCGACGGTGGCGTCAAAGAGATTCGTCTACCGCCGGGGACCAGCTCGGGACTGAAGCTGCGGCTTCGTGGCTTTGGCTCGTCAGATCGCAAAGGCGGGCGGGGCGACATGTATGTCGTCGTCCAAATCGATGTGCCCAAAGAGATCTCCGCCGAAGCGCGCAGTCTGATCGAGAAGTTTGCTCAGCTTACTCGTCGGTAATCGTTACGCAATTGCCACAAGCGAGCGCTTCCGTGCCACCTCCGGACTGTTGTACGATCGGGGCGCATGACTTTGGCCCGCATCCTGATCCTCGATGACCAGCGCGCGGCACGTCGGGTGCTTCGGCAGATGCTCGAAGGGCTCGACGATGCGGAGTTTGCCGAAGCGGGTACCGTCGAGCAGGCGCTGGCTCTGTGTCGAGAGCAGCGCTTTGATGCCTATCTGGTCGACATTCACCTGAGCGAAAACCGCCTCGAGCGGGGTGGAATCGAGTTCATCAAGCAGGTGCGCAACATCCAAGCCGCACCGTCTGTGGTCATCACGGCATCCGTCGAGATGCAAGACCTGCGCGAGGCGATGAAAGCAGGGGCGGTGGACTACGTCCTAAAAGACCAGCTGTCGCCGGAGCTGATCGTCCCGATCTTGCGTGAGATCCTCGAAAAGCGGGATCTGCGCGAGCGGGTGCAGCAGCTTGGTCAGCGGCTCGAACAGAGCTATGGACTTGGGGCGATTGTCGGGACTTCGGCACGAATTGAGCAGGTGCGTTCGTTGGTACGAAGGCTCGCCGATGCCGACGCGACAGTCCTTCTTCGGGGCGAAAGTGGCACTGGCAAGGAGCTGGTCGCGCAGGCGCTGCACCAGTGCGGCAAGCGGGCCAGTCAGCCACTGGTGACGGTCAACTGTGCGGCGATTGCCCCAGCCTTGATTGAGTCAGAGCTTTTTGGCCACGAGCGCGGTGCGTTCACAACGGCGCTTTCGCGGCGGATTGGTGTGCTGGAGGAATCGGGCGCAGGAACGGTATTTCTCGACGAGATTGCCGAGCTGACGCCCGACCTTCAGGCCAAGCTATTGCGGGTCCTAGAGGCCAGGCGGTTTACGCGGGTGGGCGGCAATGAACCGATTGCGTTTCGGGCTCGCGTGATTGCTGCGACGCACCAAGACCTCGAGCAGCGGATTCGAGAGGGCAAGCTGCGCGCCGACCTGTACTATCGGCTCAACGTCGTGACCATCGATGTTCCCTCGCTGGCTGACCGGCGCGAAGACATCGCGGTGCTGTGTCATCACTTTGTGTCGCAGTTTGGTCGGCCCCTGCGCTTTACCAAAGAAGCGCTGATGTCGCTGGAACAGCGAGCGTGGCCAGGCAACGTTCGTGAGCTGCGCAATGCGGTCGAGCGGCTCGCGCTGCTGTGCGAATCGGATCTGGTGACCGAGACCGCGCTGCTCAAAGTGGTGCCGCTGCGATCGACGGTGCCGGTGGACAGTGACGAGGTCGAGCGGCTTGCGCGCCAGTTTCTGGCCCGCGACATGGCCGGGGAAAACAAGCTGGACCTCATGGAGCGCACGATGGTGCGGATTGCGATGGAAGTGGCGGGTCACAACCAGTCGCGAGCCGCGCGCATCCTGGGGCTGGAGCGCAAAGCGCTGGAGCGACGCTTCAAGCGCCACGTTCAGGAGGCCAGCGGCGAGGTTCGGATTCCTCGCTCGGCCCACTCATCGGGAGATTCGGACGACAACCTGACGTGAGTCTGCGCGACCTTGATCATCGACCACGCGGACCACGTACTGGCCGGCTTGCGGACGCCACAGAAGTGGACTTGTGGCGCGACTTTTCCCGAGCAGCTTGTCGTTGGCAAACCAGAACACCTCGCTGACGTCGGCATCGGTGGTGGCGGAAAGTCCGATCGTGTCGTGCTCGTCCAGCCCTGGCCGCAAGGTGTAGACGACGCCTCGCAGCGGGGACGTGATTTTCGGGGCAACGCCGTGACTGCCGACTTGTGCGAGGTTACAGCCCGGCACGTACGGCGGTGGTGTCCGTCGCGGAAGCCCTGCAACCCGAAACAGCCGCAGCAGATCAGACGGCCAGAACTCATAGACCTCGGTGCGAATCTGACCCGCTTGGCCGGGACAGGCTCGTAGGCCTGAGTGTGTGTCGATTTCGACGGGACGATGGACATCGCAGGCATCGATGGGCGACCTGCCGGGGACAAACCAGGTGTTTTTGGTCTGCTTGCAGAAGCGGCCAGGCATCTGCCCCGAAATCGCACAGACCGGCACTCGCTTGAGGTTGCGAGGCTTGGACACCGCCACCTCTTTTGCATCGTGGAGCCGCTCGCGCAGTGCATCGACAATCGAAAAAAACAGGGGCGCCGCGGCCGTCACTCCGACAAAGGCTGGGTTGCTTTCACCGCTGAAGTTGCCAAGCCACACGACCAAGACGTAGGGCCCAATGACTCCGGCGGTCCACGCATCGTGAAAGCCATACGAGGTGCCGGTTTTCCACGCGACTTTGTCGACCCCAAGCAGCGAGCGGGTCAGCAGCGTGTCCTCGGGGCGGGGATTGTCCCTGAGCATCTCCAGTGTCACAAAGCTCGCTTCATCCGACAGAACCCGCACGCCCGCCGTCACCGGGTCGCTCTTTGCATACCGCAGCGGACGCAGCAGTCCTCCGCCCGGCAGCGTCGCGTACAGCATCGCCAGCTCTTCCATCGTGACTTCGGCTCCGCCTAGCACCAGCGCCAGACCGTAGTGGCTTTCCGGCTTGAGCCGCGACACGCCCGCCGACTTGAGGAAGTCGTACAGACTCGGGTTCGAGAGCTTGCTGGCCACCCACAGCGCTGGAACATTGCGAGAGCGAATCAGCGCTTCCTGCGCAGACAGCGGCCCCGCAAACTTGCCGTCAAAGTTCTCTGG
>CAYTGC010000562.1:0-3297 GCA_964437195.1 uncultured Myxococcales bacterium | reverse complement strand
TACTACACCGCGCCGTTTGTGATGGCGGCGATCAACACGCGGATCGTCCGTCGCACCAATGCGCTGTCGGACTTTGCCCATGGCCGGGACTTTCGCTACGCGGAAGTGATTGCCAATCCGAAGACGCCTGCCGGATATCTGCGCTCGGTTTTGACCGCTGCCGGGACGGCGGCGATGCTGGTGGTCGGTTCCAACGACACCCTGCGTGGCTTGGCGGAAAAAAGGCTACCAGCACCGGGAGAAGGTCCGAGTGAGCGGACTCGCGAGAGCGGCTTTTTCGTGTTTCGCATCATCGGCAAGAGCCAGCCTTTGTCCTCGGGAGATGTGCTGCGCGCGGAGTGCTACGTCAAGGGCAACCACGATCCGGGCTATGGCGAGACGTCTCGGATGCTGGCGGAATCGGCGCTGTGCCTGGCCGAAGATTCGCTTCCGGCGCGCGGTGGCGTGCTGACGCCGGCGCTGGTGATGGGTGCACACTTGCCGGCGCGTCTGCGTCGAGCAGGAATGACCTGGGACGTCCACGCGCTGTAGTCCTCGGATCCCTTGCGCATGCGCAGGCGGGCATGAGCGTCGCTGCGTGTGCCTGCGTCCGCTTGTCTCCGCCCGCATCCGCTCGCATCGAATCGACGGACGACTTGGCAGAAGGTGCGAAAAAGCACTTGCCGGTCGGACCTCCACCTGTGGCATCCTCGAGGTAGCTTCGATGTTCGGGAATGCTGCGCAGGCGCTTCGCTTCTGGGGCCGCAAAGTCGTGCGGTCGCAGCTTTCCTTGTCGAGCGTGCTGTGTCTGCCGCTGCTTTCTGGCTGCAACCGTCCGCCGCCGACCCCGCCGCCGCCACCGACGATTCCATCGGGACAGACGCTGCGCGTGGCGACGTTTACCGATTACTTTGGGTCGCGGACACTGCCTTCGTTCGAATCCAAAACGGGCAACCGCGTCGAGGTCGAGGTCTTCCAGTCCAACGAGTCGCTGCTCGCAAACCTCGACAGTCGGCGCTTTGACGTCGTGTTTCTGTCGGGCTACGCGATCGAGCCGCTCATCGGGACGGGCCGGATCGCCAAGATGCCGCGAGAGCGGGTTCCGAATCTGGCGCAGGTGCCGCTCGACTTCCGCAATCCACCGTATGACCCAAGCCTCTCGCACTGCGTCCCGTACATCTGGTGGGTGGTTGGCTTCGCCTATCTGCCGCCGCGTACCGGCCACGTTGCTGAGCCTTCGAGTCTCGACGCGCTGTTTGCCGAAACTGGGCCCGAGGTCGCCTGGCTCGATGACATGCGCGCGACGCTGGGAATGGCGCTGCGGCGGCTCGGCAAGTCCGCCAACACTCGAGATCCGGCAGAGATTGCTGCGGCCAAGAACCTGCTGCTGCGGGCGGTGCCGCGCGGAATCGAACTGATTGACGATCCGTCCGATCTGCAATTGCACGGGCGACTCTCGGTGAGCATGGCGTGGTCCAACGACGTGTTCGCGCTGACCCGCAAGGTGCCGCAGGTGCGGTTCCTGTTGCCCAAAGAAGGGACGCTGCTTTATGTCGACTTCGCGTGTGTGATGCAGACGGCGAAGCAGCCCGAGATAGGGTTTGCGTTCCTTGACCATCTGCTAGAGCCTGCGATCTCGGCGGACATCGCCAACACGCGGATGCTGCCGACGGTGAGTGAGGGCGGGCGCAAGATGCTCGATACCGAAGCGCGCTGGCTGTGGGGCACGCTGGAATCGCTGCGCGGACACTCGGGCAGCTACGAGCCGATGCGAGATGTTGGCGACGCGACGCCGCTTTTTGAAAAAGCCTGGCAGGACGTAAAAGACGGGATTGCGAAGGAAAAAGCCCGACGGGCCGCGCTGCCGCCGCCTGTGCCGGAAAAGAAGCCAGCGAAGGAACCCATCAAGGGCAAAAAGTGGGTCAATCCGCTTGGGCTGTAAGCCCCGCTAGCGCTCGCCCTGCTGTCTCCTCCACAGATCGTAGTGAAGGTACGCCGCCCAGACGAGGGCGTGGGTGATCCGTCCCGTCTGAAAAAGTGATGGCAGTTCGGACACCGAGAACATCCGCACCGCGATGTCTTCCTTTTCATCGAGTGACTGACCCGACGTTGGCCGACAGCCCAGCGCCAAAACGGTGTAGCAGCGGTTGTTCAGAATGGCCGGGTTGGGCTCGACGTAACCGAGCACCGAGAGAGCGTCGGCCTGATAGCCCGTCTCCTCGAGAAGCTCGCGCGCGCCTGCTTCGAGCGGCGCTTCCCCCGCGTCGATGATTCCGCCCGGCATCTCCAGCGTGATCTTCTCGCAGCCAAAGCGGTACTGTTCGATGAGGATGATCTGCTGGTCCGGCGTCAGCGCGACTACGTTGACCCACGAGTCCGCCTCGAGGACGTAGAAATCATGCTCGCCCTGCGTCCGCGGTGACCGACAGCGATCTTTGCGCAGTCGGAAAATTCGATAGTCCGCGAGCAGCTCCCTGGACAGTGTCGTAAACGGCTTCATCGGCGCCACCTTTTCCACCAGCGTATCACTGGGCGACGTGGCGATAGCCTTCGACTTCCCAGCTTGGCAGGGCCTGCAAAAGCGCCTGATGTGTCAGGTCGAGCCCGAGCGGAGTCACCGAAATCAGCCCCTGGTGGATCGCATGCACGTCGGTTCCCGGTGGTTCGTTGGCCGCCGCGAGCGGTCCGCCGATCCAGTAGTACGTGTTGCCACGCGGATCGGTGCGGCTGTCGACGTGATCACGGTACATCCGCTCTCCGAGTCGCGTGATCTGATAGGCCGGCATTCCCTCCGGTGGCCGCGGTTCCTTCGGTCCCGGCACATTGACGCTCAGCAGCGTGCGCGGTGGCATGGTCTTTCCCTGGAGGCTCTGGACCAGCGCTTTGCAAAAACGGGCGGCGCGATGGAAGTCTGCCCCGCGTCCGACGCCCATCGACATCGCGATCGCGGAAAAGCCACGCAGGGACGACTCGACTGCCGCTGCTACCGTGCCGGAATAGAAGATGTCTGCGCCCAGGTTGTATCCGTGGTTGATTCCGGAGATCACAAGGTCGGCGCCTTTGCAAAACTCGAGCACACCAAGGTAGGCGCAGTCTGCGGGCGTTCCCGATACCGCCCACACGTTGTGCCCGACTTTTTCGACGCGGAGCGGATCAAACAGCGTAAAGGAATGCGAGGTTGCACTGCGCTCCCGATCGGGGGCCACGACAAATACTTCGGCAATTTCCGCCAGTGTGCTTGCGAGGATGTTGATCCCGTCGGCGCGCACACCATCATCATTGGTCAGTAGTAGTTTCACGGGCGCGCAAGATACACAA
>CAYTGC010000561.1:0-3309 GCA_964437195.1 uncultured Myxococcales bacterium | reverse complement strand
GAGTGTTCCATTTGCGTTGCCCGCTTCTATCGTACGCAATGCCGCGTTTGCAAGGTTTACCGCGTACTCTGCTGGCGCCACAGCCACGGCAGAAGCTCCGGCTCGGCCAGCGCGGAAACCCAGGCATTGTGCCCCACTGTTGCGTATTCCGTGTAGCGAGGCAGTCCGCCTGCCGCTTGCAGCGCGGCGACCATGTTCCGCGACCGCTCGACGGAAACCACCGGATCGAGCGCGCCGTGGAAGATCCACTGCGGGATGTGCGCAATCTGTGCGGCCTGGCCTTCATCGCAACCGCCACAGATCGAGACTCCAGCAGCGACGTCGTTTGGTCGACGACACATCACATCCCAGACGCCAAAACCGCCCATCGACAAGCCCAGAAGGTACACACGCCGGGAATCCACCCGTGGATCAGCGCGCAGCCGGTCGAAAAGACGCAGAAGGAGCCGCGTGGGTCGCGACGGCTGTTCCGGCGTCTTGTGGGCGTTTGCGTCCCAGTCGACCTCCACCCAGCGCTGACCCAAAGGACACTGCGGCACAAGATAGAAGCAGGGATACTCGACCCGTCGGTCATTGGTCGCCAAAAACGAAGCGACGCCATTTTCTAGCTGGGCGAAGTTGTCACGACCGCGCTCGCCAGCTCCGTGCAAAAAGACCACCAGTGGCAGCGGCTGCGCGCTCGGCGTGATCGGCGCAAGCAATCGATACGGCAGCGTGTCTCCCGTCGCGTCGTCTCCTTCGCAGTCGGTGCCGAAGCGCTCGGCCAGGTCGAAAAGTGAGGGCTCGGATCTTTTTCCACCCAAAGGTGTGTGCATCCCAAAAAGTGTAGTCCCTGGCGCACCTGGCTATACTGCCGCCCCATGTGGACTTGGTTTGGGGTTGCCGCGGGTGCTGCCCTGGTTTGGCTGTGCGCGGTTTGGTTGTGGCGACGGAACAGGAGCCAGGACCCAGCCCCCGTTTTTTCCGCGAGTCCCGCTCCGCTTGGGGCGACGTGTGTGACGAGTGACGCATCCACCGAAAGCAGTACAGCCGAGCAGTCTTCGTCGGCGACAGCCAACCCAGACGAAACGCCCGCAGGTGGGGATGCGGAAAAAGCAGACAGCGGCGATGCGAGTGAACCGATCCGCGATCGTCGTCGGCCCATCCTGCACAGTCGTCACTGGGCCGTCTTGGCGGGCGAGCCAGAGCCGCATCGGTTTTTGATCTCAGCGTTTGAAAAGCTGCTCCAGCCGGGCAGCGGATCGCGCGCGACCGGAGAAGGTCGTTACTGGCACCTCGTCGACAACACCGGGCGACTTCAGCTTTCGGCGCTGGTGCGAAAAGCCGAAGTCCTCGAGGTGCTGGCGATTTATCCCTACGCCGAAACTTCGAACACTTGGCCGATGGAGCTAGAGCGAATCGACGAAAGCCCAGACGGATTGCAAGCGCGGCTGTATGGCCGATCGGGTGGTGCGCACTTTGCGGTATTCGACACGCTCTATTTCAAAAACCATCGCCACTACAGCCTTGGCGAAACCTACGACCTTCAGGTCAGCGCGATTGCGTATCAGCTCGAGCTCGACGAGCCAGCTGAGCACTCAAGCGCGCTAAGCGGCTTTGGATCGTTGCCCTCGCTCAGCTCGGATCGCGAGGCTGCCGAGGACGAGATCGTCTTTCATTCGACCATCGAAGATGTGTTCGACAGCGAGTTCTGGGGCATCGAGCTACAGGTCTATTTGATTACGCTCCTGCACACCCCAAGCGGACCTTTGCGCGTCGAGATGTACGCCCATCCCTCGCTGGCTGAGCGACGCTTTGCGATAGGCGATCGCGTCCGTGGCGTGGCATGGCTCTTTGGACTGTGGCCGGACCCACGCGCGACCGCGCTTGCCGAAGCGCTTCGCGTTGCCCGACTGCCGAACTAAGCCACGGCTCTTATCGATTTCTTCTAGCCTTCAGGGAGAACCGGCAGCCGCGGCAGCGTCTTGGTCTTGTCATCGGCTTTTTTGCCAGCTCGCGGTGCTTTGTCGGCCTTCGGAGTCGGCTTGCTCTCCGCTGCTGGTTTGCTCTCGTGCACGGGCTTCGATTCCGTCGGTGGCTTGGCCGGTGGCTTGGCCGGTGCTTGCGCCTTGTCTGGCGGCGGTGTTCCGCTCGGGGCCGCAGGGTTTGTGCCTGCTGCGGGCGTCGGCGGTGTCGTGGGCTGGGCTGCTGCTTTTTCGGACTCTTTGGCTGCCGCTTCTGCCGCCGCTGCTGCTGCCCGCTGTCGCGCTTCCTCTTTGGCGACCGCCCGCAGGTGGAGCACATAAAAGATGATGGCGGTGACAAGCGTCAGACCCAAGATGATCGCCATCACGGGCTGACCGCCACGCTTGTCTCGGCGGTGGCGTCGTTCTTCGGCGTCCAGGTCAATGTGATCGTGCACAAGCCGACCAATCGGTCCGCTGGGCTCGTTTTGGGGCGGAGCGCTCGTCGGCGCGGCTTCAGATTTTGGGGCGCTGTCCATCGTGCTGGGTCAGGATATCAGCCGGGCTGCGGCTTTCGCAAACCCCACGTCGGCACAGACAAAAAATATCGCAGGGACGGACCCCTGGGTCTGCCCTGGCTTCTCACTATACTCACGACGGCAAAGCACGCTAACATAAGTAGCAAGTAGCTTGGGGGAGCTTATGACTGCTTACCGACTCACTGGCCACGCTGTATCACCGTGCCTTGATCGGGCCGACCGACCGTCGCGATTCCGGAAGCTTGCGCGTAGCAGCGCAGCGCTTTCTGGATTGCTGTCACTTTTGTCGCTGCTGGGGGCCTGCCAGAGCGAAGACGCCGTCCTTCTGCAGATACGACCTCCGTCGGGGGTCACGATCAATGAGTATGCCGTGACGGTGCAAGACCATGACAAGCGCGTCATCGTCTATCAGTCCGGTATTCAGCCCGTCGCTGCGGTCAGCAAAGGCCGCGACCTGTTTGCCGCACCGCTCAAGCTCGGGCTGAAGCTGTCGTCGAAATCGAACTACCTTATTCATGTTCGTGCCTCAGCGGACAAGCTGATTCCCGACGGCGTCATTCCGACTTCACGACAAGATGAGTACTTCTTTGCGGCGATCGTCAACGTGACCGGCACCCAGCAGCTCGATGCCGACCTGCTGGATGTCGATCCGATGCACGACGTCGACTTTGACCACTTTCCCGACGCGACGAAGTGGACTGCGGCGGTCTCTGCGGCCAAGGTGACCTACCAGACCAAGATGAATGTCCTCGACTGCGTGGACAAAGATCCAGATCCGACGCAGCCGAAGCTGCCGGCAGGACTTTACGCCGTCGATATCAATCCGC
>CAYTGC010000560.1:0-3315 GCA_964437195.1 uncultured Myxococcales bacterium | reverse complement strand
CCTCGCGCACTGTCAGCCCGGGGACATGCTGCTTCTCGACTTCCAGCAGCGGCCATCACCCGTGGGAACCAGCGAGGACGAGATTCGACGGACAGATCCGGCCTTCCACCATCCATTTAAGAAAGTTCATTCCGATTGGCTTGGGACTCCGTTCAGCGCACACTGCCGCGACTACATGTCACACGAGTTCTCGCTCCAACTCGTGACGCAGTGCTTGATCCCCGGCAGCTACGCACTCGACGCGGTCGCCACGGTGCGCACGCGCAGCCACGCAGAACGGCGGTTTTCGATGTTTCGCTTCAAGCGCTACGATGAAGCGCTGCTTGCGGAGAGCCTGGCCCGATGTGGATGGGACAAACTCGTGTCGCTGCCGATTGGAGAGTCGGACCGAGCGCCGATGGCGATGCTACTTGTGAAGCGGTAGCGCAAGAGCCGAGACGGCCCGCAGAGGAAGAGCCGACGAGAGCAGAGCAACCGTATTGACGCCGTCGCATGGGCTGGAGCAGACTACAATGCGGTATGAGTGTGCTCACGGAAGGACAGCGACTGGGAGCGTATCGAATCGTCCGGCTTCTTGGCGAAGGCGGGATGGGGGCGGTGTACGAGGCCCGGCAGGAGCCGCTTGAGCGACGGGTGGCACTGAAGACGCTGCACGCGGACCATGCGAAGAGCAAAGAGTTCATCGCGCGGTTCTTCAATGAAGCCAAGGTGCTGAGTCGGCTGGAGCATCCAAGCATCGTGCAGGTGTCGGACTTCGGACACGCAGCCGACGGTACGGCGTATTTGGTGATGGAGTATCTGCGAGGGCAGAGCTTGGGCCGTCGGATACGAGAGCTATCCGAGCGTGGCGAGCGACTGCCGATAGCGACGGCGCTCCAGGTATGTGTGCAGGTGGCGGATGTGCTGGGGATGGCGCACGGACAGGGGATTGTGCACCGCGATTTGAAGCCCGAGAACTTGATGCTGGTTGGAGATCCAGTGGCCCCCGGAGGAGAGCGAGTCAAGGTGCTCGACTTTGGGATCGCGAAGCTGTCCGATGATCGTGGGGGAGTGAAGACGGCGACGAATCAGATGATGGGCACGCCAGCGTACATGTCGCCGGAGCAATGCGCCGGAGCAGGCGGAGTCGATGCGCAGACGGATGTATACGCGCTGGGCTGCGTGCTGTACGAGCTTCTGTCAGGACGGACGCCGTTTGTGGCGGATGGACCTGGACAACTGATAGGAATGCATCTGTTTCAGGAGCCCCCGCTGCTGCTCAGCGTAGCGCCCCAAGTACCATCCGAGATTGCTGACCTGGTGCATCGGATGCTGCGCAAAGAAAGGACGCAGCGACCGACGATGAAGGAAGCAGCGGATGAGCTGGCAAAACACCTGTCGAAACAAACGGGAGGCACGGTCGAAGTCAGGCCGCCGCCGACTGTGAGCGCTAGCGGCGAAGAAACCAATGTGCAGCCGCGTGGGGGACAAGCGAGCACTATCGGTCGGTCGATCGGTGAGCACATGCCGAAGGCAGCACGCAGCAAGACTGGGATTCTGCTGGGGAGTGCAGCAGTGGTGCTCATGGGACTGGTAGTTGGGGTGTGGGTTGGCTTTCGGCCAGCGCCCAAAGCGCCGATTGCGTCACCAGCGATAGCACCGAGCGAAGTGGCACCGCCGAAGCAGATCCCTGCCCCGCTCGACCTGGGGACAGAACAGCCACAGAACCTCGATCTGTCGGCCAGCGAAGTGGGCAAATCGAACGTGGTGTCAGCACCTAAGACAAAGACGCCCCCCGTCGTAAAGAAACCGGCGAGTGCTGCGCCCCCGCGACCTGGCAAAGAGACACCCGCGAAGAAACGGTTTGGATATGAAGAGTAAAGTGGGATGTGTAGTTGTGATGTGTCTACTTGCTGCCCCCGCGAGGGGACAGACAGCGGTGTCGTTCGACTGTGAAACCAACGCGGCGTGCGCAGCGCTGTACGAGCAAGCGGCGCAGCAGTCGAAGGCCGGGCAGCTTGTTGAGGCGGAGAAGAGCTACAAGCTGGCGTATGAAGTGAGCCACGATGCGCGGCTGCTGTTCAACATCGCACGGGTGCTGGACAAACGGGGACAGGAGCCGGAAGCGATCACGTACTATCGGCGGTTCATGGAAGCGCCGCTCAGCGACGAAGAACAGAAGGCGAAGGCGCGGACGTATGTGGAACAGATTGAGGCCAAGGCGGCAGCCCGGGCAGTAGTCCCGGCGGCGCCACCGGCACCAAGCGTTGCCATAACTACAAGCGCAGCGGTGACGCTACCCCCGAGCGGAGAACAGAACGGGAAGCCCGTGTACAAAAAGGGGTGGTTCTGGGGAGTGATGGTGGGAAGTGTAGCGGCGGTAGGATTGGGAATCGGATTGGGAATCGGGCTGAGCAGTCGAGGACCGACCCTGCCAAGTGGAACGAACGGGGTCAATCCGACGTTCTGACCAAAGCAGGACCATGACCAAGCAGCGAGGAAAGAGACGATGCGAAGAAGAGTGCAGAGATGGATGCTTCTGGGAATGGTACTGCTCGGAACGGGAGGATGCGGGAGCAACGAAGTGGTGGTGTGGCTGCATGTGAAGAACGTGACAGCGGAGATAACGACGCTCCAGATGGAGCTGACGCTGGATGGAAAGCCAGCGAAAGAGAAGTACGAGTTCACGCAGGGACTCGGGGAAGTAACGATCACGCTACTAAAAGAGCAGGTCGGACAGGGGCAGCTCAGCGTGAACTTGACGGGGTTGAGCAGCGGAAGATGCCGTGTGGCGACGGGAAAGTACGAAGTCACGGTGAGTGCGGACAAGGCGTTGAGCGAGACGGACGTGACGCTTGCAGCGGTGTCGCCCGCGAAGTGTTTGTTGACGGTGGAAAAGGTGGGTGATGGAAGCGTGACTTCGAGCCCAGCGGGAGTGAGCTGCGGAACGAGCTGCACGATGGAAGTGGCGGTGGGGACGAAAGTGACGTTGACGGCAACGACAGCCACGCCGTTTTCAGGGTCGATTTGGGAAGGATGCAGCGGAGTCAATGACACCTGTGAAGTGACGGTGACGAAGGCGCAGAAGGTGGGAGTGCAGTGGGGACCCGAGGTGAGGCCGAAGCTAGTGAAGGTGCCCAAAGGAAGCTTCACGATGGGAAGCCCGGCAGCGGAATCTGGTCGTGAAACCGATGAGGTCCAACACTCGGTGACGCTGACAACCGACTTCTGGATGGCCGAGAGTGAAGTGACACAGCGGCAGTACCGAACCCTGATGGGAGCGAGTCCGTCGAATTTCAAGGGGGACGATCTGCCCGTAGAGAGTGTCAGTTGGTA
>CAYTGC010000559.1:0-3317 GCA_964437195.1 uncultured Myxococcales bacterium | reverse complement strand
GGGGCCGGATGGTCTGTCGACAAGAGCGATGTGGTAAGCGTCATCGGCGATGTCTGGAGCGACAATCAGGGAGATGTCTGGGCCGTCGGTGGTCAAGGCGCAGTGCTTCGATTCGACGGTGGATGGCAGACGATTCCTTCGGGAACCACGGTGGATCTTGTCACCGTGTACGGGTTCGGCAGAAACGATGTCTGGGCAGGCGGAGTAGGAGGAACTCTTCTTCACTGGGATGGTCAGAAGTTCAACCAAACGCCATCAGGCGTCGCCGGGTCCATCCTTGCAATGTGGGGGTCCGCATCAAATGATGTCTGGGCCGTGGGAAATGCGTCGGTGCTTCACTGGGATGGTGCGCGCTGGACTCCCATCTCGCCTCCTCCACCAGGAGTTCTCTACTTTGGTGTCTGGGGCAGCTCAGCCAAAGATGTCTGGGTCGCGGGAGGCTCGGGAACCACGCTTCACTATGATGGGACCACATGGAAGACGATTCCTTCTCCATCAGGGGCCATCCTCTCTTCGATTTGGGGAAGTTCGGCAAACGACGTCTGGTCCGTTGGAGCAGCAGGTAGCATCATCCACTGGGATGGAGCATCGTGGAAGGCTGTTGATTCCGGAACCACCGCATCGCTTACGACAGTTTGGGGGCGTTCCGCATCAGATGCCTACATCACCGGAGCAGGAGGAATCATCCTTCACTACGACGGAAAAACATGGAGTCCGATGGCATCAGGAACCGGCAACCTGCTGCGCGAAGCTTGGCCCACGGCTGCCAATGAAGCGTGGGTCGTCGGCGATGGGGGAACCATTCTCCTTCTTGATCCCTAGGATGCCCGCAGGAACCGATCGAAAAAGACGTGCAGGTTTGCACAAACAGAGAGGCGGTTAGGCGTTATGCTCCACGCATGAGAAGCCGCAGTGCCCTACCCTGTTTTGCTCTGTCTCTTGCTCTCGCCAGCTGCACCAGCGAGGGTCTCGATACGCCCGTCGCGCACTTCGATCCGCCGAGCTCCTCCACGCTCCCCGCGGTGAACTCTCTCATCAAGGTCATAAACCTGGATGCAGAGCCAGTGATCTGCTACTCCACCGATGGTTCTGTCCCGGAGTATCGAGACGGCAACTGCGACAAAAAGCTCGACGCCAATCGAACGATAGCGGTACCCGCATGTGGCTTTAACCTGATCCGGATCGCATGGCCGAACGGCGCGGACGAAGCCAACTACAAAGTCGAAAGTGAGGCGTGCAAATCAAGCTGCGATCCAGTGGTCCCATGGCCCAACCAGGAGCTGGCGCGGGCGTATGCAGTCTGGACCGACGAGGTCAAGTGCATGCTGAACAACTGTCAAAATCCCTCGAGCACCGGCAATTGGTCAACCAAGTGCGACACCGGAATGGTGAGCTGGAATGTCAGCCTCAACGGACTCCGCGCCATCAGCACCTTTACCTATGATTCATGTGCGCACGCAGTGACCATCGAAGTAGAAGAGGGCGGAAAAAAAGTTCCGCGCAAGTTTAACTTGGTGGTCACCGGCAAGCTGATTCAGGACACCGATTTCGACGGCAACGGCAATGAAGGGGGAAGCGTTACCATCACCGGAGACTTCGCCGGCGGCATCACTTCTCGCATCGTGCTGGACAACAAACAGCGCCAAAGCGGAAGCATCGACGCGGCTTGCTCTACCGATCCACTCGACGGAAAACAGTGTGCTCCTGGAAGCGCAGCGATTGCATATCTGTTCCCAGATTGGAGTTGCAGGGGAGGAATCTGTCCGGTCGCTTCCGCAGGAAGTTGCAAAGCTCCGGACACAGACAACGATGGAATTCCCGATGACAAAGACAACTGTCCGATGCTCCTGAACACAGATCAAGCCGACGTCGATCGGGACGGCGTCGGGGATGTTTGTGACAGCGAGCCAGCCTTCGCGATGCTGCGCTTCAAGGTAGGAAGTCGCTGTCTGACGCTCGGTAGCAAGAAGCGAATCGAATCGACCAGCACCTGCGAGCCTACCGATCTTCGTCAGCAGTGGAAGATGTTTATCGACGGAAATGCCTACGGTTTCCGCAACCTCGCAACCGGCGAGTGTCTAAGCCAAACCGGAGTCCTCGCCGGACCCTGGACGGTGGTGACGGCCCCGTGCGACGGCACCGACAAGCAAAAGTGGAAGCTCGAGACGTACAACCAAGGCGGGGCCGACATGAAGTTCCCGCTCAGAATGCACAACGTCGCCGAGAACTTCTGCATCTATACCGACCTGACCGGACTGGTGTACGGTACCGCACTCAACTGTGATCTCGCGGGCACAGAGTCGAACCGAAAGGTCGGCATTTCCCTCGGTGGAGCCTTCGACAAGCCGCCGTTTGTGCCCTGATTCCCTCGCCTGGGTCGAACTAACCTTTGACGAGCGCCACAGGGTCGGAATATGGTCCGGCCACATCTACCATTTCGCTGGAGGTCGCGATGCGCGGTACCGCCCTGTGGCTGTCTGTCTGTTTGTTGTGGTTCACTTCTGCATGCAGCGCAAACCGCGGCACAAACATCGATGACCCGTATGCGGTGGCGCAAGGGAATGAGTGCACCGACGGGCAGTGGATGTGTCAAGCCGGCACACGAAAGCAGTGCATACGCGGCAACTGGTTGACCCGCAACGTCTGTCTGCCAACGCAAATCTGCGACACCTCGCTCGGCTGCGTCGAGTGTTCACCGCGCCTTCCCCGGCAGTGCGATGGCGACAACGTCCGCGTGTGCGCCGGAAACGGAACCTTTGGCGATCTGATCCAGAAGTGCGATCCCGGGATGTGCAAAGGTGGCACCTGCATCAATACCTGCGGCGAAAATGCCGATTTGGTCTATCTGGTCGACGAGCAGTATCGACTCCTTTCGTTCAATCCACGCGATGGGAAAAACGAACTGAAGCTGCTCGGTGACATCAACTGTCCGGCAAGTCGCTCTTTTGACGGCGGCACGGCGACTCCCTTCTCGATGTCAGTGGATCGCGATGCGCGAGCTTGGGTGCTCTACAACAGCGGCGAGATCTTCTGGGTGAATACCAAAGATCTGAGCTGCAAATCGAGCGGGTTTATGCCTGCGCAGAGTGGTTTCGAGACGTTCGGAATGGGCTTTGTCACCGACGGACTTGGGACCGAAGCAGAGACGCTGTATGTGACTGGCGGATCGCACCTTGATCCAGGCAAAGGACGAATGGCGAGCATCGACAAGAAGTCGCTCTTGCTCACGCCGATAGGTCCACTGCCAACAACAGAATATGGTCCAGAGCTGACCGGAACCGGAAGAGGAGAGCTGTGGGCCTACTTCCCCGGCATGA
>CAYTGC010000558.1:0-3358 GCA_964437195.1 uncultured Myxococcales bacterium | reverse complement strand
CTTTCCTATGAAAATGGCAAGGACCAGCCGTCGCTGATTCTCGAAGTGCGGGCGCCATTGCAGCAGCCAGACTCGCTACAGCGCATTCGCAAGCTGCTGGGCCTTAGCAAAGACGGTGTGCGCTACACGCTGACGCAGGACATCAAGCGAACCGGTACCGACGTGGTGCCGCTGCGTCTCCGGTCGGTGCGGAGCATCCTATTTTTTCTCTCGCACGGGGTCGATGTACCGACGGTGCACAGGTTGGAAGGACTGGTGACAGTCACGCACTATTCCGATGGGCGGCCCTTTTTGTGGAGCGATCTCCTCGGCGGGCTGTTTCACGTTCGTACCCGTCGAGACGAGCCACAAGCGGCCTACGTCAAGATTCGCTATCGCGACCATTACTACTACATCGCCGACAATGACCTCGAGTCGAAGAGCACGTTTATGCTCCTCACCGAGATATTCAACATGCAGGCCGGTCAAGGTGTGGCGCTGATGCCGACGCTGACGCTCCCCGTCAGTGGCCGGTGACGACTACATGCACGTCGAGCAGGCCGCCGGTGTTCCGCGGTAGCTGCCTTTGGTGATAAACCAGTTCATCTGCCCGGCTGTGCCTGCCGTCGTGCTGGTCTGCTGATTGACGTGGTAGTGATAAACCGGTGTCGTCGGGCTATCGACGGTGACGCCCATGTGGCCGCCGGTTGAATCGACGGCAGGAATCGTCCCGTCGGGGTCTTTTCGTCCGTAGATCGGATAACCGTCGCGCATCACGCCAATGAAGTTCGAGTCGTTGTACGAAATCGCATACGGCTCCGAGTGATAGTGGTAAGCGCTCGTCGGGGTTGGGTGCGCACCGCAGCGATCGAAGGTCATCGCCTCTTTGTAGATGTCGTCGCCGGGCGCGGCAAAGTTGCCAAACACCGGCACGCCGTTTACGGCCATTCCGACGACGGCGCCGGTCATTGGCTGCGAGGTTGCAGTCGGTGCAAGCGGGATCGGCACGATGTAGTTCTTGACGGCGATCGTGTTTGGGTTCTGGACGCCGCCGGTGTAGTTTTCGTGGCAGGGGTCCGTCGCTGCAAAGTAGTTGCTCTTGTAGTCGGGCTGTCCGTCGGACTCAATCTGGACCGCGCTGGGCTGCTTGGTCAGCTTTACCCGACAGGAAAACTTGAGCCAGTAGCCGGTCAGTCCGGCCGCTTGCCGCTCGGCGGTGCACGACGACGTGTCACGCGACAGCACGGCGCAGCCAGCCGGATTGACTGTTGCTGTCGCCGAGGTCGAGCCCGAAAGCAGACATTGACCCGTGTTCATCGACGCTGGTGTGGTGCCGCATCCCGAAGCCAGCGCGAGACAGGTGGTGACGACAGCAAAAGTCCAAACGCGTAGGTGATTTTTCATGGAAGTCCTTTCGTGTGCGCAGACGCAGCGCATATCGAATTAGACCCGTCAAAGCGTGCGGAGGGGAAATGAACAGCTCGGAACCGAACGGCCCGTGCTAGTTGCCGCTGCGGGTGTTGACGATGTCGAGGACGCGACGAACGCCTCGACGCTCGTCGGACAAGAAGTTCCCAACCGTCGACATCAGCGCTTGATAGTCTGCCGCCGAAAATGCGGTTCCAAGGGTGCCGGGCTGTCCCGCTGCGCTGCGGTTGATTTCACCCACTGCGTCCCCGAGGAAGAATGCGGGATATCGACCTTGTCCATCGGGAGCGAACAGGCTCTTTCCGACGGCAAGAAGCGTCTGCTTGGTATCGTTTGGCAGCCCGCGGCGCAAGATGCTGAGTGCCCCAACCGCTACTTGTGGGTCGAGGAGTCCGGCGAGCGGCTTCACAATCGGCACCAGATCTCCGTCGTCGGCCAGAAGCTGCACTGTATCTGCCGTCGAGTAGAGCATCGCTTGGAAGCGCGGCGCGTCCGGGCTCGTCGGTCCTGGGTCCGCCAGAATCGACGACAGCAGCTTGTATAGACGCGGTTTGGCGGTGTCTGACGCTGCAACGTGGGCAACCAGATCCGTCGATGCTGCGACGATCGGTCCAGTCAGCGACTTCTCCAGGTCGGGATACATCGTCATCTTGGCCCAGCTCGCAAGGTCACCAGCGCCGCCGTGGGCTTGGACGCGGTCGCGCAGAATATCGATGCCAGCGACAAGGACTGGACGAAGCCGAGGCGTCGCAAACCTGTAGGTTCCCGGCGTGGGAACGCGCGCCGTCAGATAGAGATCGGCGGCGGCACTTACTCCGGCTTGCCACTTGGATCCCGTCGCTGGGTCTTGCGCCATTCGGGCACGCTTTTTGGCATACGCGTCCGTGAGCAGATCGAACGGTGTCACTTTGCCTGCCGCTGGGCCTTGGACTAAGTCCAAAATCACTGGATCAGCCGTCGGAGTGAAGGTTGGCTTGCCGTCGTTTCGCAGCGCTTGGGTTCGTCCGTCGCGGAAGGCCAGCGGACCGCCGACCCGCGCCGCTTCGGGGTCGAGCAAGAACTTGCCAAACCGCGCAATGGTCGTCGATACCGGCAAATTCGATCCATCGTCGAGGAGTGTATTTGCAATCGCCGGACCGAGCACGCGGGCCGATGCCCACAGATCTCCCGACGACAGCAGCTTGGCGATGAGCGGCTCGTATCGCGAAGCTCCCGACTTTTGCTGCTGCGGCTCGTAGCCTGGTGCGCCGAAAAATGTCGACTGAGCCGTCGGCCAGTGTCGATGGAGAACTGACAGCAGATCGACGAGAATCTGACCCGCGTTGCGAAGCTTGGCGCAGCTTCCATTGGCGTTTCGCTGGATGCACTCGTCATGCTTGGCAAACGCGTCGACGATCGGACGGAACGCGGTGTAAAAATTTACGCCGGTCTTTGGGTTGCCCGCCGCGTCGCGCGGATGCACTGCCTCGAGGGCAAACAGCGCTCCATCGTAGTAGTTTTGCCACTCGCGGTTCTGGTTCGAGCACAGCGTTCCCTGTCGAGCCGGACTGCACGGGCCGAGGTCGAGCGTCGTCTTGAAAAAGTCCGCCCGTCGGCTGTTGTCCTGAAACAAGATGCGCGCCAGCATCGCCGGCGTCGGATACTTGCCAAACCCCGGAACCCCGATCAGGTTGTCGAGCAGCCCCAGCGCATCCAGTGCCTGCGACTGCGTCTTCAGCGTCGAATCGGTGATCGAGTTGAGGAAGTTTGTATACGGATCCCTCATCTTCACCGAGTCGCTGGCGATCGAAAGCAGGTAGTACAGCGCCAGATCGTCGAGTCGGAACAGCGTGCAGGGCTTGGCTGGACCCGCGACTTTGATGTCGATGACGATCTTGATGTTCACAAAGGCGCCGTCTTTGTTGCAAAACGGCGTCTGGTTGGCGTCGTGAACCAGGTGCAGCACGCGCTG
>CAYTGC010000557.1:0-3359 GCA_964437195.1 uncultured Myxococcales bacterium | reverse complement strand
CGAGTCATCAAGGGCTGGACCGAGGGTGTGCAGCTGATGGTGCAGGGTGAAAAGCGCCGCTTCTGGATTCCCGCGGACCTGGCCTATGGTGACACGCCGCGGAGGCCGGGTGGTCCATTTGGCATGCTGGTGTTCGACATCGAGCTCTTGGGGATCGTACAGGCCCCGAAGGTGCCGTCCGACGTCAAAGAGCCGCCCAAGGACGCCAAAAAGACCCCGAGCGGCCTCGCCTACAAGGTGATTGCCAAGGGCACCGGGCAGAAGCATCCAACCGCGACGAGCACCGTCGAAGTCCACTACAGCGGCTGGACCACCGATGGCAAGATGTTCGACTCCTCGGTGGTACGTGGCGAGCCGACGAGCTTCCCGCTCAACGGCGTCATCCCAGGCTGGACCGAAGGCGTGCAGCTGATGGTCGAGGGTGAAAAGGCCCGCTTCTGGATTCCCGGCAAGCTCGCCTACGGCGACACCCCGACACGCCCCGGCGCCCCGGCTGGCATGCTCGTGTTCGACATCGAGCTACGCAAGATCCTCGACACCCCCGCCCACTAGCCTTCCGACGACTTCTCTTACTGGCAGAAAAGGCCCACGGACCGGGTTCCACGCGGACCCGTGACCGTGGCGGTGTTTGATCCATCAAACGTGACCGTCACCGACGTATTGCCGGGGGTCATGACGTGGGTCAGGATGCCGCTCGGGCAGCCGTCGATGCCACTTGGACGGCAGACCTTGTAGTCCTTGGCCGTCGTGGCAATCGAGACAGCGCCCGCGGTGGTTGTGCCGGTGCCGTTCACCGTGCGGCACTTGGTGGCGGCATCGACCGTCGCCGTCCACTGGTTGCCGTGATTCACCTGGACGCCGTTGGCGTTGGTCCGCGTCCAGGTGGTGCTGCCCTTGACGTCGCGGGTGTTGCCGTTGACCGTGATGTTGCGGTCCAGGGTGAAGGTCGCCGGGCTGCCATTGACGGTCATGTTGGTGCTGACCGCCTTGATGTTGAGCGAACCATCGGTGTTCTTGGCAAACGTCGCCGTCAGCGTGCCATTCCACTTCAGCAGGCCGAACGGTCCCGAGCAGTTGGTGAGGGTGATGGTCACGATCGGCTGGGTCGGGTCTTTTTGACGGGTTGCACAGCCTGTCGGCCACCACTGCGCCGCAGCCAGTGCGCTCGCTGCAGAGGCTGCATCGGTGGTCGCGGTGACCGGGTTTGTGAGCATGTACTCGACTGCGCCCGCCTGCGACATGGCTGCGCTGGCATCCCCGCCATCGTCATCGGTTCCTGCGGTCCCACCACAGGCGACCAGGCCAGCACACAGCGAAACAGCGGCAAGCGAGCGGAACATGAGCTTCTTTGACATAGGTAAAGTCCTCCAAGGGGTCTGCTTGAAAACGGCGGGCCACGCGACATCCAGGATGGCGGTGTACGTGAGCACTACGCCGTGGGATAGCCGGGTAGACGAGGCCACCCAGCCCGGAGTTCCCATTGGCGGAAAGTTTTTTGCGGTGCGCTGCTACGGCGGTTGGCGTCTCAGATGAATCGCGCAGCTTCCCGATTCGCACTCGCCGCGCGCCACCGCTCGCCCCATGATTGCGTACCGATAGCGCGCGATCAGCCGATAAAAGAGGTCGCCAAGCTGCCGAAGCCCTGGCACGTAGTACAGCTTGGCCAGCCTGCCCAAGATCGGCCTGCGCCGCAGCGCCACCACCACCGCATGCAGTCCGGTGTATCTCCCCTCGGGCGTCACAAGCTGCATCGCCGCCATCGCATCGTCGTAGCGTATGCCCAGCCGCTCAAGCAGACCGTCGGTCTGAAGCGGCTGTAGGTCCAGACCAGGTCCGACCCATCTTCCGAGCCGCTGGGCCTGCGCCTGGCAGAACTTGCAGTCGCCATCGAAGATCAGAAGATCGCGCTCGGCTTCGGCCATGGTCTGCGCTCCTACGCCCCGCTACGGTGTACTCGACTGTTTTTTCAGCGCTTGCTTCGTCGTTAGCGTCTCAAATGAGATGTCGTCGATGGGGTAGCTTTGCCAGTCCGATGCATCGAAGTGCCACCACTCGGTTGGCAGGCCCAAAAAGCCAGCGCGCTCCATCGCCTGCTGCAGCTTGGCCCGGTTTTCGACCGCCTGCGCCGGAAGCTGCATGTAGCCGCGGTGCGCCTTTTCTGAAAAGTCATCAAACGGCGTGGGCATCACAAGCTCTTGGCCTTGCGCATCGACGAGGGTCAGGTCGACTGCGGCGCCGCGGTTGTGGCGCGAGCCTTTGCGCGGATCGGCGACATAGCGCTCATCGTGGACAATCTCCCACAGGCGATACTGCACCCGATGTGGCCGGTAGCAGTCGAAGAGCTTGAGCGACAGCCCCTCTTTCAAAAGGGCGGCTTGCACCGCCCCGAGCGCCTTGGCCACAGGTTCACGCAGATAGCAGCGCGCTTCTTTGGGATACAGCACCTGGCCCGTGAAGTTGTTCACCGTTGCGTAGCGCAGATCGACCACCACCTGCGGAGCCACAAGCGCGACCTCGACAAGCTCCGCACGGACCGGTTTCGGCTTCGCCTGCAAGGTACCGCAGCCGATCCCCAGCAGGCAGCACAGCGTCGCAAGCTCTGGAAACAGCGACACGGGAGATTCCTAGTGGTGGGTCAGGTCGGCTCGACCGCTTATCAGCGTCCGCAGCGCCGCCATGTCCGTTGTGCTGGCGAGAAAGACAATCTGCGTGCCCGGCGACAGCACAACATCTGCCGTCGGGTTGTAGATGAACTGATCCGACTCGGGGGGCTTTACCGCAACCACCAGCGCACTCATCTTGCCGCGCAGGTTGGCATCTTGCAGCCTCTTGCCCGCCACTGCCGAGCTTTCGGCGACCTGAAGCTGCTCGAAGCGATGCGTCGATCGGCGGTCGCGCATCATGTTGTCGAGGAACGTCACCACCGTAGGCCGCACCAGCTCGCTGACCAGCCGCAGACCACCTATGTACGTTGGGTTTACCGTCCCGTTGGCACCGGCAATCGCCAGCTTGCGACGGCTGGAGTCCTCTAGGACCTTGCTAATAATCCGCAAGTTCCGGTTCATCTGCCGCGCCGTCAGGGTCACAAAGACGTTGTCCTTGTCTTCCGTCAGGCAAGCAATCAGGCCAGCGGCGCGCTCGATCCCCGCCATCATCAGGATTTCGTCCGATTCTGCCGAGCCCACGATGTAGGGAAACTCGCCAAGCTCATCACAGAGGTGGCGCAGCTTGGGCTCGTTGTGGTCGATCGCCACGATCTGCCGTCCCGTTGACATCAGCTCGGTGACGCAGTGCAGGCCGGTCGATCCGACGCCGCAGATGATGATGTGGTCTTTTAGATCGGCGATCTTCTTTTGCAT
>CAYTGC010000556.1:0-3369 GCA_964437195.1 uncultured Myxococcales bacterium | reverse complement strand
CTGGTCAGGCCGCGGTCGACGCGCAGCACGGTCCGCCAGGCTACAAACCGTGGGCTGTGTCGTCAAACAGTTTGCCAAGCGGTCGGTCCGAGCGATTGAGCCTCGAACGCATCCAGCGACGATGCGGTCGAATCATTCCAGGCCGAAATAAGTAAGCCTTGATACAATTTAGTCGCTACGCCCAGACTCGTTTTGCACATCGTTTTCCTGTGGTTGCTCTGCTTTGGTTCGAAAGGACGGGCGGATCAAAAAACGCCGACTGCTGCGCAAAAGAGTCCACGACCGACAGCGACCTGGAATGGCGCGCCGTATTTCGAAACGCCCGACAACTACGAAAGCACCGCGGCCTACCGTCACGCGCAGATGACGCGGGCCACCTGCGAGGCCGAACTTGTTAGGCGCAAGATCGCCTTTCGCAAGGTCGCTGCGCTGGGTGTTCTGGCTCCGATTCGATTGCTCGGTCCGCTCTCTGGTGTTTGGATCCACGGCCCAGGAACCGCCCAGGAACAGGCGAAGAGCCCGCACGAAATTGTCGACTGCCGACTGGTCCTCTCGCTTGATGACGCGACCAAGATCTTTGTCCGCCACGGGATCGTCGAGATCCGTCACCTCTCGATGTACCGGCTTCCGCCCACATCCTGGCCACGCGGCAGGCCTGCAACCAGGCACATGGGAGCGCTCGCCATCGACGCGGCAACGTTCGTAAAAGCGGACGGAAGCGTGCTCGATGTGGACCGCGATTTTCACGGCGCGATCAACGCTGCGGTCTGCGGACCAAAGGCAAGGCCCAGGCCAGCGACTCCTTCCGCCCTTGCAATCCGGGCGCTGTTGTGTGACTTGGTGTCGGAGCGTCTCTTCACTGTCGTCCTGACCCCCAACTTTGATCCGCCGCACAAGAATCACTTTCACCTCGAAGTGGCTGCGGACAAAAAGTGGTTTCTGCTCCACTAACCGGGCAGCGAGGTCGGCCTTGCGGTTGGCGTTCCGCTTCGCCGCCCTGGGCGTGGTAGCATGCGGGACGATGATCCGCGCTGCGATTTCGACGGGCTGGCAGACGCTGAAGTCGCGTTCTTCCCGTCTGTGGCAAACCATCTTGCTCGTGTGGAATGGCGCACCGGGGCTTTTGCTCTGGTTGTCTGTGCTGACGTTGCTTGGCGTGCTGTTGCCGCTCAGTGTGGCGTACGTGGGCAAAGCGCTTGTGGATGCTGTCGTCTCCCACAATCGCGATCTGGCGCTACAGCTCGTTGGTCTGGAGCTTGGCCTGATGGTCCTGCAGTCGCTGCAGTTCCGGGCCCAGTCGCTGGTGAAGATGCTGCTTGGCGCGCGCCTGTCCGTCGACATCAACGTCATGATCTTGAAGAAAGCGGTGTCGCTCGACCTGGCGCACTTTGAAGATCCCAAGTTCTACGATCAGCTCACACGGGCTCGTCGGGAAGCCTCTTCGCGTCCGCTTGGAATGGTTGGGGATGTGCTCCAGTTTGTACAAGGAGTCCTTCAGCTCGTCGGATATGTGGGCCTTTTGTGGACGTTTAGTCCACTCGCAGTGATGGTCCTGCTCGCGGCGGCGCTTCCCGCGGCTGCCGGAGAAGTTCGTTTCTCTCGTGCGGCCTTCCGCCTGCGCAACTTTCGCGCACCCGAGAGCCGACGGCTCAACTACATCGAATACATCCTCGGCAGTGATGAACACGCCAAGGAAGTGATGGTCTTGGGACTTGGACAGACCCTGCTCGATCGCTATCGCAGCCTTGGGGAATCCTTGTACCAAGATGATCGGAAGCTGGCGGTCCGTCGCTCCATCTGGGGCTATCTGCTGTCCCTGCTTGCGACGCTCGCGTTCTATGGCTGTTATGGCGTCATCGTTGGACTGGCAGTCGCGGGCAAGCTGAGCCTCGGTGAAATGACGCTGTACGTGGTTGCTTTCCGGCAAGGGCAGCAGGCGTTTCAATCGACGCTCGGGAGCATGGGCGGAATCTATGAACACGACCTGTATATGTCGAATCTGTTCGAGTTCCTGGCGATTCCGACCGCGAGCGGACTCGCCCTGCCGCCGCCCAAGTCGCAGGTCGAAAACGAGACCGGAATCGAGTTTCAGCACGTCAGCTTCAAGTATCCCGGGGAGACGCGCTTTGCCCTGCGTGATGTGAGCCTGCGGATTCCTGCCGGACAGAGCCTCGCGCTCGTTGGACACAACGGTGCAGGAAAGACCACGTTTATCAAGCTGCTGTGCGGTCTATACAAGCCCACCGAAGGCACGATTCTGGTCGATGGCAAAGACCTTGCTACGCTGCCCCCGGATGAGATTCGTCGTCGCATCGGAGTCGTCTTTCAAGACTTTGGTCAGTACCAGTTTTCCGTGCGGGACAACGTGTCCTTTGGTGCGATCGCGCATGCGGAAGACAAGCCAAGAATCGAGCGAGCGCTCGAGCGTGGTGGCGCCGATGAGTTTGTGCGCGGATTGCCGGAAGGAATCGAAGCACTGCTCGGGCGCTGGTTTCACAAGGGAGTCGAGCTATCGGGCGGTCAGTGGCAGCGGATTGCGCTGTCGCGGGCGTTCATGCGGGAAGAGGCGGATATCTTGGTGCTGGATGAGCCGACCGCCGCGCTGGATGCGGAAGCCGAACACAAGGTCTTTGAGCGCTTCCGTGAGCTTACCAAAGGCCGCACCGCGATCCTGATTTCTCACCGTTTTCCGACTGTGCGAATGGCCGATCGGATTGTGGTATTGGAAGGCGGACCCGACGGTGGACAGATCGCCGAGCAAGGCACCCACAGCGAGCTTATCGCACAAGGCGGACGCTACGCAGGACTGTTCAAGCTGCAAGCGCAGGGCTATCTGTAACAGACTCGCCGTGCATGCTGATCCGAAACAGTGTGCCGGGGTCAATCACCACAGAATCGGCTTTGTCACCATCACGATCACCGTCGCCATCGCCGCCAGGAACGCAGGGATTCCCAGCAGCATCCAGAGCCGCTGTGCCTGCACATATTCCTTCGGTAAGGGCTCGTTTCTTTCGACCGCATGCGTGGCCAAGTTGCGCATCTTGATCTGAAGGACGGCTGCCCACAGCCATGCGGCTCCCGCCAAGATCCACAGTGAAAATGCGGTCACGACCCAAGACGTAGTCCATGGCAAGTGGAGCAGATTCACCATCGCTGCACCCGTCGCTGGCATGACGATGCCGGAAGGGACAGTGAAGATCCAATCGGCTCGCACGATCTCGCGATCACAGAAGGCAATCACCCGTGGATCGCCGCTGCGAAACGCGCGCAGCTTGTAATACGCGCTGCCAAGACCGGTGCCCAGATACAGCATCGCAAACAGGATGTGGCATGACTTTAGGTAGAACCACACTGCTTCCTCACCACCCA
>CAYTGC010000555.1:0-3370 GCA_964437195.1 uncultured Myxococcales bacterium | reverse complement strand
TTGAGCGCGCTGCGAACTGCTTCAACCGTGGCTTGCGTCATTGCTTCGTTCTCTTGTCTAGCTTTGATGCCCGAGCTTGGCTTTTTTGACCGCCAGATAGTCGCTATTCCACTCGTGAACCGACACCCAGTGCGGCACCCGCTCGCTTACTTTCACGCCAGCTTCCGCGAGCTCGCGCAGCTTGTCTGGGTTGTTGGTGTAGAGCGCTACCGACGACACACCGAGGTCTTTGAGGATCTCGGCGGCAATCTGGTAGCTGCGTTGATCTGGTGAAAACCCGAGCGCGGTATTGGCTTCGACCGTGTCCTTGCCATCGTTTTGCAAGGCATAGGCGCGGATCTTGTTGCCGAGACCGATTCCCCTGCCCTCTTGCCGCAGATACACCACGACGCCGCGACCGACGCTGACCATGCTCGCCAGGGCGGCATCGAGCTGGGCCCGACAGTCACACTTGAGCGAACCGAGCGTCTCTCCGGTCCAGCACTCGGAATGAACCCGGCACGGAACGCGCTCGCCCCCGGTGACTTCACCGACGACAATTGCCATATGCTCATCTTGCATCGGCACAATCAGCGGCGGCTCGGTCTGGTCACTTGGCACCTGCCTGTACACCAGCAAGCGCAGGTTCCCGTGGACGGTGGGAATCTCCGACTCGGCATAGCGATAGAGCGCTCTACCAAAATCGGCAGATGCAGTCGAAGGCGTGCTCTCGGACATGGGAAAATTGGTGGTGAATCTACGGCGTTTACACGTCGAGATTGCGGACTTGCAGTGCGTGCTGTTCGATAAACTCGCGGCGAGGCTCCACCGCTTCGCCCATCAGCATGCTGAACAGCCGCTCGGCTTCATTGAGATCGTCGACGTGTACTTCGAGCAGCGTCCGTCGAGCCGGGTCCATTGTCGTTTCCCACAGCTGCTCGGCGGTCATTTCACCGAGACCTTTGTAGCGCTGAATCTGCAGACCCTTGCGCCCAATGCTGTCGAGGAGCGACGCCAGCTCGGCCATCCGATCCACGCTGTGTCGATTGCTTCCATCGACGAGAACGAACGGACCGTCACCAAACTGCTTCAGCTTGTCGTAAATGCGCACAAGCTCTGCGTATTCCGGGGACGTAAACAGCGCAAAATCGACGACGGTCTCTCGTCGTGCTCCGCCATAACGGGCCGGAATCACCGCACGAGTCGTCCCGTGCTCGGCGTCTGCCGAGAGCTGAGCTTGCAGATCTGTCACGTCGGTAAAGTGCTTCTTGAGCTGGGTCTCTGCCTTCGCCAGCGCCGCACGGACGAGTTCTTCGTCGCGCAGCGAGCCAACCTGCAGATCACCAACGTGGATCAGCGCCTCGACAATCCGGCTGTCCCACTTCTTGTCGCACGCCGACAGGGCACGCGAATACCGACCGACCAGTCGCCAAAGCTCTCGCAGCTTGTCACCAGTCACCTGTCGCTTGCCATCTTGCGACTCGAACACCAGGTCTTCTGCCGTCGAGCGGAGCAGATATTCTTCCAGCGCCTGCTCGTTCTTCAAGTACTCCTCGCGGTTGCCTTTCTTCACTTTGTAAAGCGGCGGCTGCGCGATGTAGATGAAGTGCTTGCGATCGAGTGACCCGTCGAGAAGTTCCTTGTACTGCCGATAGAAGAACGTCAAAAGCAGCGTCCGAATGTGGCTACCGTCGACGTCGGCGTCGGTCATGATGACGATGCGGTGATAGCGCAGCTTCGCAACGTCCTTGCTATCGCCCACGCCGCAGCCAAGTGCCGTGATCAGCGTCACGATCTCCTGCGACGACAACATCTTGTCAAGCCGCGCCTTTTCGACGTTCAGGATCTTGCCCTTGAGCGGCAAAATCGCCTGCGTGCGACGGTCACGGCCTTGCTTCGCCGATCCACCTGCCGAATCACCCTCGACGATAAATAGCTCACAGAGAGATGGATCGCGCTCCTGGCAGTCGGCCAGCTTGCCGGGCAAAGACAGCGACTCAAGCGCACCTTTGCGCTGCACCATCTCACGCGCTTTGCGCGCGGCCTCCCGAGCCCGGGCCGCCAGCACACTCTTGCCAATGATGGCGCGGGCCTCTCGCGGGTGTTCTTCCAGCCACATGGCCAGCCGATCGCCAATCACCGAGTTCACAATGCCCGTCACTTCCGACGACACCAGTCGGTCTTTGGTCTGGTTTGAGAACTTGGGATCCGGGTGCTTGATCGACACCACCGCGACGAGCCCTTCGGCAAGGTCGGCGCCCGAAAGACCCTGCTTCATGTCTTTTAGCAGGTTGTTCGCCGTCGCATAGGCGTTGATCGTCCGCGTCAGCGCTTGCCGAAATCCCGTCAGGTGAGATCCACCGTCGCGGTTGCGGATGTTGTTGGTGAAGCAAAAGACGTTTTCCGAAAAGCTGTCGTTCCACTGAATGGCAGCCTCGGCAATGACCTCAGTTCCCTCGATGTCGGGATGAGGCTGGCTGCCGGTAACGAACACCGGTTCGGGGATGACCAGATCCTTGGCGACGTTCAGATCCTTGACGAAGCTGGAGATGCCACCATCGGAAAACATGTCGGCTTTTTTGTCGTTCCGCTCGTCGGTAAGCACAATGCGCAGACCGGAATTAAGAAACGACAGCTCACGCAGCCGCTGTTGCAGCGTCTCGTACGAGTACTCGACCTTCGCAAAGATGTCTGCGTCGGCTTTGAACGTCACCTTGGTGCCGTTCTTCGTCGAAATACCCATCTCAGTGAGAGGCGTCACCGGGGCACCTCGACGGTATTCCTGGTGATAGACCTTGCCACCGCGATAGATTTCCAGCTTCAGCCACTCGGATAGAGCGTTTACCGCCGACACACCGACGCCGTGAAGACCGCCCGACACTTTGTAGCTCTTTTTGTCGAACTTTCCGCCGGCATGCAACACCGTCATGATGACTTCCGGCGTCGGGCGATTTTCCGTCGGATGCATATCCGTCGGCATGCCACGTCCGTCGTCCGTCACGGTCACCGAGTTGTCGAAATGAATCGTCACCTCGATGTTCTTGCAGTGACCTGCGAGCGCTTCGTCGACGGAGTTGTCAACGACCTCGTAGACCATGTGGTGCAGTCCGGTGCCATCGTCCGTGTCGCCGATGTACATACCGGGGCGCTTGCGCACAGCCTCAAGCCCCTTGAGGACTTGGATGTTCTCGCCGGTGTAGCTCTCTTTTGCGGGAGCAGCAGCGCTGCTGTCACTCTCCGCCGGGTTGCCGGCCTTTTCACTCATAGCCAACGAAAGCTCCTCAAATTGCCTGGCAGCCAGTCTCTACCGGGCCGCCAAAAGAGGTCGCAACGTAGCACAGGTTTCCCCACTTTTCGCCTTTTTCCCGGCGCTTTTCGCCGCTGCGCCGGA
>CAYTGC010000554.1:0-3373 GCA_964437195.1 uncultured Myxococcales bacterium | reverse complement strand
ATGCCGGCTGCTTGCAGCGCAGCGATCTTGTCTTTCGCCGTGCCTTTGCCGCCCGCAATGATCGCGCCCGCGTGGCCCATCCGACGCCCCGGAGGCGCAGTCTGGCCGGCAATGAACGCCGCCACTGGCTTCGACATGTGCTTCCTAATGTACGCAGCAGCGTCTTCTTCCGAGGAACCGCCAATTTCGCCCATCATCAGCACCGCGTGCGTGTCGGGATCGCGCTCGAACAGCTCGAGCACGTCGATAAAGTCCATGCCCTTCACCGGATCGCCGCCAATGCCGACGCAGGTTGACTGCCCCAGCCCAAGCTGCGTCAGCTGATGCACGCCTTCGTACGTCAGCGTTCCCGAGCGCGACACCACGCCGATGTGACCCGGCTTGTGAATGTAGCCCGGCATGATGCCGATCTTGCACTCGCCCGGCGTGATGATGCCGGGGCAGTTCGGCCCGATGAGCCGCGTCCGCTTGCTCCCGGTCTGCGCATCCAGCACGCGCCGCACCTTCAGCATGTCCATGACGGGAATGCCTTCGGTGATGCAGACGACCAGTTCCAGTCCCGCGGCAATCGCCTCGAGGATGCTGTCCGCCGCAATCGCCGCCGGAACGTAGATGACCGACGCATTGGCGCCAGTCTGCTTGACGGCATCATTGACGGTGTCAAACACCGGCAGGTTAAGGTGCGTGGTTCCGCCCTTGCCCGGCGTCACTCCGCCGACCACCGTGGTGCCGTACTCGACCGCCTTTTCGGTGTGGAAGGTTCCGTTTTTGCCCGTCAGACCCTGCACCAAGAGGCGCGTGTTCTTGTTTACGAGAATCGACATGACTGCCTCCCTATGCCGCCGACTCGCCCGCGAGGGCGACGATCTTCTGGGCGCCGTCGGCCATATCGGACGCCGCCACCACGTTTAGCCCCGACTCGGCAAGGATCTGCTTGCCCAGCTCGACGTTGGTTCCTTCGAGCCTGACCACCAGCGGTACCTTGAGCCCGACTTCCTTCACCGCGATGATCACACCCTTGGCGATGGTGTCGCACTTCATGATGCCGCCGAAGATGTTGATGAAGATGCCGCGCACCGCCGGGTCCGCAGTGATGATCTTGAACGCTGCGGTCACCTTTTCCGCCGTCGCGCCGCCACCCACATCAAGGAAGTTGGCCGGCATGCCGCCGTAGAAGCGAATGATGTCCATCGTCGACATCGCCAGGCCCGCGCCGTTGACCATGCAGCCGATGTTGCCAGTCAGCTTCACGTACGAGAGGTCAAACTTCTTGGCTTCCGTCTCGGCGGGCTCCTCTTCATCGAGATCGCGCATCTCTTCGATGTCGGGGTGCCGGTAGAGCGCATTGTCGTCGAAGTTGATCTTCGCATCGAGCGCGATGAGCTGGCCTTGCTTCGTCAGCACGAGCGGATTGATTTCCAGAAGCGAGCAGTCCAGCTCCTGATAGGCCCGCACCATCGTCGCAAAGAACTTGCAGGCGCTGTTTACCGCTTCCATCCCCGCCGACTTGAGCCCGAGTGCAAACGCGACTTCGCGGGCCTGGTACGGCGTAAAGCCAATCATCGGGTCGATCACCGCCTTGAAGATCTTTTCCGGCTGGTGCGCGGCGACTTCTTCGATGTCCATGCCGCCTTCGGTCGACACCATCAGGACCAAGCGGCCCTTCTGACGATCGAGCACCACCGCGGCGTAGAACTCCTTGGCGATGTCGACGCCCTGCTCAAGCAGAAGCCGCCGCACCTTCTTGCCCTCGGGGCCGGTCTGGTGCGTAACGAGCTGCATGCCGAAGATCTTGCGAATCTGCGCCTGCGTGTCCTCGGCGGTCTTGGTGACTTTGACACCGCCACCCTTGCCGCGACCGCCGGCGTGAATCTGCGCCTTGACGACGACGATTGGATTGCCGGTCTCACCGCGCACCCACGTCGCCGCGCTGTCGGCGTCTTCCACGGAGAGCGCCGACTTGCCGACCGGCACTGGCAGGCCCTTCTTCCGCAAAAGCTCTTTGGCCTGATACTCATGAATGTTCATGGGCTACCCCTTAACGGGAGCCGCCGCCTCGGTGGGTCACCCTCTGCTTTCGCGAAGGTGAGGCCCAAGGCAGTGACTCCGTCTGTGTGTTGTGAAAGCGGGATGGGAGACTACAGCCGAACGCTGGCTTCGACCAGCTCGCGGACGGCGGCGACGCTCTTGGCAAGCTGCGCCTTCTCGTCGTCGGTGAGCGAGATCTCCAGCACCTTCTCGACACCGCCCTTGCCGATCACACAGGGAAGGCCGATGTACAGGTCGCTGATGCCGTACTCGCCGTTGCAGAAGACAGCGGCAGGAACCAGGCGCTTTTGGTCGTGAAGGAACGACTCGGCCATCACCACCGCGGCAGTCGCCGGCGCGTAGTAGGCGGAGGTGCCCATCAGCTTCACGATCTCACCACCACCACCAGCGGTACGGGTGCAGATCGCAGCCAGGCGCTCCGGCGAGATGAACTGCTTGACCGGAATGCCGTTGACGGTGCAGTACGACGTGACCGGGACCATGGTGTCGCCGTGGCCGCCGAGCACCATCGCCTTGACGTCCTTGACGCTGACGCCCATTTCCTGGGCAAGGAACAGCTGGAAGCGGGCCGAGTCGAGCACGCCCGCCATGCCGCAGATGCGGTTCTTGGGGAAGCCGGTGACCTTGGCGCACTCGTAGACCATGGCGTCGAGCGGATTCGAGATCACGATCACGAACGCTTCGGGGCAGTGGGTCTTGATGTTTTCGGCGACGCTGCGCATGATCTTCAGGTTCACGGACAGAAGATCGTCGCGGCTCATGCCCGGCTTGCGCGGCACACCAGCGGTGATGATGACCACGCTCGATCCAGCGGTGTCGGCCCAGTTGCCGGTGCCGGTGATGTTGCAGTCCCAGCCGAGCAGCGTGCCGTTTTGCATCAGGTCGAGCGCCTTGCCCTTGCACAGACCCTCTTTTTCGGGAATGTCGAGCAGGACGACGTCGGCGAGTTCTTTGCGAGCGATGAGAGCGGCCAGCTCGCCGCCGATGTTGCCACCGCCGATGACGGCGATCTTCTTACGACCAGAATTGGTGTGGTGCATTGGTGAAATCTCCTTTTGTCCGAGCCGTCGTCGCACTTGCGTAGGTGCGAAGCGCAGCCGGGCTCTGTACGCTATCCGTCTTGAAACCGGGCTGGGAGTCTACTCCGAGTTGGCAAAAAACGATAGCGCGCTCTTTTGGCACCCGTCGACGCCATTTTTCCGACGGAAACGCGGACGGTTTGACCACACGATGCGCGCTTCATGACAAAGCCCGCACCCATGCAGTACCCTGTCCCAAATGTGTATCAAACCAAGCTGTATGAAGCCTTGGGCTGACCGACGAA
>CAYTGC010000553.1:0-3374 GCA_964437195.1 uncultured Myxococcales bacterium | reverse complement strand
TTGCGGCGCAAGACGACGATGGTGAGGTCGCGGTTTTGGCTACCAACGAAATCGGTTACGACATCCAGAAGTTGGTCGCGCAGCTCGGCGGCGGTGAGCCTCTGCGCTGACTTGGCGATCGCGTCGGAGAGCCGCTCGGTCGGAAACCGCTCACCCTGGGCATCGTGCGCTTCGGTAATTCCGTCGGTAACAAGTACCATCAGATCCCCGGCGGTGAGCTGAACCGATCGGTCGGACAGGCGATCATCGAACTGCTTCGATACCGCGAGTCCGACATGGTCGACTTCGAGCTTCTCGACCGTTCGCTGGCTGTCTCGATATAGAAGCAGAAGTGGCAGATTTCCCGCATAGGTGACTCGTCCTCCACCGTCGTGTCGCAGTAGCAGGACGGACACCATCTGGTCGTCGTGCATACGCTTCCGCAAGCTCTCGAACAGCGCGGCACCTACTTGACGCAAGATAGCGGCAGGGGAGGGCACTTGGTCGCGACAGGCTCGCAGCGTCGCGAGAAGCAGACTGTCCACGATGACCATCGACAGGCCTGGACCGACGCCGCTTCCTGAGATATTGCCGACGGCGACGAAGCTTGAAGACTCGCCCTGATAGGTCTCGTAGAAATCGCCGCCACCGCTTCGCGCAGGAATGATGCGAGCTGCAAACTCAAAGCCGTTGACCGACGGTTGAAGAGGCAGCAGTTGCCCACGGAGCTTGGCCGCGAGCGCCGCCTCTCGTTCATGTGCAGCGCTGCTCTGCAGCTCGGCTTGTGCGCCCCGGAGCTTGCGAATCATGTGGACCAGGCTGCGGGCAATAGCGGCAACCTCGTCGCGTCCGTGCTCAGGCACGTCGACGTCGAAGTCACCGCCCGCGACTTGGTGCATTGCTGCAAGGATTCGTCGCACCCGTCCCATCAGTGCAAAACCCCAGAGTCCAGCGACGAGCAGCGCGAGCAGGACAGCGCCTCGGCCCACGGCGAAAAGTGTCGTCTGCACTGTCTTCGAGCGTTCGAGAACCGCGTCGAGAGAGCGCAGCATGCAGACGTGCGCTGATGGACCCGCCGGAACGTATTGATTGCGAAACCGCTGGCTCGA
This sequence comes from uncultured Myxococcales bacterium, assembly GCA_964437195.1. Lineage (GTDB taxonomy): Bacteria > Myxococcota_A > Polyangia > Palsa-1104 > JAEUJZ01 > JAEUKA01. Next base: position 2,286 of record CAYTGC010000553.1, on the reverse strand, counting down.
AATCACCAGCTCGTGTGTGTCGCGAGGATCACTCGCGACGCAGCGTGTTTCCACAGTAGATCGGTCGCGGACCACGTCGGGCAGCAGCCTTGTTCGGCTGACTCTGCCATCTCGGATGACCAGCCATGAAAGACCTGGTCGCGGCAGCTCTGCGAGCGCGTCCTCCGGCAGCTGGGCACGCTGGAGCGCATGTCGAACGATCAGCGCGTCCGACGCAAGCTCTTCGTCGACTTCGTGCTCGCCGGCCGTGCGGAGCGATCGCGTGAACACCCAGCTTGTCGTCGCTACCACCGCACCAACGAGCAAAGTCGAGACGAGCGCCAACTTGATCCCCAGCTTCAATGCCGTTCCCCCCTGGCTGGTCCGCAAAAAGTGCAAAGATCTTAGGAAGATTTCATTAAACCACTTTTCTCCCACCGTCGTAAAGACGTCCGCGGGAGTGCGGTTTTGGCCGGACAACGGTTGGCTAGGTGAGTCCGCAGACGGGCAGGGCGCGTAGCTTGTGGCTGTTCAGATAGCTTGATACGTCGGCGGGAATGGGCTGATTGATGTCTTTCCCTTCGACGTTGTAGAGCACGAGGAGCGGTTTGGCGCTGAGAAATCGGCAACTGCCGACCAGGCTCTGCTCAGCCGCTGAGAGCGGTACGTCGCGCAGATGTCCAGCCCGTTCGAGCTGCTCACGAAGGCGCTGGAGCAGCTCTTTTTCGCCTGGCTGGGGCGGGTCTTTTTGCAACCGCGCAAGTCGTTTGTCGATCACTGCGAGGTCGCTTACTTTCATCTCGGTCGCAAGATCGGTCAGCTCTCCAATAGGATCTGCTTCGCTACCATCGGGGGCGCGAAACGCTCTGACGACTTGCGCCAGGGCATCGACCTCTCGCATTGCAGCAAGCGCTGATGCATCAAAGCCACGACCTGCTACGCCTGGCGGTGCCGCAGCGTCGACAAAGACAACTGCTGTGCGACCAGGTCGTTGACTCCGGTAGTGATCGAGCAGGGCGGACAGCTTTTGATCTGAGCTTTTGACGACCGCAAAGTGGGTCTGGCTGTGGCCCTTGCCCGAGTGCCCGATATCGGCCTGCTGCGCCGTAAGCGCATGGAACACGGTGGTTTTCCCGCTACCGGGGAATCCGATGAGTCCGACTTTCATGGACTCTCCTTGTGAAGAGGCGACTACAGACCGAGGAGCTTGTCGATGTCCTTCTGGCTCATGTCGCTCTTTTTCTTCGGAGGTGGCCCAGCCGGGGCCGCTTTCTCGGTCTTTTCGGCCTTGGCGGACTTTTCCGACTTCGACTTGTGCGAGCTCTTCTTCTTCTTTTTCTCGCCTTTTTCTTCGTCCCCGTCGTCACCCTTTTCAGGCTTGTCGGTCTTTGCGGGATCGGCAGCGGGTTCCTTGGCCGCAGGCTTGCTATCCGCAGCCGGGGCCGGGGCCTTGGCGTCAGCAGCTGGATCGGTGGCTGGTTTGGCAGGCGGAGTGTTCGCCGCGACGACAGGGGGTGATCGCTTCGAGACTACGACAGCAACGGTGGTCCCGATGCCAACGAGCATGAATGCGACCATGCCGACCACAATCCAAATCCAGGGAGGAACAGAGCTTTGGGGTACCGGGGCAAATGGATCTCGCGCCATGGTGGCGAACACTCCTTCGGGGTGAATGCGCTGGCTCTAGCTAGCGAGCAATTACTATACCGACGTTTTTGCTGCGCGCCTGCGTGTTTTCAGTCGATGGTGGTGTGACGATTTGATGACTTCCCCGCTGGGGTCGATTGACCGTAGCGGGCTGGGGCGGTCGTGGGGCACCATGCCGCGCATGGTTCTCGCACATGGGCACGGATCGGGTGTTAGGCCTAGTCCGGGCGCAGGGTTTTGGCCAGGAGTGAAGCCAGCAGATGTGCCCCAAGGCACAACACGACCGTCGATAGAGCGTAACCGGCTCCCGATAGCAAACCGCGCTGCTCGACGAGAGTCACCGTTTCATAGTTAAACGTGGAATAGGTTGTGAATCCACCGCAGAAGCCCGTCGTGAGAAGCAGGCGCAGGCTGGGCCGCAGCGGCACACCGCGCAGAACGGTTTCATTGACAAGGGACAGCACGAAACAGCCGAGAACGTTGACGAGCAAGGTCGCCAGCGGCCACGACACGGGAATCCGCGGATTGAGTAGAACCGCCGTCAGATACCGCACGAGGCCGCCGATGGCGCTTCCTACCGTGACCAAGACAAACGCGAGCATCAAGGTCGGTTTTTACCATGGCCTTGGGCTTGAGATGCGCACTTAGGCTGGTATGCTG
>CAYTGC010000552.1:0-3379 GCA_964437195.1 uncultured Myxococcales bacterium | reverse complement strand
CGATCGTGGACTTTGGATCTGAGCAAGGCACCTTCGTCAATGGTCAGAAGGTCAATAAGCATCTCTTGTCTTCGGGCGATGAGATCACGATTGGAGACATCCGAATCGTTGTCTCGATCGGCGAGCCGCAGACAATTCCCGATGCGACGCTGCAGGTGGATCTGAACCAGATCGTTGGCTCGGCTGTTTCGGCGTCAGCCCCTGTGCCTGCGATTGCGGGTTTTGGCGCTGCAGCACCGGCATTTGCTCCGGTCGCCGTGCCTTCGCCGCGCCAGTCTGGATTGCCACGTCACTACGGCATCCAAGGGCTTCTGGCGAACACGGATGAGATCGAGTCGCGTGATGGCGCTCGTGCCGTTGAAGTCAGCGCTTGTTTCGAGGACACAGTCGTCGATGTCAAGCTGCTGCAAAATCCGGCGGCGGGTGTTGTTCAGCCGATGACCAAAGTGCTGATCTGGGGCGGTGCTGTTGCCCTCGTTGCTGCACTATCGTGGTTTATGGTTGCCTACTTCCAGGTCGCCAAGCTTCGTGCAGATCGCGATGCATGGGAAGCGACTGGCAAGCCGATGGCGGAGTTTAAGAGCAGCCTGAAGAAAGACCACCCAGCAACGGACATAGCTTGTGGTGTTCTGCTCGTGGCAGGTGCCGGCCTGCTCTTGTGGGGTCTGTTCCGTCGGTTCGATGAACTGGGCGAGCGCGACTTTACGATCGGCAGCGATCCAAGTGCGAACTTCCAGATCGGGACACCACTTCCGGTGCCGGTTATGCCGCTCGTTCACTCGACGGGATCGGACTTTGAGCTGATCTTTACCCAGCAGATGGGCGGCAAGGTGCAAGAAGGCGATCGAACCATCTCGCTTTCTGAGGCGGTGTCGTCGGGGGTTGCAAAGGCCTCGGCGGCTGTTTCCGGCGCCTTCGCGATGCCGATCGGTGGCGATGCACGGATCACCGTCCAGGTTGGCGAGAACACCTTCCACATCGTCGGAACGCCGCGCGCGAAGCGAATGCCGGTTCCGATCGAGATCGACTGGGGCACGCAGTCCTATACAGGCGGAGTCTTTGCGATCACCGGCCTGTTTTTGGCGCTGATTTTCTCGATTCCGCCCGATCCGCGCTCTCTGTCGCTCGATGCCTTTATGAACGATCAGCGCTTCGCCAAGCTTCTGACCAAGCCGCCTGAGCAGAAGGAAGAGATCATTCCCGAGTGGCTCAAGAAGAAGCAAGACGACGACATGGGCGGCAAGGGCAAGCGCCACAAGGACGAAGAAGGCCGGATGGGCAAGAAAGACTCGCTGAAAAAGCAGGGTCTGTATGCGCTCAAGGGTCCAAAGGACAACCAAGATCCTCACTTGGCAAAACAGCTCGCGAAGGACGCGGCGGAAAAAGCTGGTGTTCTCGGCATCATCAAGAGCAACCAGGGTTCGATTCTGGCCTCGGCTTTTGGTCGTGACTCGGCCCTTGGTACTGACGCCGCCGATGTGCTCGGTAGTCTTGTCGGCACCGAGGTTGGTGAAGCGTACGGCGTGGGCGGCCTTGGCTTGGTTGGTTCGGGTCATGGCGGTGGTGGTACCGGTGAAGGCACGATCGGTCTCGGCAACCTGGGCACGATCGGCAAGGGCGGTGGCGGTGGTGGTCTTTCGGGCTACGGTCGAGGCGCTGGTGGACTCGGCGGGCGTCGTGCTTCGGCTCCAGACGTCGTTCCTGGCACTGCGGAAGTCCGCGGCTCGCTCGACAAAGAGATCATTCGGCGCATCATTCGTCGCCACATCAACGAAGTGAAGTTCTGCTACGAGCGCGAGCTGGTGCGGACTCCGGGGCTTCTTGGCCGTGTGATGATCCAGTTCACGATCGCGGGCACCGGTCAGGTTGTGGCTTCGCTGGTTCAGTCTTCGACCTTGAACAGCATGCCGGTTGAGCAGTGCATTGCGCAGGCTGTCCGCCGCTGGGAGTTCCCCAAACCGCAAGGTGGCGGTATCGTTGTGGTAACGTATCCGTTCGTACTCAAGGCTTCGGGCGGCGAAGAGTAGCCTGGCCTATCGACGGAAAAACGGTTTCCACGGCAGTTGTCAGCAGCCTCAATCGCTGCTGACACTCCCCACTTTTGAGGATTGTTTATGCACAACTTGAGGCGTCTGGCGCTATGCGTGCTGCTCCTGGGCTGCAACCAGGAGCGCAACAAGTCTATCGAGGCGATGAACATGGGCGTCCAAGCGGGAGCGCAGAAGCTCTACGACCGGGCGATTACCCATTTGCAGCAGGCGCTCGCGTTTGATCCAAGCAACGATCAGGCGCACTACAACCTCGGCATGGTCTACAAGGACCAGAAGAAGTGGCCCGAGGCCATCACCTCGTTTGAAAACGCCGCGAAGTACGCGCCCGATAACCCCAGCTATCAGTACGAGCTTGGGACCGCGTGTCTTGAGGCCAAGAAGTTCGAGCAAGCCAAGGCGGCTTTTGAGCAAGCGGTGAAGCTCGAGCCGAAGCTGTTCAAGGGCTATCACCGGCTCGGCATGACGCTGGAGCGGATGGAAAAGTACAAGGATGCGGACGCCGCCTATCGCAAGGCGATGGAGGTCAACCCGCGCTTTAACCAGCCGTTCATTAGCCTGGCGAACCTGTACCTCGATTTCGACTACGACAAGGAAGCGGCGCAGGTGTTCCAGGCGGCGCTGATTGTCAACGACGGCGACTCGGAAGCGCACTACGGGCTTGGCGTGGCGCACCAGAAGAGCAAGCAGTACGACGAAGCGGCCAAAGAGTTCAAGCGGGCGTACGAGCTGAACACTGACCTTTGGCAAGCGGTCTACAACCTGGGCATGACCTATAAGGCGATGGACGACAAGAAGAACGCCATTGAGTGGCTGAAGAAGTTCCAGCAGGTCGGCAGCCGCGGTGGGCCTGATATGGCCCGGGTGGCGCAAGAAGCCATCAACCAGCTCGAAGCTCCGTAGTTTCGTCTTCCTGACTGCGCTGTCGCCAGCGCGGCATCATCCAGCGCATCACTCCCTCTTTCATGCAGCTCTTGTGGTCCGTCCGATCGCAATCACTTGTGATCGCTTGGTTTTTTCATCGGCACGTGCAGGTCTCGTCGCTGTGACGGTCAAATGTTGGCCATTCGGTGGGCGCTTCTCTTTCGCCAAGAAAACGTAGATTTTGGGTCAGCGTTTCCGTGGCTGATGGGTCGAGCAGGCGCATTTCCAGCGGTTGCTTGGACTTGGGCGATCGTCGGCGAGAAGTTAGATTCTCATTCTTGAGACGTTTGAATTTTCCTCGACGGGACAGCGACAGAGCAGAAATTCCCGTGAGAAGACGCGAGGTAGTCGGTTTTCCTACCCGCGATTTTTTGGCTTGGCGACGGAGGTAACCCTGCGGCGGAGTG
>CAYTGC010000551.1:0-3388 GCA_964437195.1 uncultured Myxococcales bacterium | reverse complement strand
GATGGACAGACGTGGGAAATCGCCGGACGCAACAATCACGTCTGTCTGTGGATCACCGCCGCCGATGGGGAGCTGTTCGAGCGTCAGACGCCTTCCGACGACATGCGAGGCGCGATAGACGCACTTGTGAGCGCGCAGCTTGCCGCAGGGTTTGTCGAAACGACATCGTGACAACAAAACGACAGCATCGGCACCTGAGCGGAAGCGACCCGGACACAACTTCGATGAACCAATTGACTTGCGCCGGAAAAAATTGGCATTATGAATACAGTATTATCTTCAGTCGGTGCGGATACTGACCACTGGGGGGCTTAGAAGATTGCCGACTGCCTGGTGGTCCTCACGATCGAAGGGCGGAATGTTATGTCGTCACGGCTGCTCTGTCTGTTGGTGGTGCTGTCTGCATGGACCCCTGTGCTTGCCGCCGAACCCAAAGCGGAGAGCAAACCGGCCCAGAGTTCGTCGCCCGTCTCCCCAGACGGGCACGATGATGAAGATGACGATACCAGCGAGGTTCTTACAACCCAGGGCACCATTGTTCAGCTAGAGCGAGGGATTGCCTACATCGATCTGGGGGACGCGCAAGGACTGCGTCCAGGCATCACAATGCAAGTCCTTCGCACGATTGCGGCCAAGCATCCTGTGAGCGGAGAGATTCTTCGTGATCACTTTCCGCTCGGAAAGATGACGCTTGAACAGGTAAGTCGCGTACTGTCGTTCGGTAGGCTGGCCCCAGGTATCGTCGGTGCAGTGAAAGTTGGTGATGTCGTTCGGATTCTGCCCAAGCCGAGCAGAGGGCAGACCAAGAAGGACGCTGGGGAGCGGGGGAAAGGGTCAAGCGCAGGCACGGCGAGTCAAGCACAGACGACCGAAGCGCAACCCCCTGGGAATGATGGCAAAAACGGAGCATCTGCTCCCTTTCCAGAATCCGCAGAGGTGAGCACCCTCTTTGAACGGACACTGACGCTACCGCCAAGCGCACGAGCCAAGCTGTATGCCGACTATTTGGAGAGGAATCCCAAGTCACCTTACGCCTCGCGTTTGCGCGGAGAAATCACATTCCTTGAAGGGCTCGCGGCTACGCTTCAGCATGTGTCGGCCACGCACAGTGAAGAAGCGCAGCGTCAGCTTCAGCAAGCAGAGCAGCAGGCAGAGTTGAAGCGGAACCTGGCTCGCTTGGAGATCCTCGCGCAGATTCCGAAGCGGCTTATTCAAGGTGATCCAAACGAGCTGGCACTCACAGTCCGCACGCCTTCTGTCGTTCAAGCCGTGTTTGCGTATGTCAGGCGCCCAGACGCCAACGCCTACGAACGCATTCCTTTCGAGCGCGACGGTGATGGCTACTTCCGTGCGGCGCTTCCTTCGCACATCGCGGCTCCCCCATCGTTTGAGCTGTTCTTTGAGTCGATCGGAACAGACGGAGAGCACATCAGTGCTGGTACTGCGCTGAATCCCTTTCACGTTGTGGTAGAGCCTCGCATCGGACGGCCACCAACCGGACCGCGCGGTCAGTCAGAGATTCATGGATTTTTTGAATACGTCGACTTCAACCGATTCCGTGGAAATGACTACTATCTGGTTGCAGAAGGAGACTTCACTTTCCGTCCCAACACCTGGCTGGCTGGAATCAGTGGCGGATTCGGAGTGCTGTACGGTCGCGGCGGAAAAAATGATGTTCTCCAGACGCTCACAGATCCATCGGTTTGCAATGGCGTGCCGGACAAACCGCCTCCGGAGTCTGCCGCATGTGGTCAGCGTGTTGGCTTCAACTATGGCTACTTTGAGACAGAGTTTCGCTTTGGCAAATGGGTCGGACTGGCTCCGCGCTTGATGGTTGGTCAGACGGTGTCCGGCCCAGGCGTTGGTGGAGAACTGAAGCTGCGCATCGGACAAGTGACGGGTACAAACCTTCAGCTTGCTGCGTACTACTTCAAGGACTTCGGAGCGCTTGGATCGCTGCACTTGGAATGGAACGTGGTAAAGAGCGTGCCAATGGGCGCTGCGGTGATCGTCACCAACCAGCCTGCGCAGGGCGATGTGGGCGTGCGAATCCTCTACCAAATTGCGCTGCGCGCGCGTCCTTGGCTTCAGCCAGCGCTGCGTGTCGGAATTGCGGCTCGAAACATTGAACAGATCGGACTCAGTTTGGGGTTTGGTCTGATCACGGCTTGGTGAGGTGGACCATGCGCCAAACACAACATCAAGAGCCCATTTCCTTTGTCTGCTCTGTCCTCCTTGCCTTGCTCCTTGCGGCGAAGTCCGTGTACGCACAGCCTGCCGCCGGGCCAGAGCCAATGGATGCGGGGCCTGCATCTTCACCCGCACCGACCACGTCGCCGACACCGACTGCGCCGACTGTGGCAGCGCCATCGACTTCTTCGCCCGCCGGTTCAGCGCTCATCGTGCGTGTGCACCACATTCCGCCCAACACGGTGCAGAACGAAACCACGCTTTCGATCTTGGCCAACATTGAATCATCACATCTGGCCAAGGAAGTCCTGCTGTACGTTCGACAACAGGGCTCAAGGCAGTATGCACGCATCGTATTTCAGCGACTGTCGACCGATGCGATTCAGTTCAGTGCGCTGGTTCCAATCGAGCTGCTCACGCCAGGGATCATCGAGTACTACATCGCCTCGCGCGGGATTCAGCAGGCCGCAGCAGATACGGAACAGCTGCACTTTGCATCACCGGAACATCCCCATCCGGTCACGGTCATGGGAGACGATGATGCGCGGTGGAGACGCGACCTTCTGGCCCAGCACTTTGATAATCGTTCGCGCCTGCAAGTCCATACCGAGTATGTAAACTTCGGTGCGCGTGACTCAATAACAGGCACGGTAAATGACTCATATTGGCGGGCCGAGCTAGACTATACCTATCGTTTCCTTTCGTGGGTGTACTCCATCCGATTGGGCGCTGGACTGCTTTTGGGACAGACCTATGTGTCTTCGCTTGGTTCGTTGGCGCAGATTCCCGATCCAGCGCGGTGTGGGGCCCCCGTCCATTCTGCCACCGACTGTCGCGTCGGCGTGTACTACGGCTTTGCAGAGCTACGATTCCGTTTTGGCAGACTTGTTCGCTGGGATCTGCGTCCAATTCTTGGTGTGGGTCCGCAGTCGTTCGACGGTGGAGCCAGCACGCAGCTCATCATTGGGCATGATCCGGGTACGCACGTAGGCATCGGAGTCGAAGGCGTTTCGCACATCGGGGTGCGCGGCTGGCTTCGTCTCGCTTGGGACACCGTGCCGCGCCTTCCGATGTCTTTTACGATCGACCTGGAGAATTTCCCCAACAATGACGCCTTGGCGATGCGGCTGATGATGAACTTTTCCTATCGCTTTGCACGGTACTTTTCCATCGATTTGATGGCTGGGTACGCAACGCG
>CAYTGC010000550.1:0-3406 GCA_964437195.1 uncultured Myxococcales bacterium | reverse complement strand
GAGCAAGTGCTGCGCCCACATTCCGCCCATCGAAAAACCGGCACAGTCGACCGGACCGAGGGATAGCGAGGACAGAAGTGTAGCCAAGCGCTCGCACTGTGGCGCAAAGTTGTAATCGTCTGGCTCCGTTGGCGCATCGCTGCGTGGACTGCCGAGCGGGTCAACGAGCAGGACGTGGCGCTTGAGCAGCCTTGCCAGGCGCTGAAACTGACGACCATCCGATAAGAGTCCGGGCAAAACGACAAGTGGCGTATCGTCAGCGCGGCGATGCTCTGGTCTGATCAGCTGAAAGTAGAGACCGGCAACTTGTCCGGTGAGTGGTTTTTCTCGTGGCACGGAAGCTCGTTTACGATACGCGGTGGGGCCAGTTCGGCAAGGTAGACTGATGAAAATGCGAGGCTTTCTGTGCGGGTTTGGTCTGCGGCTTGGGCTTGTCCTCGGCGGGCTGGTTCCGTTTTGGCTCGGCACGGGCTGTGGGCCGCGAGCGCTCTACGCGGACCTCGCACATCACAACATTTCCGACGAGGATCTGCTTGCGCTGCTGCCGCAAGGCCAAGAAGCAGTCCTCGACGTTGATCTGGCGGCCATGCGGGCGTGGCCACCGCTGCCGACGATCATTTCCCTCCTCCCGGCTGATTACCAGCGTCGCCTTCGTGATGTGGCCGCCGAGCCGCTCGTCGACCTGGATGCCGTTTGTGTTGGCCTTCGCGGGCTGGGTACCAAAGATCTCGACGCGACGCTGCTGCTGCGAGGGCGACCTTTGGGTCGCAAGCTGTGGCAACAAATGCAGGGCCAGCCTGGAAGTCGCGAGGTGACCTATCACGGCATGCCTCTGGTTGAAGCGGAAGATCGCGCGCTGGCGCAGCTTTCACCGCAGACGCTGGTGCTCGGCTCGCGGGTACAGGTTCGTCAGACGATCGACATCTTTCGCGGGGTCGATCACGGGGCGCGCAAGCAACCAGCGCTGATGTCGGCGCTCGCGATGGCTCCGAGTGGGAAGCAAGGTCGTCCGCCGCTGCTGCTCGCGCTGTTGCCGTCCGCAGAGCTGCGCCAGCGGGCACACGACGCCGGAATGCTGCGTATTCTCGAGGAAGCTCAAGCTGTCGCTGTTGCCATTGCCGTCGGTGATGGCTTCGACGTTGGGATTGTGGCTTCCTATCCCGATCTTGCATCGTCTGCGACTGCGCTGTCGCTCGTCAAAAGCCAAGCCGCAGAGCTGTCGACGCGATCCCTGACCAAGATCCTGGGCCTAGAGCGCTTTCTGTCGCCGCTCATTGCCGTCGCTGTTCCTCAGTCGAAGAAGCGGCCAACGCCAGAGCTTCACTTGGCCTACCGACTGCCGGGCGAAGACTTGAACGAGCTTTTTCGCCGGATCGAGCAGCTCAAGCAGCTTTTTTCGTCACAGCGTAACTGAGCTGCCTTCGCGAGACGCAATCAGCTCAATGTGACGACCGCCGAGGGAGTCAAGCAGGCCTCGACAGCGGGAGTAGATTTGATCCACTGCGTCATCGCTGTAGTCCTGATCGAAATGAAACAGGGCGAGCCGACGGACTCCTGCTCGTACAGCCGCATACGCCGCGTCGGCAAACGACGAATAACCGCGCGAGCGTCGAACGGTGCGATCTTCGGGCGTGTACGTCGAGTCGTGAATCAGCAGATCGGCGCCTTGATACAGACGGAGCACTTCTTCGCTGGGGCCCGCGTCCGGGTAGCCAGCGTCGGGCGCATAAACCAGCGAGCTGCCGTTTTCTTCGATCCGATAAGCCATGCACGTCGACGGTCCATGCGGATTGGGGCGACCCGAGATCGCAATTCCTTCCCAGAAAATCGGCGGCGGGTCATTGTCCGTTGGCACGGGCACAAGCTCAAACATCGCGCCCAGGTTCTTCATCGTCTGAAGCGGCGAGAAGTGAGGGTTGACCTGACCTTCGAGGATTCCCTCGAGCATCGCCGCACTCTTGGCGGGACCGAAGACGGAAAAGCGATTGCCGGGAATGAACACGGGCGCAAAAAACGGGAAGCCTTGGATGTGATCCCAGTGGGCATGGGAAAGCAGGATCGCGCCGTGGCCTTTGCCTTTTCCAAACTCGCTGCCGAGGAGCTTTTTCCCGAGGCTGATGATCCCGGTTCCCATGTCGAGAATGAGGATCTTTCCCGATGCCGAGCGAATGCTCACGCAGCAGGTATTGCCGCCGAAGCGGATGGTCTCGGGACCAGGGGCGGGAATCGACCCGCGTACACCGTGAAATGTTACTTCCACGACTCTTCCTCGTTCGATCCGGCACCGCGAGGGCCCTGACCCATCGAGCGGCTGCTGGCGTGACCGACCTGCATGCCGTGTTTGGTTAGCTCTAGCTCCATTCCCTCGAAAGCGGCATGGAGTTCGAGCCGTGCACCGTCGCGATGAAGCTGCTGCCGATGTTCCGTGAGCAGGTCATCAATTTGCGCATCGGTTCGATCCGGCGAGTGATGATAGAGCATCAGCGACTCGGCTCCAGCCTCGCGCGCGATCTCGATCGCATCCTCAGCGCAGCTATGTCCCCAGTGCGGACGCTGCGCATATTCGCTTGGTGTGAACTGCGTATCGTAGATTACAAGTTGGGCGCCTTCGCAGAGCCGAACCACGCCTTCGCGCATCGACGCAAGCTTCGCGGCATCCTCGGGGGCAAGTGGCTCACCTGGCTTGGGCGGCTGGCGAATAAACTCGTGCTCAATCAGGATGTCGCGGAACGGCGCCGTGTCAGTGACGTAGGCGACGGAAGCGCCTTCGTAGTCGAGCCGGAACGCGATCGCGATCCATGGATGATTGAGCCGCGTGCAGCGGACCTTGACCGGGCCAATCTCGAAGCGCGCGTCATCGGTCAGCTCGGCAAACTGGACATTGGCAGCGGCGGCATCGAACGGAACCGGGAAGTAGGGATTGTCCGACTGCAGCGCGAACACCATCCTCAGGTGCATGTCATCGCGCTGCCGTGCATAGACGTGGAACTTGTTCCCTGGGCGATAAAGCGGCGAAAAGAACGGCAGGCCTTGGATGTGATCCCAGTGGGTGTGGCTGACGAGCAGGTGCGCTTCGCCTTTGCCTTCCGCAAATGGGCCGTGCATAAGCTCTTTGCCGAGCCGCCGCAGTCCCGTGCCGGCGTCAAGGATGATCCGAGGCGCGTTGGGATCGTTGGCCGATGCACAGCGAACCTCAACGCAGCTGGTGTTGCCACCGTAGCGCTGCGTCGTCGTACCGGGCACCGGAAAGGAGCCGCGAACGCCCCAGAACCTTAGCTTCACCTGGCCCCCCTGATTCCTGATGACATGCGCTCATCCTCCCAACGTCGAAACGACGAATCGAGGAGATGGTACGCCCTGCTCATCATGAGATGCTTTAGGGGTTTCATAGCTTGCTAAAAACAGC
>CAYTGC010000549.1:0-3407 GCA_964437195.1 uncultured Myxococcales bacterium | reverse complement strand
CATCCCCCATCTGAAAGATGGCCGTCAGGTACGCATCGTCAACCAGCCGCAGCGCCCGAAAGGCCAGCTCGGCGTCCACCTGCGGGGGAGCCAGAAGCTCAGCGATGGCGGCTCGAAACGAGCAGAATCCACGCAGCAGCGTCGAGATATGGAACTCACTGGCGGCCCGATAGGCGGTCACAAAGCCAATGAACTCGGCCAGCGGTACGCCATCGGAGCGCAAGATCAGCGCTTCGTTCCAGCGCACAACGCCCTCCACGAGCTTGCGGGTCTCCTCGCGTGGCCGATTGCCGCGCAGATCAAGCGCCTGCGCCACAACCCAGCTGGTCGCCGTCTCGATGACACTCGACCGATGCTCGCGCAGATAGTCGGCCAGAAACTGCCGCACCGGATCGCATGGAGCCGTCTCACTCACTTGGAACATGTGCCGTCCGACAGAAAATGGGCTAGGCGTGCGGTAGCGCAGCCAGGAAGGACTCCAGCAGCGCCGCAGTCTCACGCGGGCGCTCGACCTGGACGTAGTGACCAGGTCCCGGCAAGATCGCGAGCCGGGCGCCCCGAATCAGCGAAACAACGGCCTGGCGCAGAAACGGCGGGGGAAGAAACGGATCGTCGGTCGCGACCACCAGCGTCGGTGTCTGAATCGCACCGAGGCGATCGGAGAACCCGCCCGTCATCCACGCGTCAAACGCCTGCGCGATGCAGTCCACCGACACCCCCTGGGCATCGTCGAGCAGCCGCTCGCGGGCTTCATCGGTGAGCTGCTTGCAGGCCAGACTCAAAATCGTCTGCTGCATTCCCCGATTCTGGCCACAGTTTCGGAACAGAGCCTGCGCATCGGCAGGAAGCGGAATCCCCGAAGCGGGAACCGGACAAAGCAGGACCATGCCCGAGACCCGGTCAGGCCTTGTCGCGGCAATCCACTGGGCAATCTGGCCGCCCATGCTGTGCCCGACCAGCATGAACTTGCTGCAGCCGACCGCATCCGCCACCGCCAGAACGTCCGTGGCGTACTGCTCGATCGTGAAGCCACTGCTGGGACGACCGGACTTCCCACTGCCTCGCAGGTCGACCACGATCAGGCGAAGTCCCTCGGTATCGAGCGCTGCGATGAGATCATCGTAGACTGCGCCAGACACCATCCAGCCGTGAATCAAAATCACATCGCGTGACCCGGCCCCGATCACGCGATAGGAGATGTGGACATCCTGACTGTGGACGAAATGACTATGCATGGAGACATCATCATAGCGCGCCAACCTGGAGGCTGAACAGCGCTAGTCGGAATAAGCCAGCCCGTGGCCAGGAACGGGACGAACCAACCAACCAGTGAACCCCCCGGAGGGTAACCGTGAAGACAGTGTCTCCCGAACGAATCATGCAGATCGGAATTGGCTTTTGGGCATCCAAGGTGCTGCTCAGTGCGGTCGAGATGGAGGTTTTCACCGAGCTGGCCCGCCACCCCGAGGACTTGGCGACGCTCACTGGCCGTCTCGGTCTGCATCCGCGCGGGGCGCAAGACTTCCTGGATGCGCTGGTCGCGCTGGGATTTCTGCAGCGCGAAAACGGCGTCTATTCCAACACCGAGGAAACCGACCTGTTCCTCGACAAGCGCAAGCCGTCCTACATCGGTGGAATGCTCGAGATGGCAAACCACCGGCTGTACGGCTTCTGGAATCACCTGACGAGAGCCCTGCGCACGGGCCTGCCCCAGAACGAAAGTGCCCAGGGCGGCGATCTGTTTGGTGCCCTCTATGCCGATCCGGCGCGGCTCAAGGAGTTCCTGCGCGCGATGTCGGGGGTGAGTCGTGGTGCCAACATGGCGATTGCGCGCAAGTTTCCGTGGGCAAACTACCGCACCTATGTCGATGCGGGCACCGCACAGGGGGATCTGGCGGTGCAGATTGCGCTCGCCCAGCCACACCTTCGCGGCATCGGCTTCGATCTTCCCGAGGTTGGTCCTGTGTTTGAAGACTATGTCGCTGACAACAAGCTCAGCGACAGGCTCTCTTTTGCCGCTGGAAGCTTTTTCACAGATCCACTGCCGAAGGCAGATGTGGTGCTGTTTGGTCACATCCTGCACGACTGGAACCTAGAACAGAAAAAGCACCTCCTGCGTCGAGCCTACGAAGCGCTCCCGGTGGGTGGCGCGGTCGTGGTCTACGAAGCACTCATCGACGATGACAGGAAGCAGAATGCGACTGGCCTGATGATGAGCCTGAACATGCTCATCGAAACCCCCGGTGGTTTTGACTACACGGGCGCCGACTGCATCGGATGGATGGAGGACGCAGGCTTTTCCGACATGCGGGTCGAGCACTTGGTCGGCCCCGACTCGATGTGCATCGGGTTTCGACGCTAGCGCTGGACTTGCGGTCCCGATTCCGGGCCGCTACCCAGACGCCGAATCGGACTTTGCGGGGTCGTCCGCAGCAGCCTGCTCGGCGGCGCGGGCGGCGCGGCGCTTGGCCTTGGCTTCGGCCCGCGCTTGTTCATCGGCCATTGCGGCCTGGGTCGCGCGTCCGCCGAGGATGTAACCCAGCACAAACCCCAGGCAGAGCATCGCCGGAATGTAGATGATGTGCGCCGCGGTGGGCATCGCCTAGCTCTTCTTCGCGAGCTTGCTCAGCTTGGCGTCTAGCTCGGCCAAGTCCGACTCGACTTTGCGCAGACCACGGCTCGTCATCACCACGTAGCCGAGCACCGCCAGCCACAAAAACCCATACGCCGCCCCCACCAGGGGAGCCGCCGGAATCGACTCATCGACCGTGGGACCATTCATCGGACGGCTCTCGGGCACAAAGCCATCCTTATCGGGTTGAGGCGCTGAAGGCTTGGCAGCAGGAACTTCCTCTGTCGGGCGACGGTAATGTCGTGGATCGCTTGGTACTTCGTCCGCAAAGCTCGTGCTCGATCCGATCAGCGCCAGCGCCAAGAAAATCGCCGACAGTCCCCGGCCTCTATTTCGCATCCTGCTCCTCATTGCCTGTCTTGAAATTGGTCGGTTACTCATCGAGCAGCCCCGCATCTTCCGCCTGCATCTGCAGCTCCGCGAGCCGATCTTGTTGGCGCTGGAGCCGCAGTCGCAGCGACATCAGCACCGCAAACAGCAGCGTAAACGTCAGCACCGATGTCCACAGCGCAACCCGCATCGACGAATCGAGCGTCGGAACGACTGAAGTCTTGGGATGTATCGTCCGCCACAGCGATACCGAGATGTAAATCATCGGCACGTCGGCAGCGCCAAAGACCATAAGCCCCGCCGACAGCCGCGGTCCGCCTGGGCCCCCGTACCGGTCGGCAAACAGCGCCGCCACAAAGATGATCCAGAGCAGGGCCGTCGTCGTCAGTCGCACATCCCACTGCCAAAAGACGCCCCACGCTTTGCGCGCCCACAGCGGCCCGGT
>CAYTGC010000548.1:0-3408 GCA_964437195.1 uncultured Myxococcales bacterium | reverse complement strand
GCTACGACTACGGCGCAAGCTCGACGTACAAGCACTACTGGGTGCAGAACTTCGGCAAGCCGCTGTAAGCCTCGCCGTTTTTGCGTGATCTGTTTGCCATTCGCTGAAAGCGTTGCGGTTTAGGCAAACAGATCGACAAAGCGGAAGGCGTTTCCGTCGAACAGGCCGCGGTCCGATAGCTTCAGCGCCGGAATCACCAAGAGAGACAAAAACGACAGCGTCATCAGCGGCGCCCCGAGCGTGCATCCACACGCAGCGGCGATCCGATTCAGCTCGCTGTACGCTGCGGCCACTTCACTCCCTTCGCGATCACTCATCAGTCCGGCGATCGGGAGTGGCAAAAAGCGCTGCTCCTGTTTTCCAACCACGCACAGACCGCCCTGGTTGGAGATCACCGTGTTCATCGCGAGGAGCAAGGAATCATCGTCTGTTCCGACGGCGATGACGTTATGACTGTCATGCGCAACGCTGGTCGCAAGGGCTCCGCACGTCAGTCCGAAACCGTGAACAAACGCCACTTGCGCGGGCCGCTCGTCGTAGCGGCTCTTGACCACGAGCTTTAGGACATCGTGTGAAACATCAGAGCAAACTTCTCCGTTTTCCACATGCGGTGAAACAACCAACGAATCGGTGAGGAGCTGCCGGTCTTTGACTGAGATCACGCGGAGCTTCCCTTCGCGAGAGGGTACGCGAAGAGACTCTGCCGAGATCGGACTGGCGACAAAGTGATTGGGGCGTGGAACGGGAAGATGGGGGAGAAGGAGTTCTCCCCGTCGGTATACAGCTTGGCCAGACAGCCACGTCTCTTCCACTTCAAGGCTTGCCAAGTCGCGAATGCGAACAAAATCTGCGCGATCCCCCACCTGGAGCTGACCGACCGGCAGGCGGTAGTGCAGCACCGGACTCCGACAAGCAGCATGCAGCACCGAGAACAGATCGACACCTTCTGACAGCGCGGCTTTCACTTGGCGATTGATGTGACCCACCAGGAGATCATCTGGATGCAGATCATCGCTACACAACATGCACGAGTGTGGGAATTCCCGCAGAAGTGGCATCAGCGCTCGGAAGTTCTTGGCAGCAGAGCCTTCCCGGAGCTGGATCTTCTGACCCAACAGCAGCTTGCTGCGCGCTTCCTCAAGTGTGGTGCATTCGTGATCGGTGCTGATTCCGTGACTGACATACTCTCGCAGCGCTTCGCCAAAAAGTCCTGGGGCATGTCCATCGATCGGAAGCTGTCTCTGCTTGGCGGCTTGCAGCTTGCCAAGCAGGTCGGGATCACCATGTAGCACGCCAGGAAAGTTCATGACCTCTGCAAGGTGGGTGACGCGCGGATCGGACAGAAGTTCGCCAACTTGCTGGGCTGAAAGGGTTGCGCCGGAAGTCTCGTAGATCGTTGCTGGAACACAGGACGGAACACCAAAAAAGAAGTGAAACGGAGTCCGCTGTCCTTGCTCGATCATGTACAGGACGCCAGCGGCGCCAAGGACGTTGGCGATCTCATGTGGATCACAGACGGCGGCAACGGTTCCGTGTGAAACCGCAAGGCGTGCAAACCCCGCAGGGGTCAGAAGAGAGCTCTCAATGTGGATGTGGGAATCGACAAAGCCAGGCAAAAGGAAACCGGCGTCTACCTCATCTGCGGTACACGGCGTGATCGATGTGATGACGCCCAAATGAGACACGACTTTGCCCGGAAAGATCCGCTGCTGCACAAGGTCGATGATCTGTCCTGTGTGAACTTGCGGGTTTGCGTTTTGTGCAGAATCGGACGGTGGGCCAAGTGGTGTGGACATTGCGCCCGCAGTCTAGATGAAGTTTGCGACGAGCCAAAGCGCTGTTTGACCCGTTCCTTTTTCCCCGCTGGGAATCGAGCTGCGCGCCAACCGAGTTTGCTTGGGCCTTGGGCGATGGTCTGTGTCGAGAACAGCCTGCCTAAATAAGAGGCATATGAAATGATTCATATTGACTGGCTGATCTCGCGTCTCCATGCAATCTGTCCGTGCACGCCGGGGCCTTGTCGCGGCATCCTAAGTCAACAAACCACAAGGGGCGCTTCATGAACCGTCGTCACTTTCTCGCTTGCCTCGGTGTTGCCTCGGTGTCGGGCTGTGCGGGGCCGAGCCGCTTTGTTCCCGGGGAATCCCACGGATTTGTCGCCCAGCAGATCAACACGCCGCAGGGTCCCCATCGGTTCTTTGTCTATCGACCCAGGCACGTTCGTCCGGGTGAAAAGCTGCCTGTGATCCTGTATCTGCATGGCGGTGGCGAGCGCGGTGAAGATGGCGTGTCAGCGACGCAGGTTGGACTCGGTCCAGTGGCGCAGTCGTCGCTTGGGTACTTTCCGTTCTTGGTCGTGTTTCCGCAGTGCAAAAGCGGTGGTTTTTGGGGAATGCCGGACATGGCCGAGCGTGCGATGCAGGCGCTGGCGGTGGCGATCCACGACTTTGGCGGCGATCCCGATCGGGTCTATGTGACAGGGAACTCACTCGGTGGGTACGGAACCTATCTGCTGGCGGCGCGGTATCCGGGGCGGTTTGCGGCCCTGGCTCCGATCTGTGGCGGGGTAAAGCCACCGCCCTTGATACGTCTACCCAAGGAAGCGCTGCTGTTTGACCTAAGCGGCGATGTCTATGCGCAGCTCGCCGAGCGAATCGGGCGCATGCCGGTCTGGATCTTCCACGGCCAGTCCGATCCGCTGATTCCGTATCGAATCTCGATGCAGATTGCGCAGGCGCTGCGTGATCACCCGGGCCGCAGTGATCCCGGCCTGACCCAGCTCACGATCTGGCCCAAGGTTGGTCATGCCGCTGAGGAACCGACGTACAACCTGCCGCAGCTCTTTGACTGGTTTCTAAAACAGCGGCGCGGGCAGCCCGATCCGAGCGCTGGCTATCTCGCTTCCCAGCTCGAAGTTCAGCTCTCGCAGACATGAGACAAGGCGCGTGGTACGCGGGTTATCCGCCCTGACCGATCCACTCGGATCCATCGGGCGAAAATTCCTTCTTCCAGATCGGCACTTCTACTTTCAGCGCTTCAATGGCTTGTCGACAGGCAGCAAACGCTTCACCGCGATGCGGAGCCGACGCGGCAAGAATCACGGCCAGATCGCCAATCTGCAGTGAGCCGACGCGGTGGACCATCGCGACGCGCACGCCCGGGTGCTCTGACTCGATGCGGCCCGCGATTTCGGCCATCTTGCGCACCGCCATCTCGTCATAGGCTTCGTAGTCGAGCCGCACCACTTGTTTGCCGTCGTTGTGGTCACGCACCATGCCCGCAAACAGCACGATGCCGCCTTGCCCGGGACCGCTCACTTGCGCGATCACCTCGTCGTAGCTGAGCGGCGCTGCCGACAGCCGGACATGCGGCGCACCACCAGCCACCGGCGGAATCAGCGCCACTTCG
>CAYTGC010000547.1:0-3410 GCA_964437195.1 uncultured Myxococcales bacterium | reverse complement strand
CTGCATCATCCTGCATCGCGAAGGAATGCACACGATGCGGAAGAACAGACCGCACGTTCCGTCTCGCTTCGATCCTGAAGCAGCGACGGCGTTGGCGGTGGAGCTGCGAAAAGAGGGATTCAGTTTGAGTCAGATAGGAGTGCGTCTGCGGAAGGCGAAGTTGACTCCGCAGCGTGGCGGAAAGTGGCATCCGGCGCAGGTGGCGAAGCTGCTGGAATCACCAGCGGATCGGAAGTCCGCTGCTCGACGAGCCTGTGAGCTTCGCGCGCAGGGAATGACACTGAAGGAAATCGGCGTTCGGTTGGCGATGGAGGGCTTCCAGCGTGACGGTGGTGGCGCTTGGTATCCGTCTCTCGTGGTGGGCTTGATATCCTCAGCGGAGCGGGCGGAGTCGGAGAATCAGGTTTCGGATTCTTGAACGCCGCCGGGCCGAACGACCCAGACGAGAGCTGCGCCGAGCAGCGGGAGCACACTCAGCAGAATCAGCACGCGCTGCATCGGCCACTTGGACCACAGCGCGCCGATGTGACCCCCGACGAAGTAGCCGAGCGCACCGGCTCCGTACCACAGCCCCGTGACCAATCCCATCAGACGCTGCGGCGCGTTGCGGTGCAGCAGTGCCAAGCCGAGCGGAGCGATCAGCATCTCTGCAAGCACGAAGAGGGTGTACGTTGTGATGGGCCACAGGATGCTGACACTGCCGTCGTTCTGCGTCGTCGGAAGCAGAATCGCGAAACAGAGTGCAGCGGACACAAGGCCGACCGCGACGAGCCGATTTGTGGTGCCAGGCCGCTTCCGCTTCGACAGAAAGACGAGCTGCATCGGGGACAGGACCAAGACCAGGACGGCGGCGTAGGCGACGAACCAGGCCGTGGGAACCTCGAATCCGAGGATAACTCTGCGAACGCTGTGTTCCGACCACAGGAGGAGTGCGCCTTCCGCTTGCGCGGTTGTGATGGCCAGCAGGAACATGGCTGCGAGCACTGCAAGGATAGTGGACAGACTGCCCAGTGGCTGCGCTGTAGAATCGGGAGGAGTCGCAATCTTCGACGGGACTTGGCTCACCACGGGCTGGCTGGACTGCGCGATCGAGAGCGCCATTCCTATGCCTACCATGAGTGCCGCAAAAGCGTAGCTGACGCTCCAACCAGCAGATCGAACCATGATTCCGGCCAGGAAAGAACCAGCCGCTGCCCCTACGTTGATGGCGATGTGAAGCATGACTTGCGCGCCCTCCAATCGCGAGTCCTTCGTCGGAAAGAGGGTCGTGAGTACGCGCTGGGTGCTGGGCTTGTAGAAGGCGTGGCCGGTCGCGAGGATTGCGAAACCCGCGAATGCTGCTGCGCGATACGGAATTGCCAGGAATACATAACCAAGAACGAGTAGGAGGAGACTCCCAGTGAAGCCCCGCGACGGGGACGCGCTGCGGTCGAGCAGATGTCCGCCCGGTACTGAGCCGATGTAACAAGCGGCGCTGAACAATCCGCAGATACGAAGAGAGTCGGGGCGGGAGATTGCATAGCGGTCACAGAGCATGGCCGCCGTCGTCGAGATGAGCGTGAAGGCAGCCCAACGCTCGCACAGGATGGCGCAACAGAGCCTATTAAACGATGGTGGTTGGACTGCGGTTAGTGACTGGTAAATCCCGCTCGCTCGGGATGGGGGTTCGGGATCGTGTTCCGACGGTCGACGTGCGGTTACCATGGCGGCTCCTGATGGTTGAGATGGGTGGCAACCGTTGGGGTAAACCATCGAAGCAAGGTCCTTCCGGTTATCCACTCCTACCCCTTGCAGTCTCCTTCGGTTTGTGAGCAGTGTAGGTTCTATGGGAATGACATTTTCGTGTCACTAACTTCCCAGAATGTTGACCGGTGAGGAGCGTCAACCATGCAAGAAGAGTCCGCTTTTTCGTCTGAGTTCCCTTCAGTGCTCACAAGTGACACGGAAGAGCCATCTGGATACCAGACTGCGCTGGCGCATCAGCGGCAAGGCTTGCTGCTCCTCCACGATCTGGAGGCAGGGGACGATCCGGCGAAGCGGGCCGCGCAGCGAGAGCTGGTGACACTTCAGAAGCACATGTTACAGCTTCTGCACTTGCACTTTTCGCCAAGCGCGGAGGCTGACACGATCCGACCGTTTGGCGAGGTCTTGCGGCAGCATCGCGACGAGGCCGGACTCACTCAAGACCAGCTCGCGGCTTTTTCGGGCCTATCTTTGAGTCTGGTTCGAAAGCTAGAACAGGGGAGCAAGATTCCGACCCGGACAGCGCTGCTGGCACTGTGCTCGGTGCCAGATCTGAAGCTCGTCCCGCAGGACATCACAACGCTGCCTGCGGTGCGAGAGGCGAGTCATCGCTTGGCGCCCAACTGGTATGTCTCACCAGGCTACGACTCCGTGCGAATGCTAAACGAGCTGTCGAGTCAGCTGAGCGGAGGCGGCGGTACGATCGAGCAGTCCTATGTCTATCTGGATCACAAGAGCGCCTCGGATTGGATTCAGCTCTGCAACCATCCCGACTACGTGATGAGAATCCGCGAGAGCTTCCCGCATTCCGAGACGGCGGCGCGGATTCGCGAGCTGCTCGGACAGGTGGGACTCGACCTGATTGCGCTCGGTCCCGGTGACGGACAGACGGAAGTGCGACTGCTCCAAAGCATCCTGGGGGAGACGAGGCGTCCAGACATCCGTTTCTATCTGCTTGATGTGAGTCAGCCTCTGCTCAGCCGTGCCTTTGGGCATGCGATGGATGTCTTCAATGACGTGCCTGGAGTCTTCGTCTGCGGGATTCAGGGGAACTTCCATCACCTGCCGCGTTACATGCAGCTTCACTACACCCCGGCGCGTTCTCACCGACGGCGAGTCTATGTCCTGCTTGGCAATACGCTTGGCAATCTGGAACACGAAGTGTTGTTCTTTCGTCACTCCTTGGCGGGTGCGGCTCCGCATGATCTGCTGGTCTTCGACGTGGACTTCGGATTCACAGAGTCCATGGATCCAAAGGAAATCCGCCGCCGCGATCCAGCGTTTGGGCCTCCTGTGGCAGAACAGAATCAGCGCTGGCTTGGTGGTCCCATCCGACGGTATTGTCCTGACGTACAAGACGTCACATTCGAGCTAGGACTCGATCTTGCGCGGCCTCTAGCCGGTAGCTACGGAATCCAATTCCTGGCGACCGCTCATCTGCTTGGGGGACAAACCAAGGAGTTCTGTATGTGGCAAGTCCGTCGCTATCAGACCCAAAGCCTCATCGACTGTCTGTCCGTTCTCGGCTGGCAGTATGCGGGACAGTTTCCGTTCCGCGGCCCGAAGACTCGCCCACGGGGAGTGTTTCTGTTCCAGAAGCGGGCGTAGGGGCGGGGCGCAAATTTGCCAAGGCTGTCGGTCGCGGTGCTGATAGACGGAGCACACGA
>CAYTGC010000546.1:0-3433 GCA_964437195.1 uncultured Myxococcales bacterium | reverse complement strand
CGGGCAAGATCAAGCGCATCAAGCGCACCGACGGTCCGGGCAGCCGCTACGAGCTATCGGCCTAGTTCCTCATCAGGCCCTGTTTCGATCCGGGGCCTGCTCGGTTCGCTTTCCCTTCCCTGCGCGGACTTTTGATCCGCACATCATCAAATACAGGATAGACAGCATGTCGGAACGGCTCGAAGAGCTTTTGCGCTTCGTGGAACTAATGCCGAGTGATCCATTCCCGCTTTACGGTCTGGCGCTGGAGTACCGCAGCTTGGGCAAATTTCCCGAAGCGGCGGCGACGTTCGAGCGACTCCTGACTGCGCATCCGGCCTACGTTCCGCAGTACCTCATGTATGGGAAACTGCTCGCATCTGAGCTTGCGAACGTTGCCAAGGCACGCGAAGTCCTCACCCTGGGAATCGAAAAAGCGAGGCAAGCGGGCAACCGACACGCTCTCGGAGAGCTTCAGTCTGAACTAGACGGCCTCTAAAGCGATAAGATGTTTCTATGGCGACACCGGTCCGGCCGCTGCTTTGTGAGCTTGCTTCAGGAAGACACTTGCTCTGTCGCTGCGGTAAGTCGCGAAGACAGCCGTTCTGTGATGGATCGCATTCTGGGACAGAGCACGAGCCGCTGGCGGTGGATATTGAAACCAAGCGGCGGGTGGCGCTGTGCAGCTGCAAAGCGAGCGGAAAGTTTCCGCTCTGCGATGGTGCCCACAAGAAGATGCACTCCGGTTGAGCGCACCGATTCCCAAAACTACAAAAACGAGTTACCAAAACGCCGCAAGGAGTTTTCGCGATGAACAGCAAGACAAGCCACCGTCTGGTTTCATGCCTGTTTGGCTTTTGCTTCCTGGTTGTGGTGCCTGGCTGTCCGGCCACGCCGGTCAAACCTGATCCTGTTCCGAATGGGAA
Source organism: uncultured Myxococcales bacterium (assembly GCA_964437195.1). Classification (GTDB taxonomy): domain Bacteria; phylum Myxococcota_A; class Polyangia; order Palsa-1104; family JAEUJZ01; genus JAEUKA01. The sequence continues at coordinate 2,528 of CAYTGC010000546.1, read as the reverse complement.
AGCCGATGCGGTGACAACGCTGCAAGCGCGCAGTGGAAGCGCCATTTCTGGGGAAGCTTCGTTTGCCCAAGACGGAGACAGCGTTCGAATCGTCGTGAGCGTGAAGGGCGCGACGCCAGGCGAGCACGGGCTGCACATCCATGACAAGGGAGACTGCTCAGCTACGGATGCCGTTTCAGCAGGTCCGCACTTCAACCCTGGTGGACATAACCACGGTGGTCTGGATCAGAGTCCGCGACACGCCGGTGATCTCGGCAACATCTCTGTGGGCACAGATGGAACGGGCAAGCTGGAAGTGGTGCTCAAAGGTCTGACTGTGGTGCCAGGAGAGCGCTCCGTGGTCGGACGCGCGCTGGTACTTCACGAAAAGCCGGACGACCTGCGTACGCAGCCGTCAGGCAATTCTGGTGCGCGTATCGGCTGTGGCGAGATTGCAGCGAAATCGGGAAACTAAGGTTCCACAAAAGACTTCAGATGGCGGGTGTTGCTCGAGTGACGGAGCTTGCGCAGTGCCTGCACTTCGATCTGGCGAATCCGTTCGCGTGACAGCCCGAAGTTCTGTCCGATTTCCTCCAGGGTGCTGTCGCCGTCCTGCTCAATTCCGTAGCGCATGCGCAGAATCTGTTGTTCCCGCAGTGGCAGCAGTTTGAGCATCGACCGCGTCTTGCGTACAAGTGCCGCATCGATCAAAGACTCTGAGGGTGACGGATTCGAGTGGTCCTCGATTGTGTCACCCAGGCTCGAGCCTTCGCGAACCGGACTCGGTGTTTCGAGCGAGAGCGGTTCACGTGCCGCCACCTTCAGTACCTGACGAACTTTGCCGAGTGGCAAGTGGCTCGCCTCGGAAATTTCTTCCGGAGTCGGGTCACGAGCCAGCTGACGCGCCAACTCATTGGTGATGCGGAATAGCTTGCGCGCCGTTTCGAACACATGCACCGGAATGCGAATCGTGCGCGATTGATCAAAGATCCCGCGGGTGATCGCCTGACGAATCCACCAGGTCGCGTAGGTCGAAAACTTGTAGCCGCGCTGGTACTCGAACTTGTCGACGGCCCGCATGAGCCCAAGGTTTCCTTCCTGAATGAGATCCAGGAATTGCATCCCATGGTTTGTGTACTTCTTGGCGATCGACACAACGAGCCGCAGGTTTGCTTCCAGAAGCTCCCGGCGCGCACGGTTTGCAAGTCGTTCACCACGGTTGATGTCGCTAGCTAGCTTGCACAGCTCTTGGATTTCCAGACGGGTCTCGCGCTCCATCTGCGCGATCTTTGTCTCGAGCTCCTTGACCTCTCGCTGAAGATCGATCAGCTCTTCAGCGCGCAGGCCGAGCTTGCGCAGCACATTCCGTCGCTGAGTCTCCGTTTTTTTGCCAAACTCGGCGACGAAAGCACCCAGCGATGACACAGGCATCCCTGCTCGCTCTTCGACTTGCTTCATGCTCTGTCGAAGCAGTTCTGCTTGATTCGCCATCGTCTTCACCTTCAGTGACAGCGCATCAATGAGGCGAGGATGGAACCGCATTGCTGCGACATCGTCTACCAACTGGTCTCGCAGCCTCAGCACATCGAGCTGTAGCTCTCGCTGCCGCTTCACCGAGGGCGGGCGTTTGGTGTTTCGCAGCGTGCGATGTTTCTTCTGTAGCTCGGTATAGCGAGCGGAAAGCCCATCGAGCTGAGCGACCAGTCGCTGCAAAAGGAGCGACTCCACAGTTTCAGCATCTGCTTCGTCATCCTGTTCGATTTCAGAATCGGAGACGACATCGCGCACACGTAGCTTGCCGCTGAGCAGCCGTTCTTTGATCGCCAAAAGTTCGACGATCGAGTGATGGCAAGAGAGCACGGCAAGCAGTACCTGACGTTTTCCTTCTGCCATCCGGCGACCCACCGCAACTTCTCCTTCTCGAGTGAGAAGCGGGGTATCACCCAGTCGTTTCAGATACATCCGAACGGGATCGTTTGCCTGTCCCCCATCGTCTTCCGAGGCCAGTTCGGTATCGGCGGACTCTTGCTCGACCGACTCGGTGTCTTCCAGTTCGTTTCGTGCCAGTGCATCCTGATAACGACTCATAGGCTCGTCTCCAGGGCGAAAGCCCCATGCATAAGGTCAAACTTCTGCTCGATAGACACTGCGTCCACGAGCAGCCTTCTCACCCTGCCGTCACGATCCTCTTGGAGCCCAAACCGTCGCTGACATTTCAATGCGTGGGTCTTTTTGTTGTGTTTCCCACGAGTCGTTTGCGATCGGTCCGCTCGCTCAACGTCATGCAAGGCCGTCGTAGGTTCGATGCCAAGCAGAAGGCTGCTGATGCCGCTAGTAACAAGCGTAGACCGCGAAAGCTTCCCGACAAGTCGAAGTGCAAAAACTTTTTTCGTTGTCTTGTCGCGGCGTTTTCGAAGCGGCGTCTTGCGAAAAGTGAAATCCGGTCTACTATTTGTGAACTTTTTCTTCACGAGCATGCTCCTTCCGGCCAAGCTCACGTACAAACGCAGAAACTCACCTTCCGATCCGTGTCTCAAAAATCAGACGTA
>CAYTGC010000545.1:0-3436 GCA_964437195.1 uncultured Myxococcales bacterium | reverse complement strand
AGCGCTACAGGACGCTCGGCTGGCGATGCAAGCTTGGCGATGCCATCCCAGTCGGACCGCTCGGCACAGCGCTGGCTGCTGCGGTCACGGAGCTGCTCAGCGCCTACTTCTGTTCTGCCATCGAGTGTTCAGCAGACGACTTGCACACGCTGGTCCTTCCCAAAACCTCCGAGCTCCTTGTGCTCGACAGAACCCCAGGTGGCAACGGTCTTAGCGAAGCCCTGCTCCGTCCTTCCTGTCTGCTTTCCATCCTTGGCCAAGTGAGGCAAGACGTACAACGTTTTGTCGGCCAGCCCGAGGACTGGTTCTTCCTGTTCCTCAACGAGAGAGGTCGCTGTCCGATCGCAGTGTCTCCAGAAGAGGTCGCGCAGACGCTTGGCAAGATCGTCAAGGTGCTGTGATCTCGGAGCAGTCGCCGGCATCACCGTCACTGGCCCGCCACAGTGCGATAACACCGACGCCTGCCGAGATGGCCAGCGGAATGCTCATTCACACCGCGATTGCTCAGGGGCAAGGCCGAGCCGACGGCGAGTGCCTGCACCAGCACAGCGGGCAGCTCGTGACTCTGTTCGAGGCGATGAAGCTGATGCGGCGACCGTCCGGCCAGCTCGGCGAGCGTCGCTTGCGGGAGCCCGCCGTTACAGTGCCACTGACGCTGCGCTCGGATGTGGAACACCAGCAGTGAGAAGTCCGGCTCGCTTTTGACGGGAATGATTGTGGTCGTCATAATTCGGAGAGAAACTAGAGATCCGCATGGGTGGACTTCTGCCTCGGGGGAGTTCGCCTCCTTTCTCGGGAGTGAAACAACCGGCAAAAAGACTGCCCCTTGATTTTTGTCAGACGGACGGCGTAGCTTCCGCGCGTGCAGAGGTCGGTCCGATTGATTCTCGTGTGGTTCGCGTTGCTGGTTGGCATCGCGACGCCGCGCGTTTCTGCGGCTCAAACCCTGCCCCAGCCCGCGCTGCTCCCTCCTGCCAATCCGCTCTGTGATAGCCCGCTGGTTCCGTGCCTCGACATCGACGACTTGGCTGCGCATGCGTATGCGCACTTTCTCATTCTCCCCGCCATCGACCTGCGAGCGTCCGGCGCGACGATTCCCTATGGCATTTCGATGGGACTCTTTGGCCGGATGGCTGCGGGGATTTCGTCGCAGACCTCGCTCTGGTCCGTGGCCAATGAACGAATCCACAGCCAGGGACCGCTGCGCCTGAGCGCGACGCTGCTCTTGTGGCCGCTTCTACCGCTGCGAGTCACTCGCGAGCTTCCGGCCACTGGTGACTACGGTTCGTTTCACGTCCCACCGCGAGGTTTTCGCGTGGGCCTCACCTACGACCACGAGTGGCGAGTGGGACCGTTTGCTGGAGTGAACTCGCTGGGCCTTACGACGGACTTGGCAACGCTGCGCCTCGTCGGAACCAAAGCGGCGGGACCATTTGAGCTGACCGCCAGCCTGGGCGCTTTGGTCGATTCCCAAACACGGTATGCAGTCGGTGAAATCGCGGGGCAGCTGGGCTTCTATCTGCCGGGAATTCCCGCACTGAAGCTCTCGCTCGATGCGATGGCGCGCGGTGTGCCAGCGACGGTGCGGCAGGATTTTCTGCTTGCGCTTGGCGAGGATTCCCTTCGCCCACAGGGGGCAGTAGGAATCGGAATCAGCTACAGGCCCGATGCTCGCGTGGACTTCGGAGTCTCGGTGCAGAAGGGCTTTGGCGGCCTGGCTCCCGTGGCGGTGAGCGTGCGGTTCCTGCTTGTCAGCGTGGGCAAGTCCTACGAGGGTCGCGCTGCCACATCGCTGACCCAGCTTGGCACCGATGCCGCAGTCCTTGGGGCAGAGCGGCTCAAGGAGGCCATCGAAGACCTGTTGTATGAGTCACCGTCCGACTTTCCCATCGACCCCAAGCTCGATGCAGAGTGCTTCATCCGCGACGACGACGGCAGCCTCATGGGGAAGTTTGGGAGCCGGACTCCTGATGGTCAATTCTGCGAAAAGGATGGAGCCAAGGTTCCCATCGGTAAAATGCTGTGGCGGGACCAGAGCAGCAGCCGACTGTGCCGTGACCACAAGTGGAATCCGCGGACCAAACAGCAGGAGCTGACCGACTGTGTCTTGTGGCGGGAGCGGAGCGAGTGGCATCCGGCGCATCAGACGCGACTCGATGACCGCTGCGAGCTGCGCGATGAGGACGGGAGGCTGCTCGGCAAGCTCGGAACGCGGAGCGAAGACGGACTCCGTTGCCGCTATCCCGTTCGGCGCAGCAACGGGGGATACCACGGCTACCAAGACACGCAGGAACAGCCCATCGGCGGGATTTTCTACACCGACAAGGACCGCCGCACCGTCTGTGAGACACCGAATCTGTCGCGCTGTTTTTTGGAAGCGGAAGCAAGCCGTGATTCGCTGTACATGTCGAACGCGGAGCGCTTTGCCCGTGGCGCAGACCGTGGGGTAGAGAGCCGCATCGATGGCGCTCGTAAGACAGGGGAAGCGGCGGAAGACCTCGCAGCGGGCCGGGTCCGTCTCACCCCCATCAAAGAGAAGCTCGTCGAGGACCTTACGGAAACCGCCCAGACGGTGCGTGACCGCGACAAGCTCAAAGAGGTTGCCAAGCGGAAGCTCGACGACTGGAAACAGTCCATCACACGCTGGATGGACAAGCGAATGGACGACCAGCTCGACGACGCGGGCGAGTTCACAGCCAATGCCGCGATTGATGCCGCGATCGGAGCTGCGACAGGAACACTCGGACGCACCTCCGGCGAGCTGGCGGAGGGCGCAGAGAAGCTAGGAAAGGCGGGCAAACGAGCGCGGCAGGTGGAAGAAGGCGTGGCGGAGCATGTCCATCCGCCCGAGCTACCCGTTCGGTCGAGTCGAGGAAAAAATCATTTACAGCCTGACGCCCAGGCTGAAGGCGCTCACTCGACCTTTCGCCGTGATACCGAGGGCAACGTGACCAATCATGCTGAGTGGACCCCGAACCCCAGAAATCCATCCGGGTTTGACGAGACGAAACGAGTGGACCTGGTAGGAGAAAAACACCGAAACAAAGCGACTCAAGAACCCATTCACACCCCTCACGTTCACGACAAGACGGCGCCCGGCGGCATTCGGGCCGCTCGACCCGACGAGATACCGACCCCCAAGCGGAGCAAACCATGAGTCAGCCCATCCTCGCGTGGATAGAGAGGTGGTACCAGAGCCAATGCAACGGTGACTGGGAACACTGCTTTGGGGTCCATATCGACACCCTGGACAACCCCGGCTGGGATGTGTCGATTGGAGTCTCGGAAACGGCGCTGGAAGGACTCGAAATTGCCTACACGCTGGACGAGCGCTCCGAGTCAGATTGGTTTGGCATCAGCGTAAAGAAAAATCAGTATGGTGCTGGCGGAGACCCAAGCAAGCTCACATTTCTGTTAGAGCGTTTTCGCGAGCTCG
>CAYTGC010000544.1:1770-3437 GCA_964437195.1 uncultured Myxococcales bacterium | reverse complement strand
TCAGACATGACCACCCTCTCGCCACGGGAACAGCAGCTTGGCGCAAAAGCGAATCAGCGCGTCGGACGCAAGCCCAATCACGCCGATGATCAAGATGCCGGCGAAGACCTCGTCGATGTGCAGGTGATTGCCCGCAAGCTGGATCTGATAGCCGATGCCTCGTCGAGTGTTTACAAACTCCGCCAGAATCACGTACGTCCACGAGATGGCGTTCATCACGCGAAAGGAGTCGAAAATGTCCGGGGCTGCGGCTGGAACCAGCACCGTAAAAATCACCTGAAACCGGCCTGCTCCCAGCGTGCGCGCCGTCTGCACCAGCTCTTCAGGCACCGCCCGAATCGCGCTGATCACAACGGGGAGCAGGTACACAAACACCCCGAGGAAGAGGAAGGCGATCTTCTGTTTTTCCTCGATGCCAAACCACAGAATCGTCAGCGGAATGAACGCCGAAATCGGCATGTACCGCAGCGGCGCCATCACTGGCTCGACGATGCGGTTGATGGGCTCAAACGCACCCATGAAAATACCGAGCGGCAGTGCCACCGCCGCGGCGAGCAAAAACGACAGCACAATCCGCCACGTCGATGCCAGCGCCGCGTCGAGCAGAACCCGAACCACCGCTGGATGACCGTCCACCACGTCCTGTTTGCCGATGATCAGGTCACGCAGAAGCACGCGCAGGACATCGGTCGGCTTGGGCAGGAAGGAACCGCCGACAACGGGCTTGGCGCCTGAAGTCAGCGCAATCCAAAGGAGGAGCAGCAGCACCGGCAAAAGCAGACCGAGCCAGAACTGCCAGCTTGTCGGCAGCGGCTTGCGCAGCGCCCAGATTGGCTCACGCGAGCGCAACGGCACTCGCACGGGCTCCTTTTTCTGGCTCGACGGTTGCGCCATGGCTACTGCACGTTGAGGATGACCTTGATGTCGGTACGACGGTTCTGCTGTCGACCTGCGTCGGTCGTGTTGGGAGCAACCGGGTTGTCTGGGCCATGACCGACTGTCTGGAAGCGCTTCGGGTCAACCTTGTGGTTTTCGATGAGGTAATCCTTCACCGCGTCGGCCCGCTTCTGCGACAGGGATCGATTGGCCGTGCGCGAGCCGGTGTTGTCGGTGTTGCCCTCGATGCGCAGGAACGTGTTGCCGAAGGCCGTCATCGTCTCGCCAAGCGAATCGAGCACGAAGTGCGAGCCTGCCATGATCTGGTCGCTGCCCGTCGTAAAGTAGATGGTGAGCTGCTTGTTGATGATGGCGCGCTCTTTGGCGGGATCGACCTTCTTGGGGTCGAACTTGAAGTTCTCGACGACTTTTTGGCCCGGATAAAAGTCTGCAAGCGCCGAGACAAAGCGCGTATCCACGCAATTTTTGGCATCGACCGATTTGCTGATGACGCCCTGCTTGCGCCAGACGATAAACGCCGCGTTGAAGAGCGCCTCAAACTGCGCCTTGTTTCCGTCGAGCCCGAAAAACAGCGCGTTGTCGGCGAAGCTGGTCAGCTTCATCCCCGACAGCATCCCCGACACATCATCCTCGGGAAGCTTGAGCGCCTTGCCGACAAGCATGTAAGCCTGCGTCGGATCTTTGCCAATCGCGTCGATGCCATCGAACCAGCCGTGAACAAACGCCGTGATCGTCTCGGGATATTTTTCGACCAGCTCATTTTGCGCGAC
>CAYTGC010000544.1:0-1670 GCA_964437195.1 uncultured Myxococcales bacterium | reverse complement strand
GAACAAACGCCGTGATCGTCTCGGGATATTTTTCGACCAGCTCATTTTGCGCGACGAGAACGTCGGCAATGACGTTCGTCGCGGCTGTCGTCGACACCAGAATCGTCGCTTCGTCGCCACGCGCTTTCACTGCACCCGACAGATCTGGCTCCCAGGTGACCGCGGCATCGACGTTCTTCGACTTGAACGCGGCAGCAGCGAGCGGCGCCTCGGCAGTAAAGACCAAGTTCTTTTCGATTTGCGATTTGTCCGCCGCCGACAGACCGGACTGGGACAACAGATACAGGAGCAACCAGTGCGAGGGCGTATACCGCGTCGTCGCGATCTTCTTGCCCTTGAGGTCCTCGATGCTCTTGATGCTGCTGACGGCGACAATGCCGTCGCCACCGCGCGACCAGTCCTGCTGGATGATCGCCTTGCCGCCCTTGCCTTGCTCAGCGAGAGCGGATGCCTCACGTGCCCACGAATCGACCGTGTCCCACATGATGTCGATGTCGCCCTTGATGAACGCCGCCAGCTTGGCCTGCGGGTCCTCGAGGAGCGTAAACTCGACTTCAAGGCCGTACTTCGACTGGTAGACCGACGCCTTGTCGCTTAGAAGACCGCCGTTCGAAACAATGCCCGGCGCGTGGCCCGCCCAGGTGTTGATGCCGACGCGAAGCTTGCGCGGAAGCTTGCCGCTGCCAAGCTGCGCTTTGCTAATCCCGGTCACGCCTTGTTTGCCGGCCTCGCGGGCCGCCCCGATCGCCGCAAAGTCGTCTTTCGAGATTCCGGCGGTCCCACCACTTCCTGCGCCGTCGCCGCTTGGTTTGTCGCTAACGGGAACGACCCCTTTTGCGCCCCCCTGGTTGGCCCACTGAGTGATCGTGTCGCGCTTGACGTACAGCACATAGCCGACCACCCCGAGGATGATGACGGTGATGAACAACTTGGCAAATGGGGTGAGCTTCATATCTGGCTCCGCGTAGCGTGGGTGATGTCCCTGGGGCGTTTCTCGACGGTCTTTCGTTACATCGACTTGGCGGCGGCACGCTTGGCGGCGGCAGCGGCCTTCATCTCAGCCAGCTGCTGCTTGGCGGTCACATCGCCCGACTGGTTGCGCAGCGACTTGAGGCGCGAGTCGAGATCCGTCTCGGCCAGCTCCTTGTTGAGGTTCGCCTGCGCGACCTGGGTCTTGATGTGCGTCCGCACGTTGTCGAGCGCCTGCACTTCCGCATCGACGGACAGACCCTCGAGCTGTTCCTGAATCCGCATCCGGGCCTGGGCCGACTCGAGCTTGGCGACCATCGTTTCCTTTTCGGCTTTCAGCTTCTTGATTTCGTTCTGCACCGACAGGAGCGACTGCTTGGCGCTGTCCGCATCCTTCGCCGCAGCATCGGAATCGGCTTGCAGCTCAGCAATCGAGCTCTCAAGCTGGTTCTTCTTCTGAATCAGCACCACCGATAGATCATCTTGGTTGGTCTCGATCGCGGTGTTGAGGTCAGCGCTCACCTGCGCGAGCTCCTTCTGCTGGTGCGCCAGCCGCTCGGCCAGCTCTTCCCGACGACGAATGATCGCCGCGGTCGCCCGCTTGAGCGCCGAGTACTTCTCGACCATCGAGTTGATCGCGTTCTCGTACGCAATCTCGGGATGATCCTTCTCGACGTCGGAAATCCACAGGCTGATGAAAC
>CAYTGC010000543.1:0-3442 GCA_964437195.1 uncultured Myxococcales bacterium | reverse complement strand
GCGGCGGCGAAAGAGACTCGCATAGCGAAACGGTACCGCCTCCCGCGTACATGAGTCAAGTACCCGGTCGCACTATGTGAAAGCCATCGACGACTGCCACCACCGCGGCATCAATTGGAGTTACCGGAGGATTTGCTTGAGGTGGTGCGAGGCGCGCAAGTCCCGAGGAAGATTGAGTTCTTGCTGGTTCGAGCAGCGACGGGTCTGCCGCCACCCGCGCGGCATGGCCAAACGCAACCAGCACGTCATCCCCCACGCCTGCGTCCATCAGGTCAATACAGACCACGGCTTCCGCATCCACCACAGCAGACCCGTTTGCCGGAACCAAATCGGCGGACTGGTCTTGCGCCGAAGTCACGGTCGCAGCGGGATGAGCAAGCAGATCCGCCAGATGATACGGACGAACGAGAAGCAGCTTGTGACCGCTCACGCCCGGCCACTTGACGGTCGACCAAACGGTGCCAACAACCTTGCCAACAAACATGCCCCCTACTCCTTCTGCAACCGGGAGGAAGCTGACCGGAGGCCGTCGTCCACCTCCGAACCCACTCCCGACCTATCGCCTGACTCATCTGCGGACCCCTGTGGCGTGCCATCGAGCAGCACCGCCACAGCCGCGTCTGCCAGGACCGTCCGGTTCTGCGCACCCGGTGTGATCACGTTGCGGGCACCAGAGCCATAGGCGACAAGCACGGACTGCCCGAGCTTGCCATCCAGCGTATCGATCGCCACCGTCACCGGAGCGTATTGGGCGGCTGGCCTCGACACATCGGGCGCTTCCACCACCAGCTTGAGACTGCGCCCAACAAGTCCCGCAGCCTTGCGAGTCGCCCACACTTCGCCAATCAGAACGCCGCGCTTCATGACGATGGCTCCTCGTTCAAGTCGAGACCCTGCGGTGCGCCACCTGCCAGTGCCCCGGGCACAACCGTTCGCAGCGGACGACCCGCAAACGTCGCAGCCTGGGAGTCCAGCTGCATTCGGTCCACGATCGCCATCACCGCCGCTTCGACGGGCAGCATCGCGCTGCTCATGTAGCCAGGATCTGAACCGCGCGCCGCTTGCTGCGCAAGAAGCGACTGCCGCGCTGGTTCCCCCAAACACACGACCACATCGTCCCCCGGACCGGCACCCAGCGTATCGACGGCCACCAGGTGTGCGACCTCAAACGGCGGACAATACCAGTAGTACGGCTCGACAAGCAGCAGCTTCTGCCCGAGAAGGCCCAAGTGACGCCGCGCAGCCCAGACCTCGCCGACGACGCGACCGAGGATCATGGCTCGGCTCCCAAAGACCGATCGCCGTCCACATCCACACCATCGACAATGCCGATGATGATGTCCTTGTCGGCGATCTCGGGTCCGACGGTAAGATCGCGCACCCGAGAGCCATGGGCGACGATCACCCACTCTCCGGGGCCAGCGCCCAGCGCATCGACTGCGCACAAGCGACTGCCGCCTCGCGTCTCAAGCTCTAGCAGCTTAAAGCCCGTGAGGCTGTCTGCCCGCTTCGCCCCCCACAGCGGTCCCACGACGCGGGCAAGCAACACGGAACTACTTCTTGCTGGCCTGGGCTCGCTTCTGGGCGCGCTCGACCGAGATGTAGCGATCATACAGCTTGCCGATCGGCAGCGTGACCAGCTTGCTACGGAAGTCCTGATCCTTGCCGCGCTTCTGAAGACCGAGCAGCGCGTCAACCAGCTTTTCCTTGCTGCCAAAGCGCTTGGCAACCTGGCTTCCGACGGTGTGCAGCCGCAGCAGCTTCGCGTTCGCCGCGCTCAGAAGCTGCTGCTTCCAGGCGTCCTTGTCGTCCGAGCGATCCAGAACACCCTCGGGAAGCCCGACGAGCGCGTCGACCAGCTTCTCCTTTGAGCCATACGTTTCCTTCACCTGTGCAAGCGGTGACTTTTTCATTGTCTTTTTGTGCTCCTAAACTTTGCGTGCGCGACGGGAAATTTGATCTCTGCGCGAAACAATGGGCTTTTGATTGCTCAAACCGACGCGCCTTGAGTGCCGGGACTTTATCACCGTCTTTCTTCAGTCCTCAAGCATGTTTTCCACAGGGATTAGCGCAGCGCGGTGCCGGGTGGGACTTCACGGTCGCTGGTCGCAAGACCCAAGAGCTTGTCATCACCGAGCGCGAGGATCATGCCCGACGAAACCAGACCGCCAATTTTGGCAGGCTTTAGGTTGCACAAAAGCACCACGCTCTTGCCCACCAAGCTCTCGGGTGCGCACAGCTCGGCGATGCCTGCGATGACTTGCCGCTTGCCGAGCGGCCCCAGATCCAGATCGACCTTGAGCAACCGATCTTTTTTGGGAACCCGTTCTGCCGACAACACTTTCGCGACGCGCAGATCGAGCTTCTTGAAGTCATCGATTGCGATCTCGGCCACAGCTTCTGCGGGCCTACTCGGCTCTTTCGGGCTTGCGGCAGGCTGAACCTGGACTTGCGGCGCGCTCGCTTGGGCTTTTTCCTCCGCATCCCGCCTCGCCGCCCGCCACTTATCGAGCAGTTCCTTTTGCTTGTCGGGATCGATGCGCGGAAACAGGGTCGCACCTTTGCGCACCACCGTCCCGTCAGCAAGCTCGCCAAAGACCGCTGGCCACGACGTCTGATCGGGGTCTTTTAGCCCCAGCTGTCGCCGCAGCTCCGCGCAGCGCTCCGGCATGAACGGCTCGAGCAGCAGGCTCAGCCAGCGCAGAAGCTCCAGCACGTTGTAAAGAATCGCGTCCGCACCGCGCGGATCGGTCTTCACTTTGGTAAACGGAGCTTCCTGTTCCAGATAGGTATTGCCATCGCGAACCAGCGAGAAGATGGCCTCGAGCGCTTTTTGCGGCTGAAGGTCTGCCATCGCCGCTTCGACCTGCGCCCGCACCGCTTCTGCCCGCGTCTTCAGTCGCTCGCCTTGCACCTGTGCGCTCGCCGAATCACTCCAGCGCCGGGCCGTACCGTCGCAGTACTTTTCAACCATCGCCAGGGTGCGATTGAGCAGGTTGCCGAGGTCGTTCGCCAGCTCGCTGTTGTAGCGCTGGAGCAGTGCGTTATAGGAAAAGTCCCCGTCCTCACCGAGCGGAATCTCGCGCAGCACGAAGTAACGCAGCGCGCTCGCCGACAAGTCTGCCGAAAGGGCCCGCGGATCGACGACGTTGCCGAGCGTCTTGCTCATCTTTTCGCCATCGACCGTCCACCAGCCGTGCGCCAAGATCTTGCGCGGCAGCGGCAGCCCCGCCGCCATCAGCATCGCCGGCCAGTACACCGCGTGAAAGCGAACGATCTCTTTGCCGACAAGGTGGATCGCCAGCGGCGAATCGTGCGTGCCCCAGAACGCCGCTTTGCGCGGACTGTCTTGCAGCGCCGAATAGTAGTTGGTCAGCGCGTCGATCCAGACGTAGATGACGTGACGCGGATCGCCCGGCACCTCGACGCCCCACTTAAACGA
>CAYTGC010000542.1:0-3443 GCA_964437195.1 uncultured Myxococcales bacterium | reverse complement strand
TGAGCGCTTGATGAAGCTCGGCATTGCGACGGGCCAGATCTGTGCTGCGACGCGCTACTTCGCCTTCGAGCATGAGGTTTAGCTCGGTGCTCGATCGCAAGCGGTCGAGGAGGGCACGACGCAGACCTTCCAGACGGAGCAGCACCGTCCACAGCTCCCCAGGCAGCGGCTCACTGAGCAGCAAGCGGTTCCATTCTCCTCGGGACAGCGCCAGCACCTGTTCGCGCAAGCGCACGAGCGGCCGCACCCAACCCGACCAGACCAGCAAGGTCAGCCAGCCGAGCAGCGCGAATGTCACGCCGAGGACGAGCAGCCACATCACCGAGAGCCATACACCGATACCGGGTCGCTGTCCGCGAAAAACAGCACAGCTTTTGGCGCCCATTCGGTAGCGCACTCAGCTAGTTCGGTTAATATAAGCCACATGAAAGTCACATTCTTTTCTGCGTTCGTTCTCGTCGGTGCGATGGGATTTCCTGCGGTTTCTGCTGCGCAAAACTGCGCCGTCCACTACGCGGCGGGATTCGGTAGTGTCTCGGGGTCGGTGGCCAAGGCGGGGAACCAGCGCGATGCTGACGCACTTGTCGATCAAGCATTCGGTCCACGGCCGCAGCAGTGCGAGGCGGGTGCCTACACCTCGTTCCTCGAGCAATTTGAGAACTTTGGGAGAGCTGCGATTCGGGCCGGTCAGCTTCCAAAGGGAGGCAAAGGGGTCGCTCCGGTGGCACTGACCAAGGAAAACCAGCTCCGGCTGGCGATCTCTATCATCAACAAGATGTCGCCGATGAAGGTGCCACTGGCGGACTCCAAGACGGCGGCGAGCCAGTGGAAGCAGGTGCGTAGCAACCTCAATGCGGTGGCGGACGACGCGGGCAATACGCCGATGATGAATGCGTTTCTCGATGCACTGGCTCGGATCACTCCGCCGGTTCCAGTCGAAGAGGTCGTCACAGTCGGACAGAGCGCTGCACCGGCAGTTGCGGTTACTGCACCGGGAGGGAATGCTCCTCCGGGCGGCGTCCAGCAGGTTCGGGTGCCACTGGTTCCACTTCCGTCGTGGGCTGTGGTCAAGCTGTATGAAGCACGAGATCTCTGCAAACCACAGGATGTCGCTGGCATTCAAGTCCGCCTACAGGACGTGATCAACTGGATGGAATCGAACAACCAGCTCTCTCCGTAGCGCGCTGCACGCACTCTGCTCCGCAAGTGGCGGAATCACCAGACCTTCCCTCCTGCCGCTATCCACTGCCGTTTCCTTTCTTGCCACGACCCCAGCGCGTTTGCTGGGATACGGCGCGCCGTGTTCTGGGGTCAGTGGCAGTGCTCCAAAATTGGAAACTCGTCTGCGTATTTAGGCATTCTGTACGTTTCATTTCACGTTTGACCGCGCCGGGTCGTCGACGTACGATCGGAAGATAACCCTTTCCTCGGACTACTTCCCATGAGCACGGACAAGCACATCGCTAGAAGCATTCTGTCTGCTGTTGGTATGTCATTTGCGCTGGGCATCACAGCGCTTTCGGGGTGTTCCACCACCATGGACCCTCCCCCGACACCGACTCCGATGGCTGCGGACATGGCGCTGCCCTACAACTACACAAAAGCGACGATCAATCAGATCGACACCGACCCCGGAAATGGACCCTTTGGCAACGGCGTTCGCGTGGTTCTTGATGGTGTGGTTGCGGTAAGCAAGGTGGACAAGTACGTCAACTCGACCAATCAGCAGTGCCGCTATCAGATTTGGATTCAAGATCCGGCGTGTACGGTTTCTTACTGCGGAATGGTGGTCAAAGCGATTGGACCGATGGCACCGAGCGCAACTTCGACGGGAAAAGACTGTCCGGCAGCCAGCGCCAGCGGAACTTTGCTCGACACCGTGGGGCGCGGCGACAACATACGAGTGCGTGGAAAAATCATTGTGGAGATTGACAGCACTTCTCCGATGCAGGTGGTTGAACACCAACTGTTTGTGGAGTCGCTGGAGATCCTGACGCAGACCAAGACGATCAATCCGACGGTCATCTCCGATCCGCTGGTGTTTGCGCAGTTTGTGACCCACAAGGGAACGACCTGGAACAAGTACGAAGGAATGTCGGTGACGCTCCAGCCGCAGGTCGGAACGCTCCAGATTGCCACGATCAACGGCGGCGGATTTACCACCACTCCGGGGAATACGGACTGGGGCAACGTGTTCGATTCCGACTACTATCCATCGGGAGCGACCACCTTCCCAACCGTTGGAACTACGTATAAGTCGATCTCGGGCGTTGTCTCCACTCGTCACGGCGGAGAGATCATGCCGGGTCGCAACAAGGACTTTGTGCCGTAGTTCTGCTGCTACGGACTCCGCAGCCTTACCTGTCCGGCTTTTTCTTGGATGAGACAGGTGGCGGCGGCGGAGTCTGTTTGGGAATCGGAAGGTGCAGCCATAGTGGCGGCTTTCGATCGTTGTCAAAGACGACAACGATCGATTTCTTGTCATCGCTGAGAGAAATTCCTTCCGGCTTTAGGCCTGGGAATCGACGCAGCATCTCGACCGATCCATCTTGCTTGCGCCACCACAGCGCTCCTCCGCCATCCGGCGGAAGCTTCTTCGGACTGTTCGCCACAAGCAGCAGCGAGCCGTCCGGAAGGAAGCCCATATCCGATATTCCCTCAGCAACTTTTCCGCCGGAAGGAACCGACTCGACCGCAAGAGGAAGCTCTGCAAACTTTGTGATGAGACTCGGGCTTAGCACGCCGCTTTTCAGGGCCGCTCTTACCTCCTGCACTTTGAGGATGATGGCTGCCCCTGCGGGAGTCTGTGGCGCTTTGAGCCCGACATAGAGCTGTCCTTCATGAAAGGACAGGGCTTCAATGTCGACGGAATCACCAGGCAGAATCCGTGAATCGACAATCGCTCCCGCAAGATCGACAGAACCCAAGATGGTCAGCGTACGCCCGGTGAGCGAGAGCTGAAACAGACGCCGCCGCGACGCTTTGACGTGTCCCTTCTTGTTTTCGGAATGCGAGGTCGCCAAAAAGAAGGTGTCATCAGGTCCGGCACAGAGGGCCTCTGCATCATTGAGCTTTTCGATGCCAGCGATGGGAATCGGTCGGGCGTCGAAAGCTCCCTCGCGAGTCAGCGCAAAGACCCAAGGGGAGTGATTGGTTCCTTTGTCTTTTAGGCCCGTATCGTCACTTATCACCAAGTAGCGCGACAGGGCAGGGCTCCACACCACACCGGATGCCTCCGGCATGCTCGTCACTGCGAGCAGCTCTTCCGGGACCCGTAGCTGGACTGGTTCACTTGTGATGGCCAGGGCCGCAGCGAGCAAGCTAGCGAGGAACGACACGGAACGCCTCCCCGGGCAGCAGATCGATCGGCTTGTCGAGCTTCACCACGACTCTGCGCCCCCACGCGGGTACTGCAGGACTGGGACGTGACCGGATGGGAACTT
>CAYTGC010000541.1:0-3448 GCA_964437195.1 uncultured Myxococcales bacterium | reverse complement strand
CTCTAGTTCAGCCATGTGATCCGAACCTTTCCTTAGCAATCCGCTTGGACTTTTCCAGGCTTTCAATCGCAAGCTCTGCCACTTTCTTGAGCTTGTTATCGAATCCCTTCCTGTCCTCCATAAATTTCTTGTGTGCAGAATTGTCAATGGCTTTATGCAGAGGATGCGGGTCTGGCGAGTTCTCTGCATGCGCCGACGCTGCTGCCATTTGACGTTTGCTATCTGCAAATGCAATTAGCGTCAAATCACCCAGCGATATGCGGTTATCACTGGCGATCGCTTGGGTTGCGGCATGCGTGCGGACGGCGTCAAGAAGCTTCGTCGAGACATCAACGGCAGCTTGCTGAACGTCTGATTCAACACCCGCAGCAGTCGGCCCTCGAGTATTGGCCCGAATCGACGCCGCATCCGACTGACCAGCAAGGAGCGTCATCTCCGGACTGCCAGCCCGACCACGTCCGCTGCCGTCGCGCTGGGCGGCCAGGTAGGTTCCCAGATCGGCTTCCACCGCCGACACAACGGGCTTCAGATCGGCCTTCGGGAGGCTGCTCCACAGAGGCGCCTGCTGCTGATCATGCAGCTGCATACCTGCTCGTGAAACGGGCGGCGCCCATCCCCCGTCGAGAACCGACTGTGACTCCGCTGCGCCACGAGCTGCCACTGCATTTTTTTGGTCTGCAGCGACGGAGATCTCGCTTGATTCGCTTTTTGCAGCTTGGGTGCCTCGTGTCGACGAGCCAGGTTGAATCCGGCCCATCACAGACCCGAGCATCCGCAGCGAGGCCGACGTGCCAAGCGGCTGAAAGTCCGGTGCCGTCGAATTGCGCTGTGAGTCCGACATGTTTAGCCTTCGTACGTCAGCTCTTCATGAGCAATCTCAATGCTTTCGACTGAAATTTCGTTCTTGGTCGCGTCGAATTCTGGACCTTCCCATTTGCAAATCCAGGCTTTTCGAAAACGCCATTTATGCAAACGCTTGCCACCTGGACCATAATGAACAATCAGGCCGTCGATCCGCTGCATCTTCTTGCCTGGTTCATCATTAACATAATCTTGCCGCAAAGACCACAGCTCAGAATTCACGAAACCCTGCTTCAGCACAATATTCGCATACTTATTGTGCCCCATGAGCTTGAGTTCCGTGGTATTGACTCCACCCTCTTGGATCGTAACCACTTCCGACTCCGACTTCAGACCGGAGCACGAACGGAAATAGCCTTGCTGGATCCCTTTGATCTCGACGGTGAAGTAATAAACAGGTAGTGCCTCGCGGCGTGACATGTTTTAGATACCTCTCTGGTCAGCGTGGTTCCACGCGCTCGCCCATTTGTTGTTCAATCGTAAAGTAAATAAATTCAGCGGGAATTGCCGGCGCAACACGGATTTCGGTGACAAGACGACCGCTGTCGACAATTTCCTGCGAGTTCGTCTCTTCATTGCATTTCACAATGAACGCCTCTTCCACTGACTTTCCAGCAAAATACCCTTTAATATATAAATCGCTAAGGAACGAGGATACTTCTCGCTCGATCAGTGACCAGGTTTCCATCGTATTCGGTTCAAATGATATCCACTGCGTTCCTTTTTCAATCGCGCGACGCAGCATAATGAACAAACGTCGGACATTCAGATAACGCCAGTCATCTGACTCAGAGCAGCTGCGCGCGCCCCAGATGCGAATTCCTCGTCCCGTCATCGCCCGAATCGTGTTGATGCCCTCGGAGTTGAGCTGTCCAAGGTGATCATCGGACAGCGGCAACGTAAGTTGCGTGAGCCCGAGGATCTGCTCGTTGGCGGGCGCCTTGTGAACGCCGCTCGCCTGCTCGGTGCGGGCATAGACTCCGGCGACAAAACCCGACGGTGGAACTTTGTGCTGCGTGCCATTGGCGCCGGGGACGACCACCCAGGGAAAGTAGATGGCGGCGAAGCTGGTGCTGAGCCGCTGGCGCATCCGACGCACCTCTTCGATGTCTCGCGTGTCAGGTGCGTCGAGAATCGCAAATCGGTCCTGGGATCGCTCGCAGACGCCGATCATGGCATCGTGAATGTGCTGCACGTAGCTGCGTGCTTCGGGCACCGACATGCTCTTGTAGGCCAGCATGGCGTCGGGAACGCAGATCACTCCAACTTCTTCGACGAACTCAAGGGTCATCAGGCCCCGGCGGTCGTCGAGACCGTGGTCATAGCCGATGAAATCTTCGGCGGTGATGCCGTCGGTTCCATCGCGCCCACCAGTCAGCTTGTCCAGGGCCGCTTCAACGGGAAGATTGTTTGGCCATGGGGAATTGGACCCGCTGTCTTCCAGGCGAATCAAATAGGACTCTTCATTGATGATGCGCGGCGCATAGCGACGAGAAAGCGGATGGAGCTGCAGCCCTTTGAACACCTCACGCCGATCGCGCAGCGACGCGTAGATCTCGAATTCGATCACTTCGACGTAGGTCGGGGCGGCTGCGGCGTAGCGACGGACAACAGGCGTTTCCGGTCCCCACGACAGGGTCTTGTTCTTTTCGTCAATGTCCGTGACGACGATGTAGTCGCTGTTGTCGCGGTCGAAAATTCGCAAAAGTGCGCCCTTTTCGATACCCCGCGTCGACGTAACTCGGGCCTGGCCGGCACCGACAGGCAGATCGAGCGTCAGAAGGGTCTTGGCCCCCGTGCTGCGCGTGGTCTTCACCCAGACGCTGTTGCCCCAGCGTCCCTCGTTGAGCGCCAGGACCCGCAGCGTCGGCTTGTCCCAGGAGTCACGCAGCACTCGATCCGCCTGAAGCGCGTGAACCGGCTCCAGCCGTGCTCCGGCTCGTGGGCGACGGGCCACGCGAACGACGTAGCATGACTTGCCGCCGTTTAGGAAAAACCCCTCGACCGCCCGGGCCAGGTGGCCTTCGCTTGTTGCACCGTAGACTTCGGTGAACTCGGCCCACGACTGAAGCATGATCGGGACGTCGAGCGGACCCCGGTTGGCAATCCCGACGAAGCCAGCGACGTGGGTGTCGGCAATCGACAGTGAGGTATAGCGAGCGCCCGCACCGAGTGGATAAACGCCAGGCGGTCTGATCTCTCGGGGTGCCATGCAAGTTCCTTTGGCAAACCAGGTCTCCGCGAAGAATGCCTTCAGCATCGAGGAGACACTGCAGATAGAGAATTGTGCGGAGACATTTTAGCCGACTCTGCGGCTATGTGACCATGAAAAATATGGTCTCTATCTAACGCTTTTTCGATTGATAGGTGCCGCAACTGACGGCCTGGATGCTTGGTGCAGCAAAGAGCCGCGCCCGCGTCCGAAGCGAGCGAGCCAGCCGACACACACCGCACAGGCAATAAGGGGCAGAAGAAGTGGCGGGGACTATCCGCGCTTGCGCGCGTCGTTGATTTCGCGGTTGATGCGAGCGATTTCACGCAACCAGATGTGCCGCTCGTCGTGTTCCATGTTGAGGATGTCCTCAAC
>CAYTGC010000540.1:0-3466 GCA_964437195.1 uncultured Myxococcales bacterium | reverse complement strand
TGAAGGGCTCGGGCGACTTTGTCAAAGTGCTCGACTTTTCCGTCGCGAAGATGGACACGCCAGACGCGCAGCTTACGCGGGCGGGCACTGTGTTCGGCACTCCCGCGTATATGAGCCCCGAGCAAGCGCGCGGCGTGAAGTTGTCGCCACAGTCCGACGTGTACGCGTGCGGCATTGTGCTCTATGAAATGCTGACGGGAAAACCACCCTTCGAGGCAGCCCTGCCGATGGAAGTGGTGATGATGCACTTGCGGCAGAAACCGGCCCCACTCGTCGGATTCGCCGAGCCGATCGTGCGCGTGGTGACGAAGGCGCTCGAGAAGACGCCCGATCGTCGTCAGCAGAGCGCCGACGAGCTGCATCGGGAGTGCGTTGATTGTCTTGAGACGCTGTTTCCGAAGCAGACGCCGAGCGCGGGCATGTCTGCGGTAGCGGAACCTCAGCGGGTCAGCATGCAAGCTCCGACGGTTCCTCCGCAGCAAACGCCACAGCTTACACCGCCGGCTGCCGCGACCTCTTTCGGCTCGGGGCCACCACCCGGAGCGCCGCCCCCGATGGCACCACCGGGAGCCCCGCCCCCGATGGCACCGCCTCAAGGGTCACAGTTTGGTGGATCGGCTGCGCCGCCGATCGCGACCGGAGCTGAGCAGCGTACGATGCTCGCGACCCCGGCCCCGAACATTCCGTCACAAGGTGGTTTTGGCGGTGGTCCACCGGCGCGTTCTTCGGGCATGGATGGCGGTCACGCGACCATGTTCGTTGCTGGGCCTGCCGGGGGGATGACGCTGTCTCCTCAAGCGCTGGCGCTTCGTCAGCAGATCCTCGCGGCCAAGCCCAGGCGTACCGAGTCGCCGCTGCCCAAGCCGCTGTTCTGGGTGAGCTGGGCGCTGATCGGCATGTCGTTCGGATTTTTGCTTCACATCATCTGGAACTAGCCGATGAAGTTCGTTCTCGGTGGCGACGGGCCGCTTTCCCCTCAGGATCGCGCTGAAGCCGAGCAGCGGCAGGAGCGGATTCGGCAAGAGGCGGATCCTGGGATCCTGGCACGCATTCGGCGTACCGAGCTGCATCCGATGCTTCCGACGCCACGAGAGCTGCCGCGTGCGATCCGGGACATGACGACCCGCTTTGATGATCCGCTGCGCCAGTGGCGCGCTGGTTTTTTGGCCGTCACCGACTTCGAAATTCCGTACGAGCTGGCGCGCGATCTAAAGGAGTGTGTGCCGCAGGCCATCTTGCGCGACATCTATCGTCCGACGACGAACTTCGAATACCAGATGGAGCGGCAGGATATCGAACCCGATCGAACGGGGGCGACCGCACTCAAGGAAGGGAAGGCAGCGCTACAGCGCGAGCCACTACCAAGCATCGAAACCGGTGTGTCGGCGGTGGTCCGCGAGCAGCGTCGGAGAAGACGATTTGTGTCGCGGACTTGGCAGCCAATGATCGCCGACGATCAGCCACGCCAATACGCGCGGACTGACGACGTAGTCTATCGAGAGGTCGACGAGGACGGCGAGCCCATTGTGAGCCCGGACGACGGCGAGGACTCTGAGTAGCGCTGGCCTCGTCGCTACGTCAGGTAGGGTTTTGCTTGCCCGGCATGAAGCTCGCGGCTACCGTGTAAAAAGTGAACCCGCCACCGTCGGACAAAATCCGAAACAATCTCCTTCGGCTGCTGGCCGGCGGTCTGTCGCTTCCGGCGATGGTGTCGCTGTCGGCCATCGGTGAGTTCTTCCTGTTTCGCTTGCTACAGCCGCTGGTACGACTGTATCCCACACTGCTCCCCGAGTGGCTCGGCGGAACGCTGATCGCTGCGGGGACTTTCTCGGCTCACTTTGCCTCGGTGCTATCGCTGTGTGCTCTTTTGGCATTGCTGCTTTTGGCCATGCGTGAGCGCGGGATTGCGTCGCATCCGATGGGGCGTCTGGGGCTGGGCATGATGTCGCTCTTCTTCGTCACGCTTGCCTCGACAGAGATCCTGCTGCCTCGACTGGTCGCTTCGTCGATTGGGCTGGTGCGCGCGCAGTGGCTTCTTCAGACCTCGAGTCTGTGCATCTCGGTGCTGCTGATCTTGGCCGTCTTGCCGAGGCGCACAGCGAGTCGTCTGCACAAAGTCGGCAGCCTGCTCCTGCTCATCCCTCCATTTTTGCTGCTCGAGAGTCAGTGGCACATCATGAGCGGTCGGGACTGGATGCAGCGGCTGAGCCTGGTCCTTTTGATTCCCGGCTATGGCGCGACGGTGGCGGCTGCGTGCTTGGGGCTTGCAGGCCTGTTGTTTCTCGTCAAGCGATCGTGGCACTGGGTCAAAGACAGTGTTGCGCTGATGTTGACGTCGCTGCTCGTGGGTGCGATGACGATGATGCTCGTCTTGGCACCGACGGGCGCAGCGCGGCTTATCTACATCGGATTTGATCTACAGCTTCCGTCGCCACCACTCGCCCAAGGCATCTTTATGCTGAGCCTTGCGACGTGGTCGATGGCGGTGTTTTCGCTGCTGCTACGGCATGGCGCGCTGCGACTGCGCGGAATCGGCATGCTCCTCGTCGGTTTGGCCGGCGCTCAGCCGCGTACGATTCACCAGGAGACTTTCTTTCTCGTCGGTCTGCTCTGTCTGACCGAGAGCCTGCTGATCGATCGCGAGCATTCCTCAGACGCTATCGAACCGATGCGACAAAGTCGCGCAGACGACTGACGAAGGCCCCTGGCTGTTCCAGCATGAGCAGATGTCCGGCATCCGGTAGAAGCTGAAGTTCTGCCCCGGTGATGCCGCGCTGAGTCTCCGCCAGCGCCGCTTTGGAAATCAGCAGATCATCGCTGCCACCCACAATCAGCGTTGGCATGCGCAACTTGTCGAGCTGCGCTCGAAGATCGAGCCCTCGACAGAGCGCAAAGTCCGAAAGGACCGTCTTTCTCGATCCCTGCATCACCACGGCTTGCCAGCGCTCACGGATGTCGCGATGGGTTGAAGCGGAAAAAGCGAGCGACGCAAGCGAGGGTGGCATCGATGGAACCCACGTCTCATCTCCATCCGGAAGTTCCTGCTGCAGCGCCCGCCACAGCTCATCTGGAACGTCCATCACGGCGGCGCTTGCGACCAGCACCAGCGCCGCAACTCGATCGGGCCACGCTGCCGCACAGCGCAGCGCAACCGCTCCCCCCATCGAGTGTCCAACGACAACAATCTTTGGAACCTTCAGGTGTGCACACATCGTCCCGACGGCGTCGCGGTAGAGATCGATGCTCTGCTCGTGCCATGGGTCAGACTGCCCGTGGCCAGGCAAGTCAGGCGCAATGACCCGACGGGCGGGCGCAAGCTGTCGCACCACGTCCATCCAAACCACACCAGACATGCCCGCGCCGTGGATGCAGACGATCGGCGGCGGTGCGTCGGGGAAGGTTGGGGGAGGTTCGGGCTCGTCGCGAACCCGCAGAATCTTTGGACCGATACGGAGGCGCCTCATGG
>CAYTGC010000539.1:0-3472 GCA_964437195.1 uncultured Myxococcales bacterium | reverse complement strand
CATGACGCACCTCTTGCATGCAGCGCGGGGTGAGTACCAGAAGCTTGAAAAGCTCCTGGACGATGGCGAGGTGCATGGATGGGTCTAGGGAAAGTCGGCCCCCTAAGCTGTCGGAGCTCGTGGCGAGTTCCGACCCGTCTAGTCACCCCAGCCAGAACACACGCTAGGTTTGCTTGAAATATCCCCGCAGGGGGACCGCTTGGGTGAACATGATGCATGGGGTGTTGGGGATGCTCGAGCTCAAACCGGCAGCTACGCAGGGCCGCAGTGGATATAGACATGTGAGCTAGAGCAAGCGTCCGGCATGGATTCCACCCTTGGTGCAGCAGACCGTGGGTGAGTCTGGCTAGGCGCTGCCGCCCGCTCTCTTGGCGTGGGCGCAACGTTGTTTCGTATTCGATTTTTCCCAGGACCGTATCCATGTGGGGGTGCAGGCGGGCCAGTCGGCGCTGGCACTTGGCGCCGATTCCTACGCGAAGCATCCCCTCGTGTTGCCAAGGACTTCAGGGATGGGACTCTAGCGCGAGTGCCTGCGACTTCGCTTGGCTGGACGTCTCCTTCACATATTTGGTCGAGAATTCCAGCTCATGAGAGGCCTGGGACAGGCCGCAGGGGTCGACACGAATCCGGTACAGAATCGGAGCGTTAGCCCCCTGGCTGTACATCCCCGTGTAGGATCTGGGATGATTGCCCCTGGTTCCAGGGGGCATGATGTCAGGTAGTGTCCAGCCTTGCAGCCACGGGGAAAAGAGCGAGCGAACCCAAGCGAGTCGCGCATCAAGTTCACAACAACCAATTCTGCTCTCGCGCCGGACCGAAGGTCTGGGTTCGGCCGATGGCGGACGAGCCGGGGGGCATGTCCGCGCTGTCCTTAGGAGCCCCGGCCAGCCGCTCGACGCGGTGACGCGTACCGCGGCTGAACGTACGCTCGGCCCGCTTGAGTTTAACTTCGGAAGCGTGCGCATACATAGCGATGCTGCCGCTGCTAACTCAGCGCGCTCGCTGGGTGCCCGAGCGTACACGGCAGGCAACCATATCGTCTTTGGTGCTGGCCGGTTCCAACCACAGACGGTGTTGGGAAACGAGCTGCTCCTGCACGAGCTGGGCCACGTCATGCAGCACCAGCGCCGCGGCGGCGGTGAGCCTGCTATCTCCAAGCGGCAGCCGCTCGTGCTCAGCGATCCCAGCAGTCCGGAGGAGCGGCAGGCCACCGCGCTCGCCAAGGGGCAATTTTTGTCTATCGGTAGCAGCCGCCAGCCAGACGGGGCGCTTGTCATCTGGCGCGATCTGGACCCGGATCTGACGGCGGCGCTTGACGACTCCGACCAATCGGATGACGAAGAAAACCGGCAACGGATCTTCGGCCCCAATGGCGTACCGTCCCTAGCCACGTTACGGGGGGCGGCGCTGCCGGCCGAGGGCCCCGCGGCTCCTGCACCGGCCCACGATCCGTCGGAGTGGAGGCTCAGAGACAAGGCGCTGCCACCGGCCGCGCAGCGTGAGACCGGCTATGTCGCCCACGAGCGGACCAAGAAGGCCGATCGCTTCGACGGCATCGAGGAGAGCTTGAATCCGGACCCGGATAGCAATGCCGGGGAGCTGAAGGGCGCTCTTAAGCTGCAGCGCCCCGGCGGTGTACGTCAGGTCATCGAGCGCAGCGAAGCCAAGGTCACCGATCCGACGGGAACGACGGTAGTCGAGCGCGCAGCAGACACAGCCAAGCAGTTTTCCGGAAATCGCGAGACCCGGAAGGTCCGGCAGCAGGAGCTTGCCGATGGCTCGCGCGTCGTTGACGGTGAAGCGGAGAGCCAGGAAGGCCAGAGCAGCAAGCACATTCTCGTCCGTACCACGAACAAGCAGGCCGAGACGACGGTCGAGACCGTGACGCAGTTCGACGGGAAGAAGGACTCCAAGAGTGGCGTGTCCCTGGATGGCCGCTTCCGGGAGTCCGAGACAGTCGATGGCACGAACTTCTCGAAGTCGACAACCAATACAGTCTACAAGGATCCTAACGGCAACAGAGTGGGGAGCGAGACCGTTGAGCGGACGGTCAAGACCACCGGCAGGTCCGAGGTCCAGTTGGAGAACGTCGGCTACAAGTATGCCGCGCTGGATCTGAAGCGCCGAGAGAAGTTCAAGGGTACCCGGCAGGAGAACAGCCGGCGCGACACGACCTACAAAAGCGGTGCTACACAGCAAGAGGACTCCTCGACAACTACCCGCGAACTATCTTCCAGAGCCCAGGTGACCACTGTTGAGACACAGCGGCGCCTGCGGAACGGCAAGGAGCTGAAGACCAACACCAGGACGAGCTTCCTGACATCGACGACCACGCGCAAGAAGACTTCGACGCAGTCCCCTGGTGCGCTCGCCCAGGAGTCCACGGACACCGAACGCCGCAGCACGGATAAGACGTGGACGCTCGCGGCCAAAGCCAAGGACTTCTCAAGCGCCAAGCCGGGCTCGCAGCTTCCCAACACCCTGGTTCGTCCGGCTACGCAGGTTGCGAAGCTCGAGGACATCGGCCTTGTAAAGACGCAGAACCTATACACGGACCAAAACGGCAACATCGTCAAGCCGGATACGCAGGGCACCGACAAAGCTGAGTACGAAAAGGCCGCAAAGGAAGGCCGCGATGCGACATACATTGAGCGCATCCATGTCGACGGCACGCACGTCACCGCCGGGGACCAGGCCGAGCTGAGCGATGGCGGGGCTGGGGTCAGCGGGCAGAAGACCGTTCAGCACGGCATCCTCGACTCGTTCCTGCGCAAGGACCGCCGCAACTTCGGCTGGCTGGCGGTGGAGCAGGTCGTCACCAACTCGGTCCTCGTAGGCTCCGAGACGACGACCAAGGCCGGCTTGCGCGGACAGGGCGATGTGGCGGGGGCTGTCGCAAGCTATGGCTACATGCGTGGGCTCATCGCCCGCTCAAGCGTCAAGCAGACCTTTCGCATCGGGCCAGCTTCTCTGTCGCTGGAGCTCGATCAGAGCAGCCTAGCCGGATTTGAGGGCAGCGCGTCCGGCGAGGCTGGGTGGGGGAAGAACGCCGGCTATGGACTCTCGGCCAATGTCAGCGCCTTCGCGGGGACGCGCGCTACGGTCGGGTTCACACTCGGTGTCGCGATTGGAGATGTGTCCATCGGCACCGGCGGCGTTCATGTCCGTGGCTCCCTGGGCGTGGGCTTTACACTCAAGTTTGATGCCCGCTACCACAACAGCCAGTTCATCTTTGCAGGCAGCGTCGCCGCGTCGGCCGATGCCGGGGTCGGCGCCGACGCCGAGCTGCGCTTGAATCCCGCCGCAATCCCCTACGCGCTCGGCAAGCTGGGCGGGCAGCTGGTGCTAAGCGCCCTCGGCCAAGAGCGCATCAAGCAGGGCCAGGCAGCCGTGAGCTCTGCCTATCACCACGACGACAACGCGCGAGCAGTCATCGAATCTGGCAAGTACAAACAGCAGACTCTGGAACAAC
>CAYTGC010000538.1:0-3472 GCA_964437195.1 uncultured Myxococcales bacterium | reverse complement strand
CTTTCGCAGACCAAGAAAGCCGAGCTGTCGCAGTACCACGAGGTGTGGTCGTTTGTTCGTCGACGGGGCAAGCACAGCAAGAAAGGTATTCCGGCCCTTGAAGGCAAGTGTCCGAGCTGCGGTGCCGATCTCCCGCTCGGCGAAGTGGTCAAGTGTGACTACTGCAAGGCGCTTGTGAACTCGGGCGAACACGACTGGGTTCTGGCCGAGATCACGCAGCCGGAAGAGTGGCGAGCTGAGCCCGCAGTCGGCGAGGTTTCGGGCCTAGATGAGCTTCGCCAGCGCGATCCCTCCATCAGTCGGCAGGAAATCGAAGATCGAGCCTCGGTGATCTTCTGGAAATGGATCGAAGCCAAAGCGACGGGCAAGGTGGACAAGCTCAATCGGTTCTGCGTGACTCCGCCGTCGTCACCAGCAGAAAAGGCCGAGCTATCACTAGAGTCCGCCAAGCTGACCCAGGTCGCGGTTGGCAGCGCCGAGCTTACGTCGATCTTGACCGGCGGTGAGCAGGACTACGGCTATGTCGAGATCATGTGGAGTGCTTCGGTCGACGGTCGTGAACCGATGACGTTTACCCACGTGTTCGCACTGGGGCGATCCGCCACGGCAAAGAGCCGACGCGGAATGTCATCACTGGACTGCCCAGAATGCGGTGGTGCGCTCGCCGGGTCCGATGCGGTGACGTGCCAGTACTGCGGCACCAAGCTCGCAGGTGGAAAGCATGAGTGGGCGCTTTTCGCTGTCGAAGGCGGTGAAGCAGATGACGATGCCGACGAGGGCGACGAAGAAGACAACGATTAAGATGAATTGATTGACAGGTCCAAACGCCGCTCGATACGCTTCTTATGTGTTAGCCTCGTCGCGGAAGCTGTCGTTTTTGTTCGCACTGCTGCCGGCTTTGGCGGGTAGCTGCGATACGTATTCAGGCTCGGTGATCGCGATGTCGATTGCCTGGCCGCTTCCTCCGCAGCCGTGTGTTGCCACGGGTGTTCCGGCGGGATGTACGCCGCCTCCTGTGGTTCCGACGCTGCCGTTTCCGTCGCACCACGTCGAGATGTACGCCTACTACGCGGGCAATCCGAAGGCAGAGCGCATCATCGCGAACGTTGGCGGCCAGACGGAACCGTCGTTTTCGGGCTTTCAGGTTCTTCCCGTCGTCGATCCGAGCGAGCCCTGCGCGATCCGAGGCATGGACCGCGACGACAACGGCTGTGGAAAAAACTCGCTATCGGCATCGACGTGCGGCGCCCAGTACTACACCCAGAAAGCGCAGCGCACGTCCGACGGGGATGCCTTGTCCGATGTCACGCTCGCGTCGCGCGATCAACTGCTTCTGCAAGTCGGGAAGGTGGTTTCACAACTTACAACTTTCCCGGCGACGAGCTCCGACCCGATGCAGGTGGCGAAGGGCCGCGCCGCGACGACCATGCTGGTGCTGGTTCAGCACAATCCCGACAACCTCAACGAGCCGCGCAAAAATGGATCGCTGCAAGCGATCAATCCGACGACCGCCGAGGACGATGCAGAGTCGACGCGACGCCTGGATGTCTGCAAGTCGTACCGCGACAACGGGCATCCGTACTTCTACGTCGGGAATCCCAAGCAGTACACCAAACCACTGTCGGGCGTGCTGTTTGGCATGATGCTGTACCAAACCGGAGCCGGGACAGCCGCGCCGACGCTTCCGTCGCAGAACTTTTCCGGTATCACGTTTTCGGTGCCATCGAACATGAAGGATCTCGTCGAGATCCAAATTCGCATCGAACCCGACAGCGACAAGATTCCCGGTGGCGTCTACTACCCAGTGATGCAGGGTCGAAGGCTTCCCGATTCGGCGGCGGGTCGTGGCGCCATCAAGTTTGCGATGTACGCCAACACCAATGGGCCTGGGCTGCCCGCAAACTTCGCTGTGGTGGTGGGCTCAGCGACAGTGGTGACTCAGCTAGATGAGAGGTTGCAATGATGCGACGCGCGCTCTTTTTGGCTGGGATGCTCAGCGCGGCGAGCGTCGAAATGTCGTCGGCGCATGCCGATCGCAGCTTCGACGTGGTGATGACGCCACCAGCGATGGATGCGTACGGGCTCCAGGTGGTCGACCGCGCCCAGACACCACAGCAGTTCGAGTTCGGCATGACCTCGAACGTGGGCTGGGCCGGTAAGCCGCTGCGACTCACGCTGAACGACATCAACATGGGGCGGCAAGAGTCCCAGTTCGCGGTGATCGAAAATCAGGTCACTCTCGACGTTGGCTTCTATTTCGGTTTGTGGGATTTCCTATCGCTGTCCGCGATGGTTCCCGTTGGTGTGAACTACTACGATGCGAGTGCCGTTGGAGACCCGACGGTTACCGTGCTGCCCACGCCGCCTGCGACCATGGGCTCGACGATGAGCACTGGCATCTATGCCGGACAGCCACGTCAGAACGTGTCGATTAACACCGTCGGTGTGCGTGATCCTCGCTTTGCGGTCAAGGCGCGTTTTTATGGGGGAAAGTGGTTCGAGATAGGAACGCTGCTCGAGGCGACGGCTCCGCTCGGCGACAACAACTCGTTTTTCGGCGACAAGAACTTTACGTTTCGACCCAAGCTGCTCCTCGGGGTGCTGCTGGGGCGTGTGCACATCCTCGGAAGCTTTGGTGCGGTGGTTCGGCAGAGCAGCCAGCTTTTCGAGCCAAATCCGATGGCCGCACAGGCAGCAGATCCACCCTTGCGCATGACCGTCGGACACGAGCTGACGTGGGGCGGAGCGCTGACGGTACGACTGCATCGTGTGATCGGACTTGGTGCCGAGGCTGTCGGAACGATACCGGTGGTCGGCGACATGACGAGCAAGACGGCGACGGCGCTCGGTTCCATTTACATTCTACCGACGGACAAGCTGAGGTTCACGCTGACGGGTGGTGGTGGAATCTTTGGCGGTGAGCCGCGCAATCCGACGGGCCGAGTGATGATCGGAATGGCTTACTCACTGCTCCCACGGGCGGGAGGTCTGCTATGAAAAGGCCTCTGCTCGTCAGCGCACTCATCTTGGGATTGCCGTCGTGGGTTTTGGCCCAAGACCCGATTCCTCCGGCCCGGCGATCGGCTTCGGCGCTTGATCCGGCGTACGACGTGCTCTTGCCCGATCCCGAGCCTGTCACCGAGAACACAGCCAAGGCCGACACCGATCGCGGCAGCAACACCGACATCGACATCGCTGACCGCGTGCTCTCGGCCGCCAAGCAGGTCACGACGGTTCAGGAAGCGCCCTCGATTGTTACCGTCGTTCGTGCCGACGAGATCCAGGCGCGTGGCTATCGCAACATTTCCCAAGTCCTCGAGACAATTCCTGGGTGGCTCGCCTCGAGCAACGGCGGCAGCTTGCTGTCGATGCCCCTGGTTCGTGGAACGCCCCAAGCGGCGCTGCTTCTGCGCGACGGTGTTTCGATGTTCGAGCCGGTGCTCAACGTCGGAACGTACAACCGCGGTCTTCC